>CANQSZ010000049.1 GCA_947626645.1 Candidatus Gastranaerophilales bacterium
TTGAGAAATGTTTCATTGAACAGTCTTGCAAACAGAATGCCTATGAATACGAGAAATGATGCGCACTATTATGAAGCTGAATTATCACAATTACCTGAATTGGAAGATGAGCGCGGTGCTCAAATATTTATGACAAAAGTTGACGGGGATGTTGAACATAATAACTTTATTTCTTCATTGAAAAAGTTAAAATAAGGAGACAGTATGATTTTAGATAAAGTTAATATACCGGATGATGTCAAAAAACTTACGTTTGATGAAATGAAATCCCTGGCGGGTGAAATCAGAGAACTTATTATAAAAAAGGTTAATACAACAGGCGGTCACATGGCACCGAATTTAGGTGTTGTGGAAGCAACTATTGCTATGCATTATGTTTTTAATTCACCTGTAGATAAATTTGTGTTTGATGTTTCTCATCAATGTTATCCGCATAAGATTTTGACAGGGCGTAAAGAAGGTTTTACAGATCCTGATAAATATAATGTTTATACAGGCTATACTGCACCTGAGGAAAGTGAACACGATTTGTTCAAAGTCGGACACACTTCAACTTCTGTATCGCTTGCATGCGGTGTTGCAAAAGCAAGAGATTTGAAAGGTGAAAATGGTAATGTACTTGCGCTTATTGGTGACGGTTCACTCAGTGGCGGCGAGGCTTTGGAAGGTTTGGATAATGCTGCTTCTATGGACAGCAATATAATAATTATTGTTAACGATAATGACATGTCTATTGCGGAAAACCATGGCGGACTGTATGATAACTTAAAACTTTTGAGAGAAACAGACGGAAAAGCTGAATGTAATTTCTTTAAATCTTTAGGCTTTGATTATTATTATGTAAATGAAGGCAACAATGTTGAAAAACTTGTTGAAACTTTTGAAAAAGTTAAAGATTCAAATCACCCTGTAGTTGTTCATATCAGAACAGTTAAAGGATGCGGGCTTGAAGTTGCAGAACAGAATAAAGAAGCTTTCCACTGGATTATGCCCGGAACTTTGGATGAAAATAAAGAACCCGTTGAATTTGTTGAAAATTACACATCTCTTACACGTCAATATATTTTAGACAAAACAAAAGTTGATAAAACTGTTATTGCAGTTAATGCAGGAACTCCGGGGGTATTCGGGTTTGACAAAGAATTTAGAAATACTCTTGGCAGACAATACACAGATGTAGGTATTGCAGAAGAACATGCTGTTGCATATTCATCAGCGCTTGCAAAATGCGGTGCAAAACCGATTTTTGCTGTTATGAGTTCATTTATCCAAAGAGCCTATGACCAGTTGTCTCAGGATTTTGCGATAAATAACGCTCCGGCTACAATTCTTGTTTTTGGGGGCGGAATTTCGGGAACGGATGTTACCCACCTGAATATATTTGATATTCCTTTGATATCAAATATTCCCAATATTGTTTACCTTTCACCGACAACAAAAGAAGAATACCTTGCAATGCTTGATTGGTCGGTTGAACAGGACAAATACCCCGTTGCAATAAGAGTTCCTTCGGGGGATGTCGTTTCAACAGGTCAAAAGGATAATACCGATTATTCGGATTTGAACAAGTTTAAAGTCGCTCACAGAGGGCAAAAAGTTGCCATAATTGCCGCGGGTAATTTCTTCAAATTGGGCGAAGAAACTCAAAAAGAAATCAAAGATAAATTGGGAGTCGATGCAACATTGATTAATCCTGTATATTTGACCGGTGTTGATACGGCACTTTTGGAAGATTTAAAGAAAAATCATGATATAGTCATAACTCTTGAAGACGGCTGCCTTGACGGTGGGTTCGGTGAAAAAATCACAAGATTTTATTCAACTTCCGATGTGAAAGTTCTTAATTACGGTGCTAAAAAAGAATTTACCGACAGAGTTCCGTTGGATGAACTTTATCAAAGATACAGGCTTAAAAAAGAGTTAATAACAGAGGATGTTAAAAAATTGCTCTAAACTTTTATGGAAAATCTTTATAAATGAAAAACAAGAACTTTGTGTTCTTGTTTTTTTCGGGGTATAGAACTAATCATAATTTAAGGATTTAAAATATAAAAAACAATAAAGTAAACATACATCCTAAAGACGCCGCACTGAATAAAAACCAAGTGTGCATAACGGGATGTTGATAAGACCATATTTCTTTCAGGGTATCTGTAGCATTAACAATAGTTCTCATAAAAATTTCTCTCCGATAAAATGTTTGTTTATATTTCTATTTTCCACATTTACGGCAAAACATCATCACCTGTTTGGTTGATTATTAATTTAGTTTATCCTATTATTGATTTATGCGAAAAGTTGAATTACTGATGCCTGCGGGTAATTTGGAAAAATTAGAGTATGCCGTAAAATACGGTGCTGATGCTGTTTATCTGGGGGTTGTTGATTTCAGCCTTAGAGCCATGCGAAAAGGTGAAATTATTACTTTGGATAATTTGAAACAGGCAGTATCAAAAGCGCATGAATTGGGCGCAAAGGCTTATTTAACTTTAAATATTTTCGCCTTTAATTCCGATATAGAACATCTTGAAGGTTGCATGGATATCATAAAAGATTCAAACCCCGACGGGATACTGGTGAGTGATTTCGGAATATTGCGCCTTTTGGGTAAGTACATGCCCGATGTTGATATCCATGTGAGTACCCAAACAAATATATTAAACTATGAATGTGTAAAGTTTTGGCGTGATATGGGAGCAAAACGTGTGGTTTTGGCTCGTGAGCTTTCACTTGCGGAAATTACTCAAATAAAAAAACAAGTTCCCGATATGGAAATAGAATGTTTTATTCACGGTTCGCAGTGCGTATCTTTTTCCGGAAGATGCCTTCTGAGCGATTATTTCACAAACGGCGAAAGAAAAGCTAATCAGGGGAACTGTTCTCAGCCTTGTCGTTGGAGCTATAAATTGGTTGAAGAAACACGACCGGGGCAATATTATGAAATAAATCAGGATGAAAGAGGTTCGCATATTTTAAGCCCGAAAGATTTATGCCTTGTTGAACATATAAAAGATTTTATTGATGCGGGAGTTGATTCTTTAAAGGTTGAAGGAAGGACAAAAAGTTTGTATTATGTTTCGGCTGTTGCAAAGACCTATCGCGCTGCAATTGATGAAATTTACGAAAACCCCGATGCAGATATGTCAAAGTATCTGATTGAGTTAAAAAAAGTGGGCAACAGAGGTTACACAAAAGGGTTTGTTTTCGGGAATAATGATAGTGAAAGCTACAGTTACGATATATCAAAAGGGTTGGCGGGGGCTGATTTTTTGTTTGAAGTTCATGAACGTAAAAAATATTGTGATGTGGTTTTTGAATCAAAATCCGAGGATAATTTGTTCTTTGTAAAAGTTAAAAACAAAGTTTATTTAAACGATGAAGTCGAAATTATTACCCCGAAAGAGCAGTTTGTTACAAAAATTGTTGAAATATTGGATGAAAAGGGCGAACGGCTTGAATTTGCCAATACAAATGCCGATGTGTATGTTAAATTGTCCTCGGAGCCTTTGGATTATACGGTTGCAATTGCAAGAACTTTGGGAGTGAAAGAAAATGTTTCTTAAACCTGATTATAATTTAAAAAGTATCTATGATATCGATTTTTCGCAATTGAAAGAATCAGGAATAAAAGCGTTGTTGTTTGATTTGGATAGTACAATAATGGCATCAAAATCGGGATATTATACCGAAAAAACCTCTCAATGGCTGCAAGCAGCTTCCGAGGAATTTTTTATCGCGGTTATTTCCAATAATAAAAATATTGATTATATTAATAAGGTGAAGAAAATATCGCATTTCCCCGTTCTTTTTAATGCGGGTAAACCGAGAGTTGCAAAAACAAAAGAATTTTTAAAAGAACATGATATTAATATTAACGAATGTGTATTGATAGGCGACAGACCCTTGACGGATATTTTGTGCGGAAAATTTTTGGGCTGCGGTACGGTTCTTGTGGATTCGATTACCGCCGATAAAGAATCAAAAATCGTACGTTTTGTAAGGAAATTGGAGCGATTGGTCATTCGCGGCTGATTTTATCTAAACCTTTGGATTGAAATTTTCTGCTCATCGGGTAATGTTTACAAAATGTAAACATTTATAAAGCCTTTAAAATAGGGTATTTGGGGTAATTTTGCGATAAAATTTTTATAAAGTTCTCATTTTTGCCTTAATTAAAGTAATATGTTATCATCGTTATATAAACAGTTATCGTGTAAAAATACATTAAATAACTGATATACAAATGTAAGAGCTTTAATATAATGGTAATTGTAAAAGAAATACAATTATAAGATGGGTGGAGAGAAGTGAATACAAATTATTCTAGGAATGAAAGTTGGTTAGATAATACGTTCAGCAGACGCGGGAAATGCGTATTTGCATTATTGGCGGCTGTATTTACCGTTGGTATTATCGCCGGCGGTTGTGGATTTTTGCAGAATATAGGCGGCGGAGCAGCGGAAGAAGAAACTCCGGTTCCGGTGGCACAACCTGTTGCCGATGCCGATGCCGAGCCTAAAGCAAAGGAAAATGTTAATGTTCCTGACGAGAACAGTACGGAATTGGATGTTGAATCAAAAGAAGCAAGCACCATGGTGTCATACGACGTTACCGACATCGGCAGAGCCGATCCTTTTATGCCTTCTCAAGAAGTTGAGGCGTTTGACAGTGCGGTAAATTCTGCTATCGCGGAAGCCAATGCTCATAATGCTAAAATTTCCGAGTTAATTAAATTGAAAGGTGTTACAATTCGTGAGCAGGATGATATAAGTCCTTACAAGTTTAACCTTCCTGTTCCTCCTACTTCTTTGGCATCGGCAGAGTCTGCTGCGGCTAAGATTACGAGAACTAAAGTTGTCGGTATTATGTATAACAAAACAAGTCCGTCAGCTATCATAAATGTTGATGATAAAGATTATTTGGTAAGAACCGGTGATAAGATTATCGGTCAAGAATATAAAGTTGTTCAAATTAATCCCAACTGGATAACAGTCAGCTTGGGCTCAAATGTATATTCCGCAAGTATCGGTGAATTATTTGAAAGAGACAGTTTCGATAAGTCGCAGAATGATTTGTATAATTTGAAAAACAGATTTGGTGGTAGAAAAGGTTAATTATAAATAAAGCAGGAGCAGATATGAAAAATAAGATTAGAGAAAAAATTGTTGCATGTATTATGTTATCGGCATTCGCGGTAACAAACTCATTGGCTGCATCGTTTGCGGTAAATGATTACGGTTATGACGGTTCATACCCGAGTATCAGATCGGGTGAAACACCGGCAGTATCGAGCATTAAAGAAGGCTTGCAAATCAATAATGCGGATTCTATTGTAAATTTAAGTTTAAGAGATGCCGATGTTAAGCAGGTTTTGAGAATGTTTGCCGATCAAGCGGGTATGAATATTATATTCTCACCTTCGGTTGAAGGTCAGGTAACAATGGACTTGGTTGATATTCCGTTGGCTGAAGCATTGTCTTTGGTAGTTAATACTCACAATTTATTCTATGATATACAGGCAAATACATTGGTTGTATCAACCAAAGATGAGTCTTTGGCTGTTGCACAAAGAGGCATGACGGTAATTCCTGTAAGATATGTTAATGCTGCGGCTTTAGCATCGTTTATGAATGCTAACATATTTAACAAAAACGGCGTTAACCCCGGAGTTTCCACAAAGCCTGTAGTTACGACAAACCCTGCCACCAACGAATTGATTGTTATGGGTACAAGCAATGACGTTGCTATGGCAAGAAAAATAGTTGACCAATTCGATAGAAAACCTCAAATAACAACATTTAAGGTTAATCATACAACGCCTGCCGAGATGGCTGATTTGATTTGTAACACATTATTACCATCAACGGTTTCAAGCGGCGGTGCTACAAACGGCGGATTTGGCGCAACCGGTTCATCAGATTCCGGCAGTCAATCAACAGGTTTTGCGGCAGGTGTTCCAACCGGATTTGCGTCCGATGATTCTGATAGCAGCGATAGCGGCGACAGCAGCAGCGATGCAGGTACAAGCAGCACAGGCATTACGGTCGGCGGCGGCAAACTCGTTTGCTCCGTTGATTCTGCGGGTCCTGCCGGTGAAGGTATCGAAGGTCTGTCTTTCAAAAACTTGTCGGTTTCTTATTTCCCGACTCAAGGAACGATTCAAATTATCGGCGGTTCACCTTCTCAAATCGATATGATTAGAGAATATGTCGCTATTAACGACAAAAAAGCTCCGCAAGCATATATGGAAATTCAAATTATTTCATTAAATGAAAACGGCAGCAAAACATTTGATAACACTTGGCAATTCTTGAGCCACAACTTCTCGTTTAACGCAGGAGGCGGTCAGGGTTTTGCAACCGATCCTCAATATCCGGTGTTCTTTGCAGGTCATGGTTATACAACCTATGATACTTCTACTTGGGACCAAGAGAAAGGACAATACGATACATCGGGTAAATTCGGCAAATGGTCAAACTCGCCACAGTTGGTTTATTCGGTTAACTACTTAATCGAAAACCGCAAAGGTCGTGTACTTGCTAATCCGAAAATCCTCATGACAAGCGGTCAAACTTCCGTTATCGACTTGACTTCGGATTATGTATCGAAAGTTACATCTCAATACTTGGATAACGGTTCTTCTTCGGGAACTTCTCAGGTTCAAAAAGACTACGAAATCTCTGATGATAACGGTATCAAAATTCAGGTTACACCGTTCATCAGTCCCGACGGTTACGTAACATTGGATATCAAACCCGATTATGCAACAATTGCAAGTCAGGTTACCGCAAGAAACCCTGAAACAGGTGAAGACGACTTGTATGCTACATTACTTCAAAGACGTAATTTAGACTTAAAAGGCGTTCGTATCAAAGACGGTGAAACACTTGTTGTCGGCGGTATGATTCAAGAAACCGAAAACAAAAACGTTACCAAAATACCGTTCTTAGGTGATATTCCCGTAATCGGTATGTTCTTCAGAAGTACATCAACGACCAAGGCTAAAGAAGAAATGGTTATCATGTTAACTCCGCAAATCGTTGTTGACACTGAAGATGCTGTTGCTGACGATACAACATTATAATCGTTTAACCGATACACACATATTTTGAAAAGCGAAGTATAATAATATAAATGAATGCACTAATACTCAGATTAAAAAACAGCATAGATACTAAAATACTTGAAGGTATTGATAAGAAACTGATGGGGCAATTACTATTTGTCCCCATTAGTGTAAAGGATAACTTTCTGTTTGTTGCCGTTTCCGCGAGTTCAAACAAAGACGAAGTCAGTAATTATTTAAAAACCCAATTTAGCCATCCCGTAAAGTTTATGCTTGTCGGTGATGACGATTTAAGAGAATTGTTGATGGCGTTTATTCCCGCTTCAATGGTACCGGCTCCGTCTGATAACAAACCCGCGGCACCTCAACAAAATCCGACAGGTGCTAATTCTGCTCCGCAAGCTCCGACAGGTTCCGGTGCCTCATCGGGTTCCGGTAATCCCGCTCCTTCGGGCGGCTCGGGCAGCAAACTCGGTGAAATGCTTGTTGCTAAAGGTATTCTTACCGATGTTCAACTCATGAAGGCTCTGTCCGAATCCAAAAAGAAACATATTCCTATCGGTTCTATGCTTTTTGAGATGGGTGTTATCACTCTTGACCAATTGAAATCTGTTTTGCATGATCAAACGGGCTATGATTTGGTTACGGCTGATCAGTTGGTTTCTCAGAAAAAATTTGTCAATATATTGCCGGAAGATTTTATTAAGTCCAATTCGGTTATACCTGTTTCTTCCGACGGTAAAACTCTTGTAATCGGTGTTGTAAAACCCGTTAAACAGGATGTTTTGAAAGAAATTATTTATTTGACCGGTCAAAATCCGAAACAGTTGTTGATGACTCATTATGAGTTTAAAGAAGCAATTAACACGTTCTTCTCGGAATCAAAAAGACAGACGGAAGAAATTATTGAACAGATTAAAACCGAAACAGTCGATATGGAAGAAGAAGCGACCTTGTGGGAACAAGTGGATGCCGAACTTCAAGATGCTACCGGTTCTGTTTCAAAATTCGTTAACCAAATTATTACAAACGCGATTGATAATAAAGTTTCAGATATTCATATCGAGCCGAGATTGTCGGGATATATTGTTCGATACAGAAAAGACGGCATGCTTTCAAAAGTTCTTGATGTACCTGAAAAAGTTGAAACATCGGTTATTGCTCGTTTTAAGGTTATGTCAAGAATGAACATCGCCGAAAACAGACGTCCGCAAGACGGTACGTTCTCAATTACGTATAACGGCGGCTCTTACGACTTCCGTATCAACACATTGCCCGTATCCGGAAAGGAAAAGGTTTGTATCCGTATTTTAGCCCCTGCCGTATCTTTAAAATCAGCCGACAAGGAAATCAACCTAATCGGTGCGACAAAAGAAGATGTGCAGAAGGTTAAAGATATGGTGTCTTGCCCGAACGGTATCATTTTAACCTCAGGTCCCACAGGTTCCGGTAAAACGACGACTTTGTATTCGGTTTTGAAAAGTTTAAACGATGAATCGGTTAACATTACAACGATTGAAGACCCTATAGAAATCAGACTTGAGGGTGTAAACCAATCTCAAATTAACGCAAAAGCGGGTATTACGTTTGCATCTTGTATGCGTGCTATTTTACGTCAAGACCCCGATATTATACTTGTCGGTGAAATTCGTGACTATGAAACATTAGAAATTGCGATATCAGCGGCATTAACCGGTCACCTTGTATTGAGTACGGTTCACACAAACTCTGCTGCTGCAACCGTTACACGTCTGATTGAAATGGGTGCGAAGGATTATTTGGTATCTTCAACTTTATCGGGTGTCATTGCACAACGTCTTGTAAGAAAACTTTGCGATGACTGTAAAGAAGAATATCATTGCACAAGAGAAGAAGCATTGATGGTTACAAGAGATGAAGATGAAATTCAATTGTTGATGGATACACCGATATACAGATCAAAAGGCTGTAACAAATGTAACTTCCAAGGTTATAAAGGTCGTTTGGGTGTATATGAAATTATGCAAATAACAAAAGAGATTAAAAAACTTATAGCTCAAGGTGCTCACGATTTGGAAATTGAGGACAGCGCGGTTGAAAACGGCATGTTGACTCTGCAAAAATCGTGTTTGAGTCATATACTAAGAGGACAAACAACGATTGAAGAGTTTGTCAGAGTGTTAGGTATAGCGGGAGAATAACGAATTATGACGGTTTATAATTATACTGCAATAAAAGACGGAACAAACGAACTTGTAAAAGGTAAAGTTGAAGCTGATGATATGCGTGAGGCACGTGCCGCGGTTAAGCAGCTCGGTTTCACGGCAACAAGTATAACCGAAGAAAATGCGACTCAAAAAGATGATAAAAAAGGACCAACCGGTATAATGCCTAAATTGGGCTTGGCGGACCAGATTGATTTTACTTCAACCCTTCAAATTTTGGCAGCTGCCGGCATTCCGATTATTGAATCGCTTTTGTTCATTGAAAACGATGCCGCTAAATTGAAAATCAGACGTGTTGCTATGGAATTAAGACGTCAGATTATGAACGGCGGTACTTTCGCCGGTACAATTGCCAGATATCCCGAACAATTCGGACAAGTTTATATCGGTTTGGTAAGAGCCGGTGAAGATTCCGGTGAATTGGAAAAAACTTTAGACCGTTTGTTGGAATTGTTGAATAAACAGGCGGCTATTAAGTCTAAGGTTATCGGAACATTGATGTATCCTGTGTTCGTCATTGTTTTGGCTGCATTTATCGTCGTTGTCATGTTGGTATTCGTATTCCCCGTATTCAAAGAGATGTTCGATTCAATGGGTATGCAATTGCCGTGGATTACACGTGTTTTAATGCAGATGGGCTTGTGGATGAAAAAGAATTGGTATGCAATTCCCATAGGATTTTTCGGTGCGGGTGCGTTTATTAACTTCCTGTTCCGTTGGAAACCCAGTCGTTGGAAAATCGACGATGCCTCGTTGAAAATTCCGATTATTTCGGATTTGGTTCAGTTTTCTAATTTTGCAAACTTCATTGCGGTCATGCAAGTTGCTTATGATGCGGGTGTTCCTATTTTGGAATGTTTGTATCTTGCAAATATGACTTTGACAAATCATACTTTGGAAACCCGTGTTGAAGATGCGACTGTCAGAGTTCAGCAAGGTCAGCATTTATCTGCCGCTTTGCGTGCTACACGTACAATGCCCAAGATGATTTTGTTTATGATTGCAACAGGTGAACAATCAGGTCGTTTGGGCGATATGCTTGGTCAGGCTACTAACTATATTGATAAACAGTTAGATACAATTATCGATATTATGACAAAAATGATTGAACCTATAATGTTAATCGTAATCGGTTCTATCGTACTTGTACTTGCTGCAGCTTTGTACTTACCGCTGTTTGCATCTTACATGGGTATGTAATTTTAAAAGATGACTAAAACTGTTGTAATTACAGGTGCAACCTCCGGTATCGGAAAAGAACTTGTCAAACTCTTTTTCGATGACGGTTATACTGTTTTTGCCGGATATAGGAACAAGGATTTATGTGTCGATTTTGGCAATAACGTAATTTGGTTTTATATTGATATGCTCCAATCCGGTTCAATTTCTTCGGCTGCCGATTTTATTAAGTCAAAAACCGATAAAGTCGATATTTTGATAAATGCCGCGGGAACTGTTATTTCCGGCGCGGTTGAAGATATTGATATTGACCGTATTAAAGAGCAATTTCAAGTGAACACTTTTTCGCATATCGAGTTTAGCCAAAAACTTTGTGATATTTTGATATCCGGCAGAATTGTCAATATAAGTTCAATGGCAAGTTTCGGGCAATTCCCGTTTATAAGTCCGTATTGCGCTTCAAAGCGTGCATTGGATATATTTTTCAACGCGTTTGCACTGGAAAATCATAAAAATATAAACGTAATTTCTGTTAAACCCGGGGTGATTTCAACCCCGCTTTGGGAAAAAGCCGTCAAAATTAACGAAAAAGTCCTTGAAAAATCCGAAGGATATGAAAAAGAGATGAATTTTATGAAACGCAATGCCCTGCTAAATTCCCACAGAGGGCTAACGGCAGTTTCGGCAGCAAAGAAGATTAAAAATATCGCGCTCAAAAAAAATCCGAAACCTTCTTATACAATCGGAGCTGATGCAAAATTTGCACGGATACTTTCGTATTTGCCGTCGGGGGTTGTAAATTTTGCGGTAAAATTCGCCATGAAACTGCGGATTAAATAGGTTTTGTACAAAATCCTTTTTTGGGATATAATGTGTTTGCTATGGAAGATAAAGAAGTTGACAAGATTTACGAGCTTATACAAAACGGCAAATATTCGGAAGCTAAATCAACATTAAAAAATTTTTTAACATCAAACAGTTCGGATATTGATGCGCAAAGGCTGCTTGCTTTGTGCGAGGTTAATCTTGAAGATTATGACGGTGCAAGAATTATACTTGAAGATGTTATCAAATACCGTCAAGATGATGCTCTGTGCTGGTATTATCTGGGGTGTTGTTATGATAATCTCGAAGATTATATTCCCGCAAAGCATGCTTATAATACCGTTATTGAATTAAGACCGGAGTATGTCGATGCTTATAAAAGTTTATCGATTGTGTATATAAAAACGTCGGAATTGGACAAAGCAATCGAGGTTGCAAAAAAGGGGCTTGATTATAGTGAAAATGACGATTACTCGTTTTATTATATATTGGGAACTGCTTGTATGGCATCCAAAGATTTTAAGCAAA
>CANQSZ010000050.1 GCA_947626645.1 Candidatus Gastranaerophilales bacterium
AGCTCATAAGATAATTAGGCTGAATAATAAATTTTCCCTCACCTATTTCAAAATTGTAACCGGTTTTTGAGGCAATTCCCGTCATAAGCATTCCGAAATTTTCTTTTCCGTACATATTATTTGCCTCGCAGCCGTTTGCACTCACATTCACCGTCAACCCCGAAAAGAAATTCTTTTTATAAACTGCCGCAACCCCTCCCAATGTCGCACCGTTTTGGTAAATCCCTACCCTTTGGTATGTTTGGTGCGAACCGTTATAACCTAAATATCCGCCCCAAATTAAATCCCAACCGTTTTTAAGTTCTATAAGTTCCGATTCCCCGCCTAAAAATGTTCCGTATGCCACATTCGATACCCTTGTTCCGTTCTTTAACGGGACATTTTCAAATATCGAATACGGTCTTATCCAAACGCTTTTGTTTGAATACTGCGGATATAATTGTTGATAGATTAAATTAGCACCCGAATAAGCATATTTATTTTGCAGTTTCATTGTTTTTCTTTGAATAAGCGGCATTATCATATACATATCCATATTGTCAAATGCCTGATTATATGAGTTTAATTGCGTAAGATAACCGCCGAGTTGAGAAGCAACGGCAGATGTAAAAATCGCGGGATTGTATTTGTCAAAGTCCGGCTCGGGCGTCGGCTCGGGTTCTACCATTCTTCTCAATACGATAACCCCTTTATCCGAATCATAAAAAGTTTGGTATTTGAATATGGGGGTTTCAATAATTTCATCACCTTTATATTCCATAGAATCAAGCAGTGATTGTTTTGTACTTTGGCTGCAATCCGAGCCTACGGGGCAAAATTCGAGTTCTTTTTCGGTCGCGGGTTCTATTATATTAATGTCTGTTATGTCAATTTTATAATCGTTTGAAGTGAAGGAGTCGGCTGTTATGGTATCGGAATTATGATTTTTGCAGTTGCCGTCAATTTTCAAATACAAATCACTATGGAGTGTAAGGTTGCCGAGGTTTGTATTTCGGGTGTGTCCGTCTTGAATATCAATTGTTCCGCCGTAGTAGTTAAAATTAACACTTTCATCGAAATTTGCATAATATTCGATACCATTTTTGGTAACAGAATCGAGTTTAAGTGTTCCGTTATACATATTCACATCGTTTTGCGAAACATTGTCCGTTATAACGACTTTTCCCGTATTTGGTAAATTTTCGTTTTCGGGATTGATGTTAATTGTCGAATCGCCGAACAATTTGCTGCCCGAAATTGCGTCATTGATAATGATATCGTAATTACCGGCGTTAAAATTTATAATCCCGCCTTCGTTGAATATGGCGTTGCTTCCGGAGGAATCGGTGTTTTGGTTGAATAAAGTTTCGTTTTCATCAGAGACAATGTTAATTGTGCCGAATATGTTATGAATAGCTCCTCCGTCGGTTTTTGAGGTGTTGTTTTCAAATCTGCCCGAGAGTTTTTCGATTGTACCGTGGTTGTAAATCGCACCGCCGCCGCCCATACCGTACATGGCATCTTCCGAGATATTGTTGTTAAAATTGGCATTAATATTTTTTATTGTTCCGACATTATAAATCGCACCGCCCGAAGAATTTGCTCTGTTTGAATTAAAATTACCTTTGATACTGTTTATATCAGTCCAATTAGTGATGGCGCCTCCGCCGTCTGATGAGGTATAATTATTTTCAAAATCCGCATCAATATTATCAATTTTTCCGGAGTTAAAAATCGCGCCGCCCGAGCTTTGCTCGGCGTGATTACCCTCGAATCTGCCTGAAATATTTTTTATTTCTCCTTGGAAGCTATTGTAAATCGCACCGCCGTTTGTGGCAGCACTGTTATCTTTAAATTCGCCGCTTATATTTTCAATTTTTGAGGAATTAAACATTACTCCGCCGTCAGCTTTTGATGAATTGTTCAGAAATTTTCCGTTAAAGTTTTCAATGTTACTTGATGTGTTGTTGTAAATCCCTCCGCCGTTTTCGCTATGAAAATTTTGCATCTGTACCTGTTCCAAATCAAGTGTTTGGTTTCCCCGAAGAATTATTCCGCCGTGTCCCTTGCCGTCAATGATATGATTATTACCGAATATTTTAACCGTACCGGCACTTGGCGTTCCCAAATCTTCGTTCAATTCTATATCGTTCATCAATTCTATATCGGTATTTGTGCCTCCGTTTCTGTACAGTTCTAGAAATTCCGCTTCGCTATTGACACTTTGCGCCATGGTTATATTTAAAGACAAACCCGTAAATAATAAAATCAACCATATACTATGCAGTTTAAACTCTGTTTTTGTCATATTATGCTCAACCGTTATAATATATAGAGTTATTTACTTTTTTTATCCGAACTGCAATTGTATTAACCGATGTTTGTTTTGTTATTCTTTTTTTGTATGTAATTTTATATTTTTGTTTATTTATGTTAGGATTATATATATGTCATTTGTAGAAAATTTCAAAAATATAATAAAAAAAATTGATAAAGACGGGATTATAAAAAATTATTTAAAAGTAGTACCGTATTTCAGAAAGTATTGGTTTAGAACGATTTTGGCATTAGGGTTGGCAATTCCAATCGGTTCGTTGGATGCGGTTATAGCGTTATCTTTAAAACCTTATATGGATATCGTTATGGTTGATAAAACCGTGCAATCTCCGTGGTATATACCGTTTTTGATTGTAGGTTTTACTTCTACCCAAGGGCTTTTGAATTATCTTTCGACATATATGAACGCTTGGGTCGGCGGGAAAGTAACCAACGATTTTAAGAAAACTTTGTATAACAAATTAATGCACAAAGATTCTGCTTTTTTTGACACAAAGACCTCGGGCGACATTATGAGATTATTCAACAATGATGTTAATGCGGCTTGCGGAAGTTTGTTAAACAATATGAAATCCGGTATTTCGAGGGTATTTTCATCAATATCTTTAATCGGTGTTTTGTTGTATAACTCATGGCAATTGGCTATAATTGCAATAGTTGTTCTTATATGCGCGGTTATACCTTTGACAAAATTAAGAGCAATGATAAAATCCGTCACGGAAAAATCAGAATCTGCCGGCGGAAAAATTATCACCGCATATAATGAAGCATTTGCGGGAAATAAAGTTATTACCGCGTATAATTTGTACAATCATCAGAGCAAATCATTCAGTGATGATTTGGACAGTGTTTTCCATTTAAGTATGAAAATTACCCAAAAGACCGGTTGGTTGTCGCCTATGATGCACATAATGGTATCAATCGGAATTGCCGCCGTTATCGGTTTGGGAAGTTATATGATTGTTACTCATAAGATTACAAGCGGTAATTTTGTTTCGTTTATTACGGCGTTAATTATGCTTTACACTCCGATAAAATTGCTCGGAAACGATGCAAGAAACATGCAAACCGCTTTGCTGGCTTTAGAGCGTGTTATTCATCAAATGGAAAGCATCCCCTCAATAAAAGATAAACCCGATGCAACCGTTATGAAAGGTCTTAATAACGGCATTGAATTTAAAAACGTAAAATTTGAATATAAAAAGAACAAACCCGTATTAAAGGGTGTGTCTTTTAAAGTATCAAAGGGTGAAACCTTTGCGCTGGTCGGCAATTCCGGCGGGGGCAAAAGTACCATTGTTAATCTTATCCCAAGATTTTACGATATTAAATCGGGTAACATTTTCATCGACGACACTGATGTTCGCGATTTCACTTTGGAATCTTTGAGAGATAACATTTCGATAGTTTTTCAGGATAATTTTTTGTTTTCCGGAACGATTAAAGACAATATAATGATAGGAAACCTAAATGCCACGGAAGATGATTTGCACAGGGCAATAAGGAATTCTTATTTGGAAGATTTTGTAAAAACGCTTGATAAGGGGTTAGATACTTATATTGGCGAAAGAGGAGTTCTTTTATCGGGCGGTCAAAAACAGAGAATCGGGATTGCAAGAGCGTTTTTGAAAAATGCACCGGTTTTAATTCTTGATGAGGCAACGAGTGCTTTGGATAATGAGGCTGAAAAAATTGTTCAACAGGCTATCGAAAATCTTATGAAAGACAGAACGGTATTTGTGATTGCTCACAGGCTCACGACCGTTCAAAATGCCGACAGAATTGCCGTAATTAAAGACGGTAAACTTGTTGAACTCGGTAATCACAATGAACTTATAAATATTCCCGACGGTGTTTATCGCCACCTTTATGAATCACAGTTTGAAAAAGTTGAAGCGTTGGTCTAAATCCGTTTTTAAGATACAGTGATTTTTGACAGAATATTTATCAGTTCCGAAAATACTTCATCCCAATCGTTTTGCTCTTTTGCTTGAAGGGGTTTAACCGATTTGTACCAGCCCGTGTCCGGGGAATTTAACTTGAACCATCTGTAATTTGTCTGTTTGTTAAAAAGTCCCAGCGTTTTTACCCCTAATGCTCCCGCAAGATTCAATATTACGTTGTCTGTCGAGATTATTAAATCCATGTTTCTTATTGCACACGCACTATCAACAAAGTTTTTAAAAGTATTTCCCAACGGCATAATTTTGGGATTGTCGGGTGTTTGGTTGTATTGGAGCGAATAAAATTCCAACCCTTTCAAATCGGTTAATATGTTGAATTTGTTTATTTCGATATCTCTGATGTTATAATTTGAGTTTTTGTCTCCGGCGCAGGCTATTGCAATTTTTAAATTATCGCTTTTTTTCAAATGTTTTTTTGCATAATTTTTAACGCAATCCTCGCTGATTTCCAAATAACTTTGAGCCAAAGGGATATCATCGGATTTTGTTTTTAATACATAAGGTGCATCCAAAAGTCCCATATTAAAGTCATACTCGATTTTTGATAAGTCCGTTTTGTCGGAAATTATTTCTATTCCCTCGGAAATTTTCGGGGAATTTTTTATCAAATCATATAAACTGTCCTGCACAACAAAAATGATTTTTTTTGCAAAGTTTTTTAATTGAGGAACGAAACGACAATACATTATTGTATCGCCAAAACCCTGTTCATAATGTACAAGTAAAGTTTTGTCTTTTATATCGGATATCAAATCCCATCGTTTTTCTTTTTCTGCGGGGTAAATATTATTTATATCGTCAATCGAAAAGCGATATCTTAAATAATCGTGTCCTTTTTCAAACTCACCGCAGCTTATCAAAAATAATCCGTAATTGTAGCGGTCAATATTTGTGGGATTGTTTTCAAGTATTTTTTTGTAAAACTTATCTGCATTTTCCTTGTCGCCAAGTTTTTCGTACCCGAAAGCTAATCCGTGCAAAATCAGTCTGTCATCAGGTTTTAAGGCTAAGGCTTTGTTGAAATAGTATATCGACTCTTTTAAACCCTCGTCACCAAATGCTTTTGTGTATAAATTTGCCGTAATTATATATATCGAAGGTTTTGTCTTGTCGGTTTCAAGAAACTTCTCGTAATATTTTATCGCCTTTTTGTATTCTTTTGATACCAAGTTGTAAAAATTCCCGAGCGTTAGGAATAATAACGGTTTGTTTAATTCTTTTTTTTCGTAAATATCCAAAAATATTTTTGCGGGCTTTTCCTTTTTACATTTGAATAATATTTCTGCAATAGAATAATAATCCTCACTCGGCAATTGTGATTTAACAAGCAAAAACCTGAATAAAACAAGCGCATCGGCATACTTTTGTTGAGCGGCTTGTTCTTTTGCAAAATTCCTGATTGTATCAAACAATTTCGACTTTGCACTTTCGGGGGCATCGCTTTTCATCGGAATAAATTTTTTATAAACTTCAAAAACTTCCTGTGAAACAGGGTATTCATCAAAAATTTCCAAAAGGTTTTTGTCAAAATCTCTCGGTGAAAAGCTGCCTGTATCGTTGTTTTCGTGAAAGTTTTGGTCTTTATTTAAAAGGTTTTCCAAATCAATTTTTAGCATAGATTACCAATTATTGTAATGAACTCTTGACATATCGCTTCTGTCAATAAACCGGTTTTCATCTTGACTATAGCCTAAAGCAATAACAGAAAACGGGATTCTGTCGGCGGGCATGTTGAAGTATTGGCGGACATTTTCCGTTCTTTGTTCATCGGGATAAAATCCCATCCAACAACCGCCAAGCCCTTCATAGGCAATTTGCAGCAGAATATTTTGAGTGCAAGCACCTAAATCCTGCGGCAAAAATTTCATAACGTCGGGATTTTTTTGATATCCGACAACTATTATTGCAACGGGTGCATTGGCAACCATTCCTGCCCAAGGGCTCATTTTTGACAATGCTTCGCGTTTTTCTCTGTCCGTTACTACCATAAATTCCCATGGCTGCAAGTTGTGTGCCGATGGTGCCTGCATTCCCGCTTTGAGTATCCTTTCAAGTTTTTCTTCTTCCACCGGCTTTTGCTCAAATCTTCTGATTGACCTTCTTGTAAAAATTACATTTTCCATATTAAACTCCTTTTCTTTTTTGTTTTATTATATCATATAATTTTAATCGCTACTTGACTGATAGTTACTCTAATGTGATAATTTAATAATATAAACGATTAAATAATTAAATAAGGAGTGAAAAAAATATGAAAGTTTTATTGGTAAACGGTTCGCCGCATAAGCAAGGGTGTACATATACGGCTTTGGAAGAAATAGCAAAGACATTGAATGAAGAAGGGATTGATTCCGAGATATTTCAAATCGGCACAGAACCTTTGGTATCTTGCAGAAGCTGCGGTGCGTGTTCAAAAATCGGAAAATGTGTTATAAATGACAGAGTAAATGAATTTATAGATAAAATGGCGGAATCCGACGGATTAATAATCGGTTCTCCGGTTCATTATGCTTCTGCAACGGGTGCTGCTACAACATTTATGGACAGAGCTTTTTTTGCCGGCTGGAGATCGGGCAGAGGAATTTACGCTCACAAACCGGGGGCTTCTGTTGCAAGCGCAAGACGTGCAGGCACTACCTTCACATTAGACCAGTTGAATAAATATTTTACAATTTCTCAAATGCCCATAATTTCCGGAAGATATTGGAATATGGTTCACGGTTCAACGCCTGATGAGGTAAGACAAGATGTTGAAGGATTGCAAAACATGAGATTTCTTGCCCGCAATATGGCTTGGTTTTTAAAATGTAAACAGGCGGGTCTGCAAGCAGGTATTGAACCCCCGAAAGATGAAGAAGTCGTTTTTACAAATTTTATCAGATAACGGGAGATTTAATAAATGATTTTAGATAATCGGCTTAAAAAAGAACTTATCGTTGATGATATTCGACAATTGTCGGAGGTATAAGGTGTACACGATAAAGGAAGTGTCTGAAAAAACCGGAGTTTCCGAACATACGTTGAGATTTTGGGCAAAAAGCGGATTTTTTCCGTTTGTTCAACGCGACAACAACAATGTGCGACTTTTTTCGGAAAATGATTTGGACTGGGTTAATATCGTTAAATGCCTTCGCTCTGTCGGGGTTGAAAATAAAGCGATAAAAAAATACATCGACCTTTGTATAGTAGGTGATTCCACAATCAAAGACCGTTATGAAATCATAAAATCAACCAAACAAAAAGCTATGGAAAAATTCTGTGAACTTAAAAATCAGCTCGATTTATTGAATTATAAAGAAAATTTTTATAAAAATTTAATCGATAAAAAACTTAAAGACACATGGAATCCGATAAATAAAACAAAAACCAACGTTTAAAACCGAAACTAAACGGTAATGTCAAGTGCGCTTAACATTTGGCGGTATTTGGTTACTTGTTGATAAACTTTGTTACTGTATGTTTTTTTCAATTCGGTGGTGTTATACAATTCCAGTGCAAGTTTTTCGTAATTATCCGGATTTTTGGTAAGGGACTTTGCTCTGTGGAGTTTGGCTATATAAGAGTAAGTTCCGACTTTGAGTGCAGTGTAAGTATCCGTTTTTACGGCATTAAAAAGATTTTTGTGGTTTCCGTATTCGTAAAGCATTTCACCAAAATTCCCCAAATTCATATCAGGATTATTATCTTTTTGTGCAAAAACATTTTCTAATGTTTTGTACTTTTTAATAAGTTTTTTCATTTCGGGACAATAAATTCCTGGTCTGACATACATATCCTCAACGGTAATCGGCACGACCTGCATAATCCCTTTGCCTGAGCCGGTGTCGGCTGCTTGGTTAAAGTTCGTTTCTTGCTGAGCGATACAGGTTATCATTATCGGGTCAATACCTGTTTGGTCTGAAACGTCTATTATCATTCGGCTCAATCCTTCCATGTCCAAATCTTGCGGACAATTTTTGTTGTTTTGCATTATATTTTTTAGCACGTTGATTTGTGCCTCTTGCGTTTTTTGACGTTTTATTTCTTCGCAATACTGTTTACAAGCATCCAAAAAACTTATACATTTTTCTTGCGGTTTGAAAAAATAACCTATTGGCGGCATAACTATTTGTTCTTGTGCCGGTTTGTACGGTACGTTTATGGGGTGGTAATTTGGTGGTATCGGTAACATATTTATCCCTTTTTAAATGTATATCGGATAATATCCTTTCATATATATATAAATATATTTATACCAAAAAATTTATTTTTTGGGGAGAATTTGTTACTAATCTTTACAATTTTGTAAATTTGTCGGTTCAATATTGCCCGAAGGAGGAATGTATAAAACGAACGGTTTGAAAAAGAATTTTAAAAAAGGAGGATAATTATGCCGGAATTTTCGACCGCATTTAACAGCAAAAAAAGTGACAGAAAACTTACAAAAGAAGAATTGATAAGAGCTATAAGATTTAGTATCGCATCGGAATATGAATCCATACAGATATATGAGGAGATATCCGAATCTATAGATAATGAAGATGCAAAAAAATTACTCAACGAAATTGTCGGGGATGAAAAAATTCACGCGGGGAATTTTTCCTATCTTTTGAACTTGCTTTCACCCGATGATGAAAAATCGTTTATAGAGGGAAAAGAAGAAGCCGTAAGGGTTATCAACGGCGAAGATGACTAAATATTTTCAGCCCCCGTTAAGTCTTTAATGACTTCGGATGCGATAATCAAGCCGACAACGGACGGAACGAACGCAATACTTGCGGGAGCTTTGTGTGTTTGAGGGGTTTTAGGTTTTACGGGTGTTTCTTTGGAATAAACGACTTTAAGACTTTTTATCCCTCGTTTTTTGAGTTCTTGGCGCATAACTTTTGCAAGCGGGCAGACGGAGGTTTTGTAGATATCCGCGACCTCAAACATTGCGGGGTTAAGTTTGTTTCCCGCACCCATTGATGATATTACGGGGGTGTTTGCAAGGTTGGATTTTGTTATCAGTTCAATTTTTCCCGTAACGGTATCTATGGCATCAATTACGTAATCATATCGGCGGAAATCGAACTCGGATGAAGTTTCCGGCATGAAAAAAGTTTTGCTGACGTTGACTTTAATATTGGGATTAATGTCTAAAACGCGGGCTTTAGCAACATCGACTTTGTATTGACCAATTGTGCTGACAAGTGCATAAAGTTGGCGGTTAATATTAGAGGGTGCAATTTTGTCGTTGTCAATGATGTCGATTGTTCCGACTCCGCTTCTGGCAAGAGCTTCGATTGCATAACTACCGACACCGCCTGCGCCAAAAACCGCCACTCGGGATTTGTTGAGTTTTTCGATTCCTTCTTTTGATATTAGAAGTTCTGTTCTTGATAACCATTCCGTCATTCAATAAATATAACATAAACCGAAAAAATACCGCAAGTCGGCTTATAAATTATTGGCGCACAAAATTTGTGTGCCAATAAAAATGTCTGACGGATTAATTTTTGAACGAGCCGACTTTTTTGCCATAGCGGTCGTATTCGGTGGTTCTGCCTGATGAATCCGTTTTGTAGCTGCCGGTTTTTTGTCCGTATCGGTCGTAATGTGTTACTGTTCCGTCTGTGTTGGTTTTGAAACTTCCCGTCTTTTGACCGTAGCGGTCATATTCAACGGTTGTGTTTCCTGTTGTTTTGTAACTTCCGGTTTTTATGCCGTATTTGTCGTAGGAATTATATCCCGATGAAGTCTTTTGATATGAGCCGGTTTTTTGTCCGTATCGGTCATATTGCACGACTGTGCCGTTTGAATTTGTATTGTATGAACCGGTTTTTACTCCGTATTGGTCATAAGATGTGGTCGAGCATTCCCCATAAGTGCCTAATACCGCAAACGCTATTACTAACCATAAAATTTTTTTCATATTCACCTCTTTATTTATTATAACTTATTTTTTGAAATTTTGTTCATAATGAAGTAAATATATGTTATCAAAACCGATTTACCCTCCCCCCAAAAAAAATCCTAACAACGTAGCAAATTCTGTTTGAATATATGATAAATCGGATTATTAATTCAACTCTTTCAAGTTTTTTAATGACTTATAAACATATTTTAATTGTTTTGAAGATAAAGCATCTAAATCAGAGATGATTTCATTTTTTAATTCAGTATCAGACAATATATGTCCAAAATCAAATAATTCTTTTACGTCAACATTAAGGGCATTAGCAATTTTGGATAGTTTTTCAGCTGACAGAAATTTTTTGCCGTTTTCTATCCTGCTTAAATTATTTGTATCAGACCCAATAACTTCAACAAGTTCTTCTTGTGTAATATTTTTGGATTTTCTGAGTTCTTTAATTCTTGCACCCAATCGGGCTTTAATATCTACCATATCATTACCATGATAAAATCAAAAATTGTAATAAAAATATACACAAATATCCTAATTATATTGAAAAATTTGTCATTTAATGCTAATATTAATATATGAATTTAATAGTAGGTAGCAAAAAATATAAAAAAACTTAGCATTTATTAGAAATTATAAATATTAGGAAGGCGATAGGTATGGCAGAAGAACAAGAAATGACATTAGGGCAAGCCCTTTTAGGAATTATTGTAATTATTTTGATGATTGGTATGTTTATACATTCCCCAAATTCTGATTCATCAGATAGTGAAACAACACAACAAATAACTCAGAACCCAGAAATCCGCCAAAGACAATTAAAAATTACTAATGATTTTGTGTTAGAAGCCAAAAAAAACGGACTTATAGTAAAAATAGACAAAATGTGTAATGAGGGTGAGTGTATATTTACTTTTTGGATAAATGAAAATATATATAACCAATATGGTTATGAAGATAAACAAGGAATACAAACATTAATAATGGAATATGGTAAATTACGAGGAGAAGGCAGTATCGCAAGAGGTTATTATTCCGGTAAGCACCTATAATTCCGATAGAGAAATGTATAGTTGTTCAATTTTTTGTACAAAATTTTATAATGGGTAAATTTATGAAAAAAGTCATTATTTCTTTAATTTTAATATTTTTGTTTGTTAATACCTCATTTTGTACTGAAGTAAACAATACTAAACAACTTAAAGCCGAACAACTAGTTCAAGAAAAGTTATTTGAAACAAATATGGAAGCAAATAACTTAAGAAAATTCTTTTTTATATGCTTAATTAAAGAAGATGGCATATTTTTTGAGAAACATCTTGGCGGTTCTGTCATAGATGATTTATCTATATATCTTGAAAAACATAAAGATCAGCAAGATTCTAATAATTATATTTTGGCAAATAAATTATTTAACCATTACAAAAGTTTGTA
>CANQSZ010000051.1 GCA_947626645.1 Candidatus Gastranaerophilales bacterium
GTAAATTTGTCTGTCAAATCGCCCGGGTCTTAAAAGTGCGTTATCCAAAATGTCGGGTCTGTTTGTTGCGGCAATAACAATGATATTTGTATCGGCATCAAAACCGTCCATTTCGACAAGCAATTGGTTGAGAGTTTGCTCTCTTTCGTCATGCCCGCCGCCAAGACCCGCGCCGCGCTGACGACCTACCGCATCAATTTCATCAATAAAAATTATGCAAGGCTGATGTTTTTTTGCCTGTTCAAATAAATCTCTGACACGACTTGCACCGACACCCACAAACATCTCGACAAAATCAGAACCCGATATTGAGAAAAAAGGAACACTCGCTTCACCCGCAACAGCTTTTGCCATTAAGGTTTTACCTGTCCCCGGAGGTCCGACAAGCAAAACCCCTTTGGGTATTTTTGCCCCGAGTTTCATATATTTTTCACCGTTTTTAAGGAAATCGACAATTTCTTCAAGCTCTTTTTTCTCCTCGTCGATACCCGCAACATCTTTAAATGTAGTTTTAACTTTACTGTCCAAAAGCATTTTAGCCTTGCTTTTTCCAAACGACATCGCCTGCGAGCCGCCCGCTTGAATGGCTTTTATCATCAAGCCCAAGGATATAACCGCAAACAGTATGATAATAAACGTACCGATATTACCCGCAAGTTGATTGGATTCGGCAGTTTTTTTTACGGTAACGTCAGCCCCCGACGAATTTAATTTCGCTAACAGTTCCTCATCGTTTGAAGGTACTTGAACTTTATACTGAAATAAAGGAGCTGTCATATTTTTTGAATTTTGAATCAATAATGGAGAAACGGTGTTTTTAGAACCGTCACCGGTTGTATTTTCCTGTTTTGGCTGAACTTTCGGCACCGCAATTATCATATCATCGTATTTTTCAATTTTTGAAAATTCTTTGTTATCTAATTTTTGCAAAAAATTAGTATAAGAAATTTCTGATGTGCTTGTTGACGGTCCCGACATGAATATTGTCGAAATAAAAACCATAACTACTATAGCAAGAATTACGTACATACCCATAGATTGACTTTTATTCATAAAAAACACCTTTCAAAATGTTAAACTCTCTTTGAATAAATTATAACTTAAACAGATACAAAAGTGAAGTGGAAAGAATAATGATATAATTAAAACAGGCTAAACCGAAACGTAATTTTCGATATCTTCATCGGTAATCATTTCGGTTGCGGCAACAAGAATTTTGTGTTCGTCAAGTTTTATTCCGCCCAAAATGTGCTTACTTTTTAACCTTTCCAAAAATTTATCGCTATCGTCAACTTCTATCACAAATTCGTTAAAGAAATTTTTGTTAAGCGTTCTTATCCCTTTTTGAGCAAGTTTATCGGACAATAAATGAGCATTTTTAGCAGACAAATAACCCGCCTGCCTGAAACCTTTTTCACCCATCACAGACAAATAAAGAGTAGCACACAACCCTACCAATGCCTGATTAGAACAAATATTACTTGTGGCTTTTTCTCTTTTAATATGTTGTTCTCTTGTTTGAATGGTAAGGCAAAACGCTTGATTGCCGTCTTTATCGACTGTTCTTCCGGCTAATCTTCCCGGAAGTTGGCGCATAAACTGTTCTTTGCAAGCAATAAATCCCCCAGTCGCACCGCCGTAATTCATTGCAATACCAAGCGTTTGAACATCCCCCGCAACAATATCCGCACCATACTCGCTTGGCGGTTTTAATATCGAAAGAGTTGATAAATCGCAGCATACCACAAGCAAACAATCAACCGATTTTGGCTCAATAATTTCTCCGTAATAATTCGGTGTTTGGACAACAGTGCAAGCATAATCCTTTGTATCGGAAGGTATTTCATCAACCCAATCAACTTCCACAGATTGCGGCTCGGTATAAGTTTTGATAACTTTCTTATACTCGGGATTGAGCGAATTTAAAACGCAGACTTTATATTTTTTTGCAATTCTGCAAGCCATAAGAATAGCCTCTGCGCAAGCCGTTCCGCCGTCATAAACGGTTGCGTTTGATATATCCATGCCGGTCAAAGTGCAAATCATTGTCTGAAATTCGTACATAACCTGAAGTGTACCTTGTGAAATTTCGGGCTGATAGGGAGTATATGCGGTATTAAACTCAAATCTTTGAGCAACTTGAGCGATACATGCCGGAATAAACTTGTTATAAATTCCGCCGCCCATAAACGTAACATAATCGGACTTATTTTCGGCGGCTAATTTTTTTATCCGCCTTTGGGTTTCCATTTCACTCAACCCGTCGGGCAAATCAAGTCCTTTCATTCTTACGCTTTCGGGAATTTGAGCAAACAAATCCTCAATTTTTTCAAGCCCGATTGCATTAAGCATTTCTTGTTTTGTTTGTTCGGTATGTACTAAAAAATTTTTCATATTATTCTAATTCTTCTTTATAATCAGAGTATGACAACAAATCGTTAAATTCGTCATCATCTTTTGTGTGTTCAATTTTAACAAGCCAGCCGTTTTCATAGCAATCTTCGTTGAGCGCTTCGGGAGAACTCAACAAATCGGTATTAACTTCGGTGATTTTACCGCTTACCGGCATGTAAATTTCCGATGCGGCTTTGACAGATTCAATATTTGCGAACGTATCGCCTTTTGCAAACTCATCGCCAACTTCGGGAAGTTCCAAAAATACAATATCCCCGAGCTGCTCGATAGCATAATCGGTTAACCCGACAGTACAGTTTTTTTCGTCATTTTTCAATACGTATTCGTGAGAATTTGCACACAGTATATTTTCTTTAAAACTCATCTTTTTCTCCTTATTTAACTCTGTTTCTCTTTTGAATAAACGGTCTTTTTACAACCAAAGCGTCATGTAATTTTTCTCTTATCATAACTTGAACACACGAGCCTGTGCAAATTTCTTTGTTATTGTTTACATAAGCAAGTGCAATATTTTTACCTGTCGAGGGTGAAACACAACCGCTGGTTACATAACCGACTTTTTCACCGTTAAAATAAACTTCGTAACCATGACGTGCGATGTTACGATTAAGCATTTCAAGCCCTATCAGTTTTTTACTTACACCCCGAGAAATTTGCTCCGTTATAACCTCTTTACCGCTATAATCGGCAACCTTATCTTTCGGAACAGACCAAGACAAACCCGCTTCAATCGGTGTGGTATCTTCATCAAGGTCATTGCCGTACAAATGAAGTGCAGCCTCTAACCTGAGAGTATCTCTTGCCCCGAGCCCGATTGGTTTTATTCCGAACTCTTGCCCTTGTTCAAGAATTTTATCCCACAAGTATTGTGCTTTTTCGTTTTCGACAAGAAGTTCAAATCCGTCTTCTCCGGTGTATCCGGTTCTTGATACAAGAAGTTTTATCCCTGCAATTTTAGCGGGCTTTATCGTAAATGATTGTTGGTTTTGAATATCGTAGCCCATCTTTTTCATTATATCAACGGCTTTTGGTCCTTGAAGCGCCAATAGAGAATAATTGTGCGACTGATTGTCGATTTCAACGTCAAATCCGTTTTTGAGGTTTGCAATCCGATTGATATCTTCATCAACACGCGAAGCGTTGCAAATAATTAAATACCGCTCAATCCCGAGTTTATAAATTATCAAATCATCGACTATGCCGCCGTTTTCTTTTGTCAATTGACAATAGACAGCTTTTTCATAATCAAGTTTTGCAATATCTTGCGGAACTAATTTATTTAAAAAGTCAGTTGCATCTTTTCCGCAAACAAAAACTTCCCCCATGTGAGAAACGTCGAACAATCCGGCATTTTCACGAACCGTTTTGTGTTCTTCAATTATCGATGTGTATTGAACAGGCATGTGCCAGCCGGCAAAATCTACCATCTTTGCCCCGAGCGCAATATGTTTATCATGTAAATATGTTTGCTTAACCATTGAATATCCCCCTCAACTATATTTATTTTTTCACGCACTACGAGGGTTTGTCAATGATATATTTAGATAAATTAAATTTATTTTCCTAATTGCTTATACAAATCAATTTGCTTTTGAGTAAGTTTTTCGGGCAGAACGATTTTAACCTTAGCGTTCAAGTTACCGTAACCGCCGGATTTTTTTGGCAATCCGAGGTTTTTAAGCCGCAAAATCTTTCCGCTTGAAGTCATCGGAGGTATTTTTATTCCGATATTACCATGCAAAGTTTTGATATCCTTTTGGCAGCCCAACACAGCTTCAGGCGGTGTAATTTCTACCTCTTTTGTCAAATCACAACCTTTTATTTCATACTCCGAATCACAGGGAGTAATTATTAAATACAAATCGCCTTTTTGACCGTAAGCATCGGTTTTTCCTTCCCCTTTGAGTCTTACTTTTTGACCTTCTTTGACTTCTTTGGGAAGTTTAACTTTTATGGATTTTGTTTCGTTAATTATCCCCGTTCCGCCGCAAGCACTGCAAAAACCGCCGTTTGGAGGACATTGCGTGCATTTTCTCATATCGTTAAACTTCACCGTAATCGGTTCTGTGGAGAACAAATCTTTTGCAGTAACATTAAGTGTTTTTGTAATATCTAAATCTTCGGGTTTAGGTGAAGTCCTGCGGTTGGCGGAAGTTCGTTTGGAATAAGTTCTGCCCTGAGGGAAATCGTCAAAATCAAAACCGGAAAATCCGCCTCTTGAAGACGATGCACCGGCACCCATCATATCGCCGAATAATGAGCTGAAAAATTCTGAAAATCCGCCCATATTTCCTGCGTTAAAATTGAACTGTTGATAACCTTGACCCGAGCCGAAATTGAAATTTTCAAACCCCGGAGGAGGAGTATAATCGGCACCCGATTGCCAGTTTGAACCCAAACTGTCGTATCTTTGACGTTTTTGCTTATCGCCCAAGACTTCGTATGCCTCGTTTATTTCTTTAAATTTTTCTTCCGCTTCCTTGGTTTTATTTACATCAGGATGATATTTTCTTGCCAGTTTTCTGTATGCCGACTTGATTTCCGAATCCGTCGCATCTCTTTTTACTCCTAATGTTTCATAGTAATCTTTGTACTTCATAAAATGTCTCCTATAATAATGATAATATAAAATTAACAATTTTATGAGTTTTTTAATTATTTCTTAATTATATTGAAAAAGGACACCGAAAAATCACGATGCCCTTTTCTTATTGTATATAGCGTAAATCCGTTATTATCTTAAACTTACTTTAACAGCAGGTCCTTTTTGAGAAATTTCAACTTTGTTTTCTCTTGCTAACCAGCCCAATCCTAAATCGGCAAAATTACCTTTAAGGTCTAACTCTTTTTTCATTTTTGCAAAAGTAGTTGTTCCGTTTGTGTGTAAGTAGTTGTAGATTTCTCCTGCCGAAAATCCGATTTGTTCTTCCAATGTTAAATTAACTTTTTTTGTTGCCATGATTTCTTCTCCTTTGATTAATTGTCTGTACAACACTTTTTCGATAGTTTTATAATAGCTTTTTTTTCAATATTTGACAATCATATTATGAATGTAGTTTTGACGGGTTTTTGTGCTAAAATATACTTTATAAGGAGTATTGAAATTGATAATTGAGGGGAGTATTGCATCAAACAAAACCGATTTGCTTATTGAAAAGTACGCGCAGCTTATCAATAGCGGAATACCCGCCTCCGAAATACTTGTTCTTGTCCAAAATTCCACATTAAAAAATGATTTTGCAAACAAAGTTTATGACAAACTTAAAACGGCATGTATAGAAAAGATGCAAATACATTCGTTTTTTTCGCTTGTTTATAACACGGTATCGGATAATTGGGCATTTTTGGAAGAAAGGAATATATTTGACAATCCCGTAATATTGCCAAATCTTGCCGGTTTAGAGGTTTCGCAATTTATATTAAAAGACATACTCCGCCAAGTTCAATTCAGAGGTTACAACTCGCGAATGTCGTTATTGCATCAGATTTTCAGACGTTACTCGTTAATCATACAAAACAATTTAACGCAAAGCGAAATTGACAAAAGGGCGAAAATTTTAAAAGAAGGATTTTCGGAAGAAGCCTCGCTCGCGATTAAAAAACTGCTCAAAAAAACACTTGAATTACGTGATTTTGACTATTTGCGCCAGTGTTTATTGTTTAATTTCATATACAAAAACACCGATTATTTTAAAAACATAAAATACTTAATAGCCGACGACGCAGACGAATACACCCCGATTTGCATTGATTTCATCGAACATCTTTCAAAACAACTTAATGACGTGTTTATAACGGTTGATACCAAAGGTTCGACACGCTGCGGATATTTGAGTGCCGACAAAAATAACTGTCAAAAAATCAAACGTTTTTTCCCAAATTCCCAAATCCTAAAACTTGAACAAGACCCGCAAATTAATACCGATGCCGAAAATATTTACCAAAACGTCAAATCAAACCAAACAAATCCGCTGAAAAATTTTAAATACGTTTCTTTTTCAAAGCGTAGTGAGATGGTTGACAGTGCCGTAAAAACAATTGAAATACTTATCGAAAATAAAGTTAAGCCCTCGGATATAGTAATAATTACACCCGTAATTGATGATATGCTCAAATTCACACTTCGGGAAAATATTAAGTCAAATATTCATTTAAAATACCTCTCGGGCAGCGAAAAACTTATACAAAACAGGCTTGTACTTGCCGTTATCACTATTTTGAAACTCAATACAAATTTAAAAAATACGCTGGGCGAATTTGACGTGAGGATAATTTTATCCGAATTTTTACATATACCTTTAAAATACTGTGAAGATATTTTATCAACATTCCAAAGGGAAAAAGAATTTGTACCCCACACATTTGATGATAAGGATTACACGGACAAGTACAACAAATTTTTATCACTTTTGAATGACTTATCACAATCAAAGAAAAAAATATCCGAACAAATTGTACAAATATATAACGAGCTTTTCACTTTTCCAACCTACGACAAAAACGAAATTAACAAATTCAATTTCTTTTTGAAACAGATAACGGATTTTGAAAATATCTTCGGGGATAACTTCAAATCAAGGCTTACGGATATAATCTTACAGACAGAAAATTCAATAATTTCCGAAAACCCATACACCGTTTTGGAAATAGAAAATAATGAACTGGTAATTTCAACACCCCAAAAGGTTATAGACAACCATTTAAAAACGAAATATCAAATATGGCTGGATATATCAAGTTCCGATTGGATAAAATCAGACACCGGACCATTATATAACTCATGGGTTTTCCAAAAGGACTGGTACAAAGAAACCTACACAATCGAAGATAACATAGAACTTTCCAAAGACAAAAACGCAAGAGTGTTGAGAAAACTGACACTTTGCGCCCAAAATGCCGTTTTATGTTTTTCAAGCCTGTTTGATTCAAACGGAGTGGAAAACTATGGCGGGATAGAAGAATATATAACCGTACAAACCAATTCCGACGAGGATAAAAGCGAAAAAAGATACAATTTTCAACCTCGCCCCGACCAAAAGCCTGTTTTAGATTACAAAGGCGGCTATATGGGAATATCAGCCGTTCCCGGGGCGGGAAAAACAACAGTGCTGCTTGCTTTAATCATCAAACTTCTTAATGAAGGCGCAAACCCCGAAAATATCTTCGTTTTGACTTATATGGATTCTGCGGCAAGAAACTTCAGAGAAAAAATAAAAAACATTCGCAAAAATTCGTCTAAACTTCCCAACATAAGCACAATCCATGGACTTGCACTAAGAATTTTAAAAGAAAACGGCAATTATGAAAAGCTCGGATTATCGGCAGACTTTGAAATTTGCGACGATTCACAAAGAAGCAGAATATTAAGAGAAATCTCCGCGAAATTAAAAATCAGCTCAAAAGATATCGATGATTACGACAGAGCGGTTTCCGTTTTAAAAATGAACGGCAGGGAGTTACAAAGTTCAACCAAAGACAAAAAACTTGAAAAGTTTAAACTTTTTTATGACGAATACCAAAACAGCCTCAAAGACTTTAACCTTATAGATTACGATGATATGCTGACGGGTGCTGTTAAAATTTTAAAAGAAAACTCCGATGTCTTAGCTCATTATCAAAAAATTTGTGAATACTTAATAGAAGATGAAGCGCAGGATTCATCGGCAATTCAGCAGGAATTGATAACTTTATTATCCGGCATGCACAAAAACATCATACGCTGCGGTGACGTAAACCAATCAATCACCTCGACTTTTTCAAATTCCGATGTGGAAGGATTCAGAAAATTTATCACCCGATACCCGAATGTGAACATGAACCGTTCTCAACGCTGCACAAAAGCCGTTTGGGCTTTAGCCAACAAACTTGTCGATTATTCGGGCAAAGACAAGGATAAATCAAACGCTTTTTTCCCGATGTATATGGAAGAAGTTGAAGGCAAAAACCCCGAACCGCAAAAAGATTCCGTTCAACACTCGGTTTTTGAAAATAAAGCAGAAGAAAAAAATTATATTTTAAAACTTATAAAAAACACACTTTCAAAAAATCCGAATTACACGGTTGCAATACTTTTGCGCTGGAATTATCAGGTTGCCGACTGGAAAAACCTTATTGAAAACAGCGGATTAAAAGTAATTACAAGGAACCAATGTCTTGAGCAAAAATCTGTTTTCAGGGTAATTTTTGCCGTTATGAAAATGGTTTTAAACCCGTTTGATAACGAAAACTTAGGGAATAATTACGAAATTCTTGCCGAATGCGGTTTTTACAAAACAGGTTTGGGAAAAGAAATAAAAAAATACGAAACCCCGTTCATCAGGCTAAATTCCGACAACCTCGACAACCAAAGTCTTGAACAGTTTTATTGGGATATAAATTATTGGATATCACTTTGCCACCTTCCGCCTAACGAATTGGCGGTAAAAATCGGGATGCAGTTTTTCAAAAATGACATAGAAAAATCTAATATACACCTGATTTCAACACTTATAAAAAGAATCTGTATAAAAAATAATTCTTTGGAATATGCACTGTCAAGGCTCGCAGAGCTTTCCAAAAAGCCAAATTTGAGCGGATTTAAGTTTTTCTCGGAGGAAGATGAAGACGATAAGAAATCATTGGAAGGCAAAGTACAGATAATGACAATGCACAAATCAAAAGGCGATGAATTTAATCTGGTCATAATACCGGAGTTAACCGAAAAAAATCTTCCCCTGTCGCCGCAGAAAATAAACTTGCGCTCGGCAGGATTTATCGAATCCGTCAGAAATTCAAACCCCGCCGCTCAACAAAAATCACAAATCGACCTTAAACGCGAAATTTTGGAAGAAAATTTGCGGCTTTTATACGTCGCAATCACAAGAGCGAAAAATAAACTGTTTATAAGCGCAAACACCCAAACCGCAAAAAATTATAAAAAAGAAGAAAAAACCGCTCCGTCGATTATCTTTGATGAATTGCTTTCAAATCAAATTACCGACAATGAAAAGGAGGTATGTTTAAATGAATAATTTTTCACCGAATATGCTGAAAACATATCAAAACTGCCCGAAGAAATACTATTACAAATACATACAGAGTATAAATATCCCCCAATCATCCACCCCGTTTGAGAAAGGTAAAAAAATTCACGCACTTGCAAATTATTACCTTCAAAAAGTTGACATCTCAAGGATACAAACCGCACTGAGCGTAACGGAAAAAGAAGTTTGGGATACATTATTAAAAAACACATTTTTCCAGAAAGAATGTCTTAAATCGGAGTTTCAACTCACATGCAAAATCGACGACTTTTGGATTGGCGGAAGATTGGATGCCGTTGTTCACGATTTTGAAAACTACTACATTCTTGATTATAAAACCGGCGCAACTCCGCAAAATCCCGAATACGATTACCAAACAATGATTTACCTTCTTTGTTTGGACAAATATTTGGAAAAATACGAATCACTGTCTTTTGTGTATTTGAACCTCAAAGAACAGAAAAATCATATAATAAAATTCAATCCCGAAATAAAACAACAATACGAGCAAAAAATAATCCAAACCTGCAAAACGGTAACATCAGACAATACCTTCAACTGCAACAGGACTGATTGTAGGCACTGCGAATATTCAAAACTTTGTTATATCCCGACAGAGAGTCCTGCGCAAAGGTTAATTGATTGACCGGTAACCCCTTTTGCCCCATCGGAAATTAAATACTTTACAAGAGCCGCCACTTCTTCGGGAGTAACAAAACGTCTTTGGGGAATGCAAGATATTATTTCTTCTTTTGTAAACTCGCTTTCTTCAATAGAATTTTGCCCGAGTTCGGTGTCAACCCACCCCGGATTTATGGTATTTACAGTAATTCCAAATTCGGCAAGCTCTAAAGCCGCGGCTTTTGTAAATCCTAAAAGCCCCGATTTTGATGCGGAATATAACCCCGCATTTGCCTCGCCCATAACACCGGATATTGAACCTATATTAACAATTCTTCCGAATTTGTTTTGTTTCATATTTTTTACGGCACGACTTGTCAAATACATCGGTGCTTTCAGATTTAGTGCCAAAATATGATTAATTTCATCGCATGAAAATTTGTCAATCGAGCGGTAAATATATTCGCCGGCATTGTTAATCAAAACATCAATTTTGTTTTCTTCAATGTAATCACCGAGTTTTACAAGACTTTTCTCATCAGCCAAATCGCAAACAAAATATCCGACACAATTTACTTTTTGCAAAAGACTTTCATTTCTTGCAGTAACATAAACGTTACCCGAAGATAAAAGCTCTTTTGCAATAACATTGCCTATTCCTTTTGAAGCGCCCGTTACAAGAATATTCATTATAATTATTTAACTATTCCGAACCCGATAAGGAAAGCACAAACAACAAAAACCGCACAAACAATACCGGTGAGTTTATTCAAACCTTTTTCGGCGCTTTTTTGGGATGCGAAAACATGAGATGCTCCGCCAATTCCGCCTATTCCGTCACCTTTAGGTGAATGTAAAAGTATCAAGATAATTAAAAGTACCGCAGATACGGTTTCTATTGCCCATAATATATTAGCCATTATTTATTTTTCTCCTTTTTTATAAAGTGTGCTCGTTTTGAATCCAATTCGATATTTGCAAAAGTATATAATCTTGCCGGTCTTTTTGAAGAAGATTTTGTGTATTCTTCAAGCTCGATAAGCCCGTGAGTTGAAAGAGCTTTCTTTCGGAAATTACGTTTGTCGAGCTTTCTTTGCATAATCAATTCATAAGCCTTCTGCATTTCGGTAAGCGTGAATTTTTCGGGCAAAAGCTGATATGCGACCGGACAAAGCTCAAGTCTTTCTCTTGTTCTTTTCAAAGAATATTGGATAATTTCTTTGTGGTCATAAGCCAATGCGGGTAAATCGACGATTTTGTGCCAACCCAATTCCGGAGAAGAAATAATCTGTAAATCTTCCGAACGGACAAGCGCAAAATATGCACAGGTAATTACACGGGCATTCGGGTGTCTTAAAGGATCGCCGAATGTATATAACTGTTCAAGATAAATGTTGTCAACCGCCGTTTTTTCCTTCAAAACTCTTAACGCAGCATCATCAAGATTTTCCGATAATCTTATATA
>CANQSZ010000052.1 GCA_947626645.1 Candidatus Gastranaerophilales bacterium
AATTTTGGAAAACAAACAACAGGTAATTTTGCTTATAAACCGCCGCGGATATTCGACATACACCCAATGTCAGGCTTGCGGGCATGTTATAGAATGTCCGAATTGCGCTATTCCGATGATTTGGCATGCCAAAGAAAATATGCTCAAATGCCATTATTGTAACCATAGCGAGTATTTCCCAGATGTTTGCCCGAATTGCGGATACGACCAACTGAAAAATTCCGGCACAGGAACTCAAAAAATTGAGCAGTATATTAAAGATTTATACCCGCAATACAACGTTGAGCGTATTGATAGCGACATTTTGACAAGGAAAGGCGAACACATAAGGCTTTTGGACAAATTCCAGCGTGGTGAAATTGATATTCTTGTCGGAACGCAAATGATTGCAAAAGGGCTTGATAACCCGAATGTAACGCTTGTCGGGGTAATCTCCGCCGATGCAAGTTTTAACCTTCCCGATTTTCGCGCGTCGGAAAGGGGGTTTCAACTGCTGACACAAGTTGCCGGTCGCGCCGGCAGAGGCGAGTTTAAAGGCAGAGTTTTCTTCCAAACGTACAATCCCGAATATTATGCCCTCGAAAGTGCTAAATCTCAAAACTATTATGAATTTTATAAAAAAGAAATCGTTTCCCGTCAAGATTTTGACTATCCGCCATTTAGCAAGATTATAAGACTTATTTTAAGCTCCCAAAACAATTTCAGAGCCGAAAAGGCACTGGCTGAAATCGCTTTGAGATTAAACACCATGATTGATAAGTTCGGGTTTGGCGAAAGGCTTGAAGTTTTAGGTCCTACACCTTGCGTTATCGAAAGAATTAACGGTATGTACAGGTTTCAACTGCTTATCAAAAATAAACTCGGGGACAAAGGTCATCAGTTTGTGTCGAGCTTTTTGGACAAAATTTCTTACCCGAAAGATATAAAAATGACCATAGACGTTGACCCGTTAGATATTTTATAAACGGATTAAAAAAACTCTTGGAAAGAAATCCAAGAGTTTTTTTGATTATGTTTATTTTTTATTTTTTATTCTTCTGTTTGATTATCAAGCAGGCTTGTTTGCTGAATATCAGATGAAGAAGATGTTTCCTCGGTAGAAGCCGTCGAAGATTTTATTGTAACATCATCTTCATCGGGGTTAACAATTTTATTAACCGAGCAAACCGTATCGTTTTCTAATAGATTTTGTGCTCTAACCCCTGTTGCCGGTCTGCCCTGACGTGAGATTGAACCCGCATTTAACCTTGTTACAACTCCGTTTGCCGTTACAAGCATAATATCGTCAGAATCTCTGACTATCGTTAAAGCCACAAGTCTTGATGTCGAGGATTTGAATTTGGTTGCAATCAACCCGATACCGCTTCTGTTTTGGGTACGAAATTCGGATAATTTTGTACGTTTTCCAAACCCGTCGGAAGTTACAACAAGCAAATCGGCATCGTAATCTTGCGGAACAATATCACATCCGACAATTTCATCACCAGAGCGCAATTTCATCGAAATTACACCCCTTGCACTTCTGCCTAACGGTCTTAAATCCTGTATCGGGAATCTTATTGCCATACCGCAGGAAGTTCCGATGATAATTTCATCTTTTGCGGTCGCAAGTTTTACCCAGCATAAGCTGTCGCCTTCGTCTAAGCCGATTGCGATTATACCGTTGCGTCTTATGTTTGAGAAATTATCAAGTTCAATACGCTTGATGTAACCTTTTTTGGTAAGCATTATAAGGTTTAAATCTTTCGAGAACGTACTAACAGGAACAACTGCCGTTATAGTTTCGTCTTGGTCTATCGGCAGCACGTTAACTATCGGCAAACCTTTTGCAAGACGTCCGCCTTCGGGGAAATCATATACGTTCAAGCTATATACCGTTCCTTTTGACGAGAAGAACAGAACTTTATCGTGCATCATTGCCGTAAAGAAGTGCTGAATATCATCGTCCTCTTTGGTTTTCATGCCGGCTTTTCCTCTGGTTGCACGATTTTGACGTTCAAAGGTGTCAAGCGAAATTCTTTTCAAATACCCTTGGTGTGTAATAAATACCGCCATAGGTGTATTTGGTGTTAAATCTTCTATTGTTACTTCACCTTGCTCCGGAACGATTTGTGTCTTTCTGTCATCACCGTATTTCTCTTTATCTTCAAGCAATTCGCTTTTTATGATGTCAAGAATTTTTTGGCGGCTTGCCAAGATTGATTCGTATTCGGAAATCTTTTTAAGTAAATCGTCATATTCAGCTTTAACTTTGTCTTGTTCCAATCCCGTTAAACGTCTTAATTGCATTTCCAATATCGCATTCGATTGGTCTGCATCGAGTCCGAATCTGCTCATTAAGCCATCGCGTGCTTCTTCAATGGTTTTCGATTTTTTAATAAGTTCTATAACTTCATCAATAGAACCCAAAGCAATCAACAAACCTGCCAAAATGTGCGCTCTGACTTTTGCCTTTTTCAAGAAGAAAATTGTTCTTCTTGTTACAATTTCAATCCTGTGTTCGACAAATTCGTTCAATACTTCGTACAAATTCATCAGTCTTGGTTGTTTTCCACACAATGCAACCATATTTACACCAAAGGTCGTTGAAAGCTGCGTGTATTTGTACAAATTGTTTCTTACAACATCGGGTTTTGCATCGCGTTTCAATTCGATAACAATTCTCATACCTTCACGATCCGATTCATCGCGAATGTCTGAGATGCCGTTAATCTTTTGGTCTTTAACAAGTTCGGCAATCTTTTCTATCAATTGAGATTTATTAACCTGATAAGGGATTTCCGTAACGACAATAGCCGTTCTGCCCTGACGACCCGCACCGCCCGCAATTTCTTCAAATCCCGAAACGGCAGACATTTTTATCGAGCCTCTGCCCGTTTCATAAGCCTGTTTTATGTCGTTTAATCCCACAATCGTCGCCGCCGTCGGGAAATCAGGTCCTTTGATATATTCCATTAATTCGGGGATTGTAATTTGCGGATTGTCAATCAAAGCAACCGTTCCGTCAACAACTTCGCAAAGGTTGTGCGGAGGAATATTCGTCGCCATACCAACGGCAATCCCCGATACACCGTTTAACAACAACATCGGCAATCTTACCGGAAGAACCGACGGCTCTTGTAATGAACCGTCAAAGTTTGGCTCAAATTCGACCGTTTCACAGTCAATATCGGCAAGCATCGATTGCGTGATTTTGTGCATACGAGCTTCCGTATAACGCATTGCAGCCGCACCGTCGCCGTCAACCGAACCGAAGTTTCCGTGTCCGTCAACCATTAAATATCTTGTCGAAAAATCTTGCGCCATACGCACTAACGCTTCATATACGGAACTGTCGCCGTGCGGGTGATATTTACCGAGAACTTCACCGACTATACGAGCACATTTCTTAAACGGCTTGTCCGGTGTCATTCCCAATTCGTTCATTGCATACAATATACGCCTGTGGACAGGTTTTAAACCGTCTCTTACATCAGGCAACGCACGTCCGACTATTACACTCATCGCGTAATCTATATACGAACGCTTCATTTCTTCTCTTATATTTACGGATACAATTTTTCCGTCATCAAATATATTTTGCTGAGTCAATCCTCTATCCTCCGGTCTTTTAAGTCTTTATATAAGTATAGCACAAATATTCATACGGTGGCTAATATCTTTACAAACATGTAATATAAAAACTACATTTTTTAGACTATTGTATTTTATTTGAAATTATAGTTTAATGGGTTGTAGTCAGGCAATTAGGAACAGTTACAATGTTAGAAATTTCTAAAACACAAGATGACGGATCTTTAAAGACCTTAAATTTAAACGAAGCTGTTTCAGGTTCCTGGTTTAACCTGATTAATCCGACACGTGATGAAATTCAGCAGGTGTCGTTGGTGTTGGGTTTGGATGAAAGTTTTTTAAACAATTCACTCGACGCCGACGAGTTATCACGTATGGATTTTGAAGACGGTAATCTTTTAATAATTACCAACGTTCCGGTTATGGACGATGAAGGTAATTTTGATACTTTGCCTTTAGGTTTAATTTTTACCCCCGAAAGTGTCATCACCGTTTGTTCACACGAAAATAAAATTATTAATTCTTTCAACTCTGACACAGCGAAGTTTTTTGATACCCGCCATAAAGCAAATTTTATGCTGAGTATCTTGTTCAGAGCTGCTAAATTTTATTTGAGATACTTAAATATCATCAACAAGCAAACCGAAAATATTGAGGATTCGCTGCGGAAAACCACAAATAACAAAGCATTATTCCAGCTTATGGAAATCCAAAAATCTTTGGTTTATTTCACAACTGCTCTAAAAGACAACCAGTTGGTGTTGCAAAAACTTTTGAGAACGGTTAATGCGGCGAATTTGCAAAGAATTTTGAAATTCACCGAAGACGATATTGATATGCTTGAAGACGTTATTATTGAAAACAAGCAGGCATCGGAAATGGTTGAAATGCACCGTACAATTTTGGAAAGTATGATGGACTGTATGGCATCAATCATCAACAACAATTTAAACATGGTTATGAGATTTTTGGCGGCAATCACGATTATAATGTCTATCCCGACGATGATAGGAAGTTTTTGGGGAATGAATGTGCCGATGCCGTTTGGGCATAACCATTTCGGGTTCTTGATTGTTATTATGATTTCGGTGTTTGCAACATGTGCTGCTGCAATATTTTTCAACAGAAAAGGCATGATGTAGTTTTATGTTGGTTACCGTTGGAAATTTGGGGTTAAGGATTTTATCCAATCCTATTGCTAATGCCGTTCAGAAAATTCTGTCGGGCAAATATTGTGCGACCTTAATAAACCTCTACTCCTACCTGTTTTTAAGCGTTATGGCGGGAATTTTCGCGTTTACGGGAAATGTTAATCCGTTTTCATACGGTTTTGAAGTGTTCTGTTATTCGGCTTTGGCGGGGGTTTTGTGTACTTTGGGTTCGGTTTGTTTGATAAAAGCCTTACATTACGGCGAAATGTCCGTTTTAGCGCCGTTAAATTCCTACAAATGTATTGTCGGGTTGGTCATTGCGTTTTTCATACTTGGTGAAATTCCCGATATAATCGAATTGTTAGGTGTGATATTTATTATTTTCGGAAGTTGGTTTATTTTTGATACCGTAGATGAGGGGTTTAGTTTCAAGCTATTAAAGCGTAAAGATATAATTTTGAGATTTTGCGCATTATTTTTTACGGGATGTGAAGCAGTGGTTTTAAAAAAAATTATTTTGCTCTCATCTGTCAGTGTTTGCTTTGTTTTATGGTGCTTTTGGGGATTTGTTTTTTCGCTTGTGTTGATGTTTTTATTAAAGATAAAATTTGAACTGTTATCATTGAAAGACATATCAAAGACATTAGTGATTGCTATTTGTTTAGGGGTTATGCAGTATAGCACAAACGTTATTTTCCAAAGGCTTGACGTTGGTTTGTCTTTGGCTTTGTTTCAATTGTCGGGGATTGTCAGCGTATTTTTCGGTTATAAATTTTTCAACGAAAGAGATTTGGTTAAAAAAATTGTCGGCTCAATAATTATGATTGCCGGAAGCTGTTTTATCCTGTTATAAGTTGTTTTTGGGTTTTAGAAAATTTAGTCGGGTAAAAGAATTTTTATCTGTTCGTTTTCGTTAAAATCAGACGGAGTGGCTTTTTTTTCGGTCGTTCCAAGAACCATAATCGCATCAACTTTTTTCGTTTTTTTATTCGTGTTTGCAGGGAAAACGGTTATGGGCTGATGTTCATAATTTTTTATCATTTGTGCAATTTTTTGTTTATCCCGTTCATCCAGATACATTGATTTTACCGTAATATTTTTAATTTCACCTTCGTTGGTTACTATAAACGAATAGTAAAACCATGTTCCTATTCCGTAATTGTCAAGCGATGTTATATACATACTGTCGTCTGTAATTTGGTTAATAAAATTGCTTTTCCATGTATTCCAGTCAATATCTTTATAAAGATACCTGTTTGCATTTTGGGTTTGAACTTTATTTTCCTGACGGGTGTTATTTCTTTTCAAATTTTCAAGTGCCGCTTTGCGGTTTTCGTAGTCCGCGAGTTTTTGGTTAAATTCTGTTTCTTGTGCGGTTAAATCGGTCGAATTGTTTTGATAGTCCGTATTTTGGTTTTCAAAAGGTTGGTAATTTATTTCTGAATCAGTGTTTGAGGTCGTTGTATTCTGCATTGATATATTTGTACTTTCGGTTTGAATATCTTTATTTTCAAATTGAGATTTGTTCAATCCTACTTGTACATTTTCATTTTTAACTTCGGTATTTTCGTGATTGATAACGAAATTTTGATTTGTAAACTGCACCTTTTTTTGTGAAGAATTACCCGAAGAAAGCACAATTGCGGTGGATATTACAAAAATCAATATTGCCGTTATTATGTAGATTTTATTCATGTTTTAACTAGTCCAAATTTGATAATAATTCATTGTAGTTGTTAATTTTATACATAGTAGAACTCAAAAGCTGAGTTTCGGCAATTAACAAAGCGGTCGGAACAAGAGCGGTAACAAAGCTCAAAAACATTCCCTGAATATCTCCGCCGATTTCCGTTATAAAATAAGATACGTTCATTGTAAATTCTATCAAAATAATAAAACACGCGATAGATAAAACTATATTTTTTTCTTTGTTTAACCCATGCAAAGAATCAAGCCCCAATACGGTTACACCGTGGCTTGCATAGTCATGAAACCCGTCAAATTTAATTATCTCCGAACCTTTGATTTGTTTTGCAATCGTGAATGCTCTGACAAATGAAAAGAATGCAAAAATAATCAAAAACGTCGCAAGTACCAGAAATATCGGACTGAATCTTAATCCGGAAATTCTCACCCAGTTTGCCGCCTCGGGGAAGCATCCTGCTAACGTATTGGAAACACCATAAGCCAAAAAGGGTGCTGTTAATAATCCGACAACCGTTTCCACTATCATTTTTAACTGGTTGTTGACCAAATTTGCCTTAACGGAATTTATTCTGTTTTTCGATAACTTGTTTATGAATGTATGGATTAAACTGCGGTAACTTTTCATGACCGATTCAAAATCCTGTCTGTATTCACAATTCATCAATTGTGCGTTTAATTCTTTTAATTGAAATTTAAAATATCCGCTTGCGGCTGAAACGGTTGCCAAAGTTCCGGCAAACAAAAGCGAAATGAAAAATGCCGCCGCCGAAAATCCGGGGATATCTTTGTAATAAAACAAATTTATAATATAAACGATAAACATAAAAATTCCCGCAGCAGCAACAATAAATTTTTGTGCAAAATTGTTATCGCCGAATTTTTTTGTCTTGGTTGAATCCAACAGTGAATATATCCCCTGTTTAAGAATATAAGATATTGCAATGACAATCGCCGTCATACAAACAAGAAAACCGGCATTTGTTGTAAGGTTTAGCACCGATTTTGAATTATCAATCTTCAAGCCCAAAAGAAAATTTGTCATCCCGAAAGCGCACACAACAGACAAAACAGGAATGGCAATATTCAGCATAAATGCAGTTATGTTCGTTGATTTAACCGCATCTTTGAGCTCGGTGATTTTGTAACCTATTTCTTTTATTATCGCAATTCTGTTGTGTTCAATATCTCCGTCAAATATATCCTCTTTAACCTGCACAGCTGCCGCTGCCGTTTTTACGGGTTCTTTTTTAGGGTACGATATAGTTTTTTGTACCGTATTTATGTTTTGAATATCATTTTTTACCGTAATTGTTATTAAATCCGGCAGGTTTTTGACGTTCAATTTAAAATTTTCCGTTACAAGAATTTTTGAAAACGGTTTTTCGTTATATAAGACATCGTTGTTTTCGGTTGAATTTACAAGTACGTAATTTTTGTATTTTTCGGTATAAATAAGTTTTAAAACAACATCTTCGGAAAGTTCTTGAATAACGAAATCACCATTTTTACCGGCAATGATTATGTTTTGCTTATTTTCAAATTCTTTGAGTTTATCAAGATATTTAACGACAACTTTCATAATCCGAGCTCCTATTAAATAAAAATTATCTTCCTATAGCGGATAAAAACCTTCTCAATGCTTTCACCGAAGTAGCTTCGTTCCCGATAATCAAGTGTTTTTCACCTAAAACAGGATTAAGGCTTTCTTTAACCAAATCGAGTTTTTCGGGTGCGGCATAGAGAAACATCATAGTAAAATCTCCGGTTTGGTTTTTAACTTGGGCAACTTCTTGCGGCAGAGTTTGCCAGTCAATTTGTTTATCGACACTGCCTTCGTTTTCCAAATCACCTATTACCACAACGGCGGGCACATAACCCTCTTTGTGCATATTTACGGCATGATTAAAGGCTTTTTCCAAAGATAATCCGTAAGCCGTTCCGTATTCTTTTGAATCAAATTTTGTAAATTTTTCCAATGCCTTGCGCACTTCCGAACCTGATTGCGGTGAACCCTCGTATATTATATACGAATCTTCGGAAACTCTCAGAATTTTTATATGGTCTTCGGGGTCTAACATTGAAAATAACTGTCTCAAAACTCTTTTTTGCTCGGGCAATTTCCCTAAGTTTGATGCCGAAGAATCAACAACGAAAATTACCGCCGCTTTATGAAAATCATCAACCTTTATTTTTGATAATCCGATAACCGCTCCGAAAATTATAACCAACGAAATTATTGAAAATAAGATAATTTTTAACGTATTATTCATAATACTAAAATAGCACAAAAAACCGATTATGTTAATCATATAACTAATGTAAATATAAAAACCGCTCAACCAAACAAGTTGAGCGGTTAAAAAACTGAAAAAGCCGATTGTTAAGCAAAATATCTTTTTAACAATCCGTCAAAACCTTTACCATGGCGAGCCTCATCTTTAGCCATTTCATGAACGGTATCATGGATAGCGTCATAGCCCAATTCTTTAGCCCTTCTTGCGATGGCAAGTTTACCTTCGCAAGCACCGTGTTCGGCTTCAGCTCTTAATTCAAGGTTTTTCTTGGTTGAATCGGTAACGCATTCGCCGAGCAATTCCGCAAATTTTGCAGCGTGTTCAGCTTCTTCAAATGCGTATCTTTTATATGCTTCGGCAACTTCCGGATAGCCTTCTCTTTCGGCAACTCTTGACATTGCAAGATACATACCGACTTCCGTACATTCTCCGTTGAAGTTTGCTCTCAAGCCTTCCATAACTTCTTTATCTTCCACAACACCGTCGCCGATTTTGTGTTCGCAAGCATAGACTTTTTCTCCGCCTCCGACTGCTTTAAATGTTGTTGCTCCGCACAAGGGGCATTTTTCGGGCGCTGTGTCCGATTCGGTTGACCAACCGCATACTGTACATACGTATTTCATAATTTAACCGCCTTTCTTAACCTAAAACTGTTTATCTCTCTTTATTCACCGATTATAACACAGTGAATTTATTTTTGTAAAGAATAAAGTTTCGGGGTTTTATTCGGACATTAAACAGGGTTAAATATTTGCTCCGCCTTCGTTTTTAATTTTTTCAAGAACTTCTTTTGTGATTTCGGTTTGTCCGGCATATTCCATTGCGTAGTCGATTGCCTCTTTATCTCTTGAAATCGCTTCTTTCAAGAGCAAAATATCCGGTATTGTCAACTTGTCAAGCAATTGCATAGACTGTTCCGAGTGGAATTTTTTAAACATTTGCTGAGCTTCGTAATCAAATCCCGGCATGTCGGATTTCATTGAATACCAAAGGTAAAAACTATAGACCACGGTAATTATATCAGGCTCCATGGTCAAAATAAACATCGGTTTGGTTTTAAAAGCTATTCCGCAGCCTGTAATTAAAGACAGATACAATGCCGTAAGTCCTCTGCGCTCGGTTATAAACCCTACTTCCTCTTTTGCAAATGAAAGCAATTTTTCGGCTATATCTATCTTGAAAACCGGAGTTCCCATTGTACATACGTATTCGATAAGTTTATTAACATCGCCTTTTGATTTTTCTACTATCTCTCTGACGTTTTTGTCAACAAACTCGCCCAGCTTTTGGGTTTGTTCGTCCAAAACCAAGCGTGCGCCCATCGCATATACAGCTTTTTTATTTTTGGCTTCGTATCTTGGATTTAGAGTATCTTTTAATTTTTTAGAAAGTCTTTTTTCTTTGAGCGACAGAAAAAAATACCTTATGCGTTTAAAAAGTTTCTTCATAATATTTATATTATACACTAAAAAAAATTAATTCATAGCAGTAATTAAACCAAAAATCATTTCAAATAATCGTCGAATTTTTTAATATTGACTTTATACCCGCAGCCTTGGTGGAGTTTGCCGGGGTAGGAAATTCTTTTTGCCGGGTATTTTCTGCACATTCTCGGGCGGTGTTTATAATCGGAACACAGCCCGTCTTTTGTTACAAGTTTGCAGGCAAATACCATATTCCCTTCTTCATCTTTCCCTTTTATGTAAAATCTTTTGTATGTCGGGAAAAGAAATTGCATTATTTTAAATTCTTCTTCGGTGTAAGTATCAATACTGTACATATAATTGCAGCATTTGCCGCATTTTTTACATTCGCCCGTTATTTCATACGTGAGCTTTTCGGGAACAAAGTATGAAAGAAATTCATAAAATGCGGATTTAATCAAGTTAATCATATTAACAATTTATTATAAAAATACGTAAAGTTAAATAAAATAATTTCAAAAACAGCGGGGTTTAGTGTATAATAAAGTTATGAAAAAAATTGATAACATAAGGGTGTATGCTTGGTTAGAATTTGTAATATGGCTTTTAGTTGCCGCGATAATAATATTGGGGATAAGATATTGGCAATACAATACTCAAAAGCAGTATAAGAGTTATCAAATATTTATGGAAGATGTAGATGGCTTGATAGTTGGCTCTCCTGTTAAGTTTTTGGGAGTACAAATCGGCTATGTAAAGAAGATACAAATTGTATCATCAAATGTATATATCCGATTTGTGATAACACAAAAGGGATTGGTATTGCCGACGGGTTCGGTTGCAACGGTTGAAGCATCGGGTTTGGGAGGTTCAAAAGCGTTGGAAATTTATCCGCCGGAGCCTGATTCTGTATCCGACAAGATTATCAACACAAAAGACCCCACAAGATTGGGAAAAGTCATAAGCCTGTTTGATGATATTTTCAGAGAATTGAATACCATTTTCGGAACGATTGACAACGCAGCAACCCAGTTTGAATTTTCCAATGCCGCTAAAATGAACATCGTTGAACCCGCAGAAGTTTACGGCGGTTTGGTTAAGTTTGAAAAAACAGTTGACGTTTTAATCGATGCCGATAAAAAGTTTATGAAAAATTTTAAAGGGAAAAATAATAAAAATCAGGGTGGAAAAGATGAATTTGAACAAAGTAAAAGTGATAAATAATCCGGTTGTACTTTTGAATTTATGTACAATGAGAGATAAAAATACCGACAGCCAAGGGGTAAGAA
>CANQSZ010000053.1 GCA_947626645.1 Candidatus Gastranaerophilales bacterium
AGGATACGATCGGGAAAAGGTATTACAATTCGATAGCAGTCTTGCAAAGAGGACAGATAAAGGGGATTGTGAGAAAATCGTTGTTGCCGGTGTATTGTGAGTTTAATGATTACAGATACATAGAGCCGTCGCCTGTTGAGGGAACTCAGCCTGCGCAAACATTGGGGGTATTCGGAAGCGGCAAAACAGCGGATTGTCCGAAACTTAACACAATAAATTCGATAAAATATGCAATAGCGATATGCGAAGACGGCTGGAACGACAAAGACTTTTTCAAAAACGGAACGTTATATGAAAAAGACCCGATAAAAGAGTTAGCAAAAGAAAACCCCGATGTAATAATAAACTGTTCGGCATCCCCGACAAGGGCAAAAAAAGAGCAATTAAAGCACAACATGCTTTCGTTTGTCTCGAAAAAATATTCTACCCCGATAGTTTATGTAAATCAGGTAGGGGCAATAGATAACAACTCATTTGACGGTTCAAGCAGAGTGTATGACAAAGACGGAAGGCTTCTTGCAAGAGCAAAATCGTTTGAGGAGCAGTTTTTGATAGTAAATCCTGCTAAAAATCTCGGAAAAGTTTATCCGCTAACAAAAGGGTTGGAAAAGACGTTAAACGAAGCAAAAGTATATTCTCTTGAATACGAGCCTGATATGGAAAGAACGTATAAAACAATATTACAGGGAATAAGGGATTATTTTAAAAAGACAGGGTTTGAGCGTGCGGTGTTGGGGTTATCGGGGGGATTAGATTCTTCTGTTTGTGCGGTGTTGCTGGCGGATGCGCTCGGGGCGGAAAACGTATTCGGGATAAGCATGCCATCTAAAATTACAAGTGAAGAAAGTAAAAGTGATGCCAAACAGCTTGCACAAAATTTGGGAATAAATTTCGCCCAAGCGCCGATAAAAGATATGGTTAAAACAACAACCAACGCATTAAACGGTTTATTTAAAGAAATAGAAGAAAAGTGGGATTGCAGGTATAAGCAGTCATACACACCCGATAACATACAAGCGCGCTCAAGAGCGATGTTTTTGTGGGGGATAAGCAACGAGTTTGGAAAATGTCTTGTTATTGCAACATCCGATAAGTCGGAATTATATATGGGATATGCGACAATAAACGGTGATATGTCGGGCGGATTTGCACCGATAGCTGATGTGCCGAAAACAAAACTGTTTGCGCTTGCACGCTGGCTGAATGAAAACAGAGAGGTTAAAAACGCAATACCCGAAGCGATAATACTTAAAAAACCCGGGGCAGAACTTGCGATAAATCCTAAAACAGGCAAGCCGCTGACGGCAGAAGATGCGCTTATGCCGTACGAATTTTTGGATGAAATAATCTGGAGAATTGAAAACAAAAAAGAAAATTATCATGACATGCTCCATTCGGAATTTTTGTACGAGCAAAAACACGACTTGGCATCTGAGCAGAAAAAACAATGGCTTGATAAATTTTACAAAAGAATGTCAACGGCTTTATATAAATGGTCAATATTACCGCCATCTGTGATATTGGAGCCGCATTCAATAAACAAAAGCGACTACAGACAACCCGTAACTTCCTGCGGGATTGATTATAAAGGAGTTGACGAGGCGGAAATTCAATCAAAAATTGAAAATTTCGGATAAATATTTTGTTGTAAAACTTTATTAAAAAACAATATGATAATAAATTTATTATGTTATCATATTGAACAGAGGAATATTAATGGGCAAGCTGAACATAATAAAATGGCTTTACAGAATTTCACCGATGAATTTTTACAATTTGTCGGAAAATTCAACCGTAATAAAATCGATTAACAACACACTTTTAGGGTACAAATTCGACAAAAAATTTGACCCCAAAGAAATCAATTCCGTTTGGGAAAACATAAAAATCCACAAAAGATTATCGGTAATAGGAATATTTTTGGTTTTTATAATATTGTTGTACGCAATAATATTTCCTAACTATTCACTGTTGATAACGTACAAGTGGTATTACACAATAATACCTTTGCTTTTGGTCTTATTTTTCGCATATAAAGGAATAATATATTTAAACACAATTTGGTTTGAAAAAAGACTTCTGAAAAAATTCGGAACGTATGAAAAAATACTGTTCAAGCAAACAAACATTATCGATAAAAAGTATTTTAACCTTTTCAAACTGGAAATTGCAAAAGTGCTTACGCTGATTTTAATAATAATCGGATGTTTCAGTTTGGGTTCTCCTTTTAAAGCATTACAAAACCAAATTAAACAGGAAAGATATGACGATGTTATAAAATACACCACAATCGGAATAAAAATATTCCCGATAGCTTACGAATGGTATTCGCTAAGAGGGTATGCAAAATTCAAAATAAAAGATTATGAAGGCGCAATAAAAGACTTTGATAAAGCCTACCAAATCGGACTTGACGAATACAATATATTAAACTTTGATAACAAAATTTACGTCAAATACTACATAAAAGACTACGAAGGAGCAATAAAAGATTTTGACTATGAAATAGCAAATTGTTCCGACGAATACGAAAAAGACGCATTCTTATGGGATAAAGCACAATTTTTATACAATTTAGGCAAATATGACGAGGCATTGCAAATATACAATGATTTACTTGTAAAATCGGAAGAAGACAGAATATTTTTACTTAAAAACCGATTATATTTTGAACGCGCACAGGTTTACAAAAAAATGGGCAAAACCAAACCTGCCGACGAAGATATCTTGAATGCGGAAAATCTGAATATAGAAGAATCGTTCAAAAACCCCATTCCCGCACCGAGCCTGATTTTAGACGAAGATAATTAAACTATCTTAAATCTTTGAGTATAACCTTGAGATTATCCGAGTTCAAATCGCCGCAGATGAAAACCCTGAACACCGATTCAATATCGGCCGGTCGAACTTTTATCGGCGGAATCATTGCGAGTTTATCTTCGTATAATTTTTTCGTGTGCTCTATTTTAAATACCAATCTGTATATCAAAGATAACGGAATCTTAAATATTTTGATTTTCTTTTCTTCGGTTTTGTTATGACGTCCCCAAATATACAAATCCGCATGTTGGTCTGATATATCGTAATTCCCTTCAATAAACATCGACAAATAATCGCTTTGCGAAAATATTTTTACGCTGTGAACGACAGAATTGTCAATGATAAACGAGCCTCTGAGGTTTGAATAAAATATATCTTTTTTGGAAAAATCGATATTGGTAATTTTTTCAAGCGAGAATTTCCATGTCTTTTTTAAATTCCGTAAAAATTTATGCTTGGAAGATTTGTTAATAATAAATTCTCTTGAGCCGAGTTTAGGCAAATACCCGTCAGTAACGGCAAAAGTTGCATGAGCGTGAATCCTGTTGAGTTTATTTTCGGTTTTTAAATGCAAAGTGGCAAACCCCGAACCTTCAATTTGGTTATACAAATTGAAAATCTTTGATGCAACTTCGTTTGAATCTATATCCGATGCAAAGAAATAAATGTTTGAAGAATGGTTAGCAAGGTTATAACTGCCCTTTGCACTCAAAATTCCCTTTGCATAATCCGTTTCGGGGATAATGAAATCAACAATCCTGTTTTTTAACTTCGCATCAATCTCAACATCGTGAAGATAGAATTTTGAATGGACAATCTCGTCAACACGAATTTTCCCCTTTTGAACGGTTACATCATACTTGCGTTTCGGTTTATCAAAAGATGCGGTACGGGTTTTAATCGCTTTGCGGATTGAATCTGATTTTCCTTTTTTTATAAGAAATTTTTTCAAGTGAATATCAATATTTTTGACAATAATGTTGTTTCTGAAATTGTTATCGGCAATTACGGAAACCTCAAGCGGCGAATTTAAAAACGTACCTTGCGAATTTAGCTTTATAACATCGTTTGAAATATTCAGATTAGTAGTCTTTAAAAATAAATAGTCCTCGTGAGATACGTCAAATAAATTGACATAACCCGATAAAATTTTATTTTTAAATTGATAATTCAAATCCGCATTGAAAGTGCCGCCGACAAAATAGTTTTCTATCAAAGGTTGGATTACAAAAACCGGAAGATTGCCGTTGGTTTTAAGTGTTAAATTTGAGGGTGTATAATGACCGTTAACTTTTTCAAACGCACCTTTTCCGGTTAATAAATCCTTATTTTCCCCATTATCAACAAAAGAATATTTGTAATTTTCAATATTGATTACGTCGCCGATTTTTTTGGTATAAGCGTAAATTTCTCTTTTTTTATGAATGTTGCCGATATTTCCAAATCTCGTCAACAAGTTGCTTCCTTCGGGTAATTTTACATCATACATTACATCCGTTATTCCGTTTTGAGAATTGTATTTTACATGGACATCCGCTGTGCCTGCAACATTAACTATCGGGAAGTATTTTGCGGTAAATTTGTCGGAAATATTTGAATAGACATTCCCGCTCACATTGAGATTTTTTGTTGCAATTCCCGTTACGAGAAAATCCGTTTTGACGGCTTCACCACCGAGTGTTCCTGTTGTTTGCGCGACAATTTTACGTCCCGTAAAGTTAAAATCCGTATCATCCAATTTCATCGGAATTTTATACCGCATAAATAACGCCGATGTATTTTTTGCCCTGCTTATGCCATTTAAACCTTTTTTAGACAAATTCAAATCGATATCCAAATTTCCCGATAAATTATGGAAATTTTCGATAAAATTTTTCTTGTTCGGATGCTTTTGTTTGTAATAATACAAAAAAGCCGATTTTACTTCACCTGCGGGAACATTTTTACCTTTAATATTTAAATCATAGAGTTTTCCGTCTAAATACAAGCGGGTATTTTTATTTCTTAGTGTTAAATTATCAAAAATTATTTCTTTATCGTAAATTACCTGTCCGCTTTCGCCGATAAAAAGAGGAGCTTGAGTGTATGGAACGGTTATTTGCGAATTGAAATTTGTAATTATTTTTCTTTTTTCTCTTTTAGATTTAATATTATCAAATGCAATATTTGATTTTTCGTCTAATTTTATAAACCCTTTTTTGACGTTCAAAATCGGATAACGGTCAATCTTAAATTTTGATTCTGCTGATTTTTTGCTTGGTTTTAAATAGGGTTTTAACAATTGAATATCAGCATAAAAATTATCAATATCAAGACTTTTGGGATAAACCGAAAATCTTTTTGATTTGTAATTTATTTTATCAATTTCAAAAAGCGGTTTATTTTGCGGAGTTTGAGCGATTATTTTATCGGAAGAAAACTCAAAAGATAAATCGGGTTTGGTCTGAAGTGAAAAATCGACGAACTTAACAGGCAAACCTGTTTTTTTCAAAACGAAATCCTGATACATTTTTACGGCATTGGAACAAGCCAGAGCTTTTGGCAGCAAAAACAGAAACGACAAATACAAAACCGTTACACCCGCCAAACTTATGCCCGATAAAATTAATACTGACTTTTTCAACAAATTCATACACAGATTTTAGCACGAATCTGCATAAAAAAAGGTCATACAAAACGATGAGGTGTTACAAATTTACTTATTAAAAAAATCTTTAAGTTTATCAATAACCGATTTTTTCTCGTTTTGTTGATTCAACTGTTCAAGAGCTTTGCCTTGTTCAGCGGCTTGTGCCTGTTGAGCACGCAGTTGGATTAATTCTTCAACCGACAGATTTTCTTCGCCTTCAACAGGGGTTGGCAGCGTATCGACAAAATTCTGAGCACTTTCGATGTCCGAATCCAAAGCCAGCCACTTAAACGATTTAATCATCTTAAGGGGTTTTGCGGTATCGCCGCGCAATACTATCTGGAATTTTGTTGCATTTTCGTCTGATTTACCCTTGCCCAAAGGCGGCAGAGCATTCATTTCTTCTTCCGAAACGGCTTCACAGAACAGAGAGAATGCTTTTACGGCTACGATATTCAACCCCGGGGTATGTTTTACAAGATTTATCGGGTTTATGTTGGATAAAGGTCCTAATTTATCCGAAAATGCAGATGCCAGTTTTCCTCTCAATTTCATATCCGCCGAATTATCAAGCAGATTCAATTTACCTGCTATATATATAGACATTACGTTTCCTTGAGATTTAATCGGTGCAATATCGGCAAATCCGTCATCAAAAGTTAAATGTCCGAATAAATTATTAAAATGCGAGGTATCTATTGTAACAAGGTTTGTAATAACAGAACCGATTGTCGAGGAGAAGAACTGATTTTCTCTGATATTTTCAGCCATAAGGAAGTTTTCAAATTTTCCGAACGGTCCTAATTGTCCTTCTTTTATATTAAAATCGACAAAGCCTTTAAGAGTTTTCATCTGCTCTTGCATAGTCGTACCTTTGAGCGAAATATCGGCAAGGAAATTCATCGTTCCCGAAAGTGTATCTTTCATCTGCATTACATCAAGCAGCATTTTTTCAACATTAAAATCTTTACCTTTTAGTTTTGCATTCAATTGTGTTGACACAAGATTCATTGACACATCACCGCCGACAGAGCCTTCCATCGTATAGGTTTTAAGCCTGTTCAAGTAGAAAATATTTTTGTATAAAGAAATTCTGCCGGTTGTATTGGTTGCAACGATAGCACCGGTAACGATTTTACTCAGATTAACAGAACCGTTACGTATAGTAACCGGAATATCGGCAGGCGCAGAAGCCGTTGACCCCGATGATGAGGGCAAGGATTTTGTCAATGCTTCCGACACTTTCATAATTTTATCAACATCAACAAGCCTTGAAGTTACTCTAACATCGGAAAGTGTCATTTTTTGAATTAAATTCAAATTCGATTTAATTTGTACATTAAAATCGGAATCGTTTGCTTTTATATCGTTCAAGGAAACATTTATATCCTGACCTTCAAGATTAATTAACCCTTGACGCATAGAAGTATAAATTTCGGGGATTTCAAGATTTCTTATATCAAATCTGCCGTTGATTTTCGGCGAATCAATATTTCCGAACACAAACAAATGTCCGCCTAATGTAAATTTTGATTTGTTAAATATACAAATTGATGCGTCTAAATCGTTGGGAATATTGATTTTGAACAGATTTATAAAAGGTTTTGTACTTAAATTTGAAACGATAGCTCTTGCGCCGACAATTTCTTTTGCCCCGCTGAGGTTTGAATACAAGTTATCGCTAAATTTTGAACCCATTTTTCTTGTATATAATCCCGAGTTTGTTATTTTTAACGTATCGCCGTTTTTGCGCAATACGAATTGGAACAGGGATTGTCTTCCCGACAAATTATGAATTTTTACGGGAGTTATGTAGTTATTTTCATTAGCTTTTGCCTGAACAATAAGTTTCATCTTTTTGCCTTTGGCATCAAATTTCGCCTTTACGGGGATGAACCCTTTTATTGCAAAATAAGGAACAGAGTCCTTGCCGACAAAAATCCCCAAATCGGAAGATGCAAGATTCCCGTCTGCATACACCGAAGTATCGGGATGAGTCAGATATTCTTTTATTTTGCCGTTGAATTTAATCTCAGATAACTTGTTAATCTTGACAAACGAATCATTGATTACAACATCATCGTTATCAATATTTACAACAAGCAAATCGTCTTTTATAACGGCACCGGTTTTTGGCAGAGTAAAATTAAATCCGCTGTTTTTAATTCTACCTCTTATAATTCCGGAGTAATTAGCGATACCGAAATGCGCAAAATCATTTTTCAACCGGAAGTTTCCGGCTTTGTCGTTAACGGAAAGATTTTCCAAATCAGCCTTAGCCATAGCGGAAATATCTTTAATCTCGCCGACAACTTTTGCATTCAACGTCAATAAACCGGAATTTAAGTTGTAAAGACCTTTTATATCGCGAGGTGCAAACGCATTATATAAACCTCTCAACGGAATTTTATTTCCGTCAATCGTGAAGTTTGCGATTGAATGAGAATCAATTTTACCCGTTATATCTATCGGTCTGTTGTTTACAAGTATATGAGTGTCTTTTACTTGGAAGGTGTTATTATCAAATAACAGGTTTGCGTGAATTTTATTGACCAATAAGCCGATGTTCTTGTCTGAAATATAACCGTCGCGAACGATGATTTTACCGGTTGAGATGATATCTTTAAAATCTGTTTTTAATTCCGCATTAGACATCAGATAACCGTTTGCACCGATGTTTCCAAGCTCATTTTGAATATGTACCGTATCCAAATACGCTTTTGTTATTTTTAACAGGTTGGAAAAATGAACCTGAGAGGATTTCAATTTTAAATCCACATTTGGATTTTTGCCGTAATCAATTGTACCGAACAATTTTAAAAATTCGCTGTCGGTAACAAAGACATTAGTATCGATTTCGGCGGTTGTGCCTTTAGCCTTCATTCTAAAGTGAGATTCCGGAAGCTGCAAGCCTGAAAGTTTAACGGTTGTATTTTCAATATTAGCAAAACCGTTCATTCTGACTTTGCCGTCTTTTTTTGACTTGCGAATTTTTATTTTTGATGAAATATTGGATTTCAAATCGTAATCTCTGTATGTGGTAACAGGATTGACAAAGGGGAGTTCAAAAATCGCCTCGTTATCAACTCTTTCGGGTTCCGCCGGTGCAAATTCGGGGATAAAAGTTTTTATATCCAAATCAGCCGTAATATTTTTATTCTCATCGCTCAAAAATTCAGCCTGAGTTTTTAACTTCGCAAACTTGTTGTTAAAATACCCGACCTTAAGCTGCTCGCCTTTGAGAGTTAAATTATGACCCGCTTTGATATCGTCAATTACGGCTTTATAGTTATTCAAGGTCAGCGCGGGTACAAACACTTTTATTTTAGAAGGGTCAAACGGAAGTTCAACCTCGTTGTTTTTTGGAGGGTTAAGTCGGTTTTGCTCTCTGCGCTTGTTAACCAAATCTTCATAAACCTTAGCGACTTTGAACTTGTTACCGTTCATAATTTCGACGTTTAAAAACGGTGAATCAACCTCGGCACAAGTTACACGAACCGATAGCCATAATAAAGAAGGAAGAAAAACCTTACCTTTAAAAGCATCCGCGCTGAACAAAACCGAATTGTCAGGCAGCATAACTTTTACATTGTCTGTTTTTATTCCCGCTTCAAGCCAAGGGGAGGTGATTACGTCAACTCTGCCGAAATCAACGCTAAGACCGGTATTTTCCAAAACCAGCTTTTGGATTTCACCTTTATATGTGTTTAAATTGATTGATTTGGGTAAAACGAATAAATACACCAAATACAAGCATATTAACAATCCCGCAAAAACAAACCCCGTTATTTTTAAAAAGTTTTTCATATTAACCTCATACTTCTATATACCAAATTATAAAATAAATATAGAATAAAATCCCAATCGGATAAAAAGCGGTTAATAAATGTTAACGTGAGCAAAAAATATCGGGTAAAAACAACAGCCCGCCAGCAATTTTTTTCGTGTGTGGGGCGAGGCTAGGGATAAGGCAGCGTGAATGAGGGTGCGAGGGCGAGGGGATTGTTATGGCGGCGGAGTTGCGGGGCAAGAGGCAGGGTAAGATGGCGGTGTGTGTGGGGGGGGCGGTGGGGCGGGATATGTTCATAGTTTAAAATATTTAAAACTATAAACTATGAACATGAAATTATTGAAAAATTTTTGTTTATAGTTTATACTTATAAAAAATGAAAACTATAAACCATGAGGCAGCAAATGGATAATTCTATAGATTCACTATTATTAAAAGTTACAAGCAAAAGAAAAGAATACAAAAAACTTTTTAATAACAACAAAGCCAAAGAACAATTATATAAATGGTTAAAATCGGAACTTGCCTACACTTCAAACAATATCGAGGGCAACACTTTAACAAGGAAAGAAACAAGACTGGTTATTGAAGAAGATATAACATCATCTTCAAAACCCTTGGTGCATTATCAAGAAGCCATAAATCATGCTCGTGCATTTGATTATATAATTGACATTATTAAATCAGATAAAAAAATAAGCGAAAATATTGTTTTAGATATTCATAAAAGACTTTTATCAGGGATTGACGATTATAATGCAGGTTTTTACAGGAAGTGTTCTGTTATAATTTCAGGAAGTCGTGTAATTTTGCCTAATCCGATGAAAGTTCCCGATTTAATGAAAGACTTTTGGGATAAATATAAAAGCAGTACAAGTATTGAAGATATAATTAAACTTCATCTTGATTTTGTAAGCATCCACCCGTTTGCGGACGGGAACGGCAGATGTGCAAGATTATTGATGAATTGCTTGTTGATGTGTAATGATTATTGCCCGATTATTATTCGTCCCAGAGACAGAAAAAGATATATTAACTCCGTTGAAAAAGCTCAATTAACAGGTGATACCCAAGAATATACGAAATTTATGCTTTCAAGATTATCCCAATCTTTTGACACAATATTTGATATATTTGATAATAAAAACGAAATACCACAGGAAAAACTAATGACTATTGCAAAATTTGCAAAAGAAGTCGGTTTGCCTGTTTCTACCATAAGATATCGGGTAAAAGCCGGCAAATTAAAAGCAGCATTATATACAGAAAGCGGATATATGATGTTTTCCGCCGAACAAATTAATGAAGTAAAAGAAACGGGTAAAAATTAGGTAATATAGTTTTATCGCTATTTTGCTTCGCAAAAGGCGACTTCTTGCCAATATCTCTTTCCATGACCTTGTACAAATTTTTCCATACAAGCGAGACTTTTATTTGATATTTTACTTATATCACTTAGAAAATCAGATAAAGCAATCAATATTCCTAAATTATTTCTGAAAAGAAAATTTTAGGAATAAATTATGAGTATTAATTTTTTTAAATGTACACTATTTTTCGTTATTTTTTATGTTAAAAATAAAAAATATAACATAAGACCATAAAAGTCCACCCCCGAACAGGAAATATACCAATATGGCATATTTAATAGGATTTTTGAAATTAATTCCTGTTTTATAAAATAAATATGCTAATATAAACCATATTATTTCTGATACAATCAGAATTGGTATTATGAATTTCTTTGTATAGTTATTTTTAATAACATTTTTCAGCCAATATGAGATACAATGTTCAGGATATTTTTTCTTTAAGTGTTTATATGTTTGAATTAGTATAATCGGCTTTAATGTCCAATTCATTAATGAAAAAAATATGGCAAAAGGGATAAGAACTATAACAAGATCAACAATATTTGAAATATAATCAAATTTTGCCAAAATTAATATTATTATCATAATTAAACATAATAATAACCAATATAAAGCATTAAAATATAACGCAATATTTAATATAATAGCAATAATGAA
>CANQSZ010000054.1 GCA_947626645.1 Candidatus Gastranaerophilales bacterium
TCTACCGAAATCGACGCGGTTAAAAAAGTTATTTCCAAAAACGTTGAATCTTCATTCAAAACATTCAATGCTTAAAACAAAACAACTCTAAAAGACTGATTACTCTTTGGTATAGACCCAAAAACCTTTACTGTTGGTTCTTGTGATTACTTTTCTTTTGTCTGTTTTGTTTTCGGTTTCTTGCGAAAAACTTTTTTTTTTGACTTTTGCAATTTGGGAGCTTGAACTTTTGCGTGAATTGAATGCACTTGCAAGCAACGCGTCGGTGTAAACCGGTGTTGTGTGGGCATAATCAAAAAGAATTACACCGTCGGCTTTCATTTTTCTTGTTTCAAAGATTTGCTTAATCAAATCTTCGGAGCTGCCGCCCATAAATGTTACAAAAAGTCCGGCAAACAATTCCGTATCGGGCGATTTAACGCTTATTACATCGTTCATCATTGATGAAAGCATTTGTGAATCATAAGTTAAAAACAGAGGTGTAAAACCGTTGATATAATTTTCTTTTGACCAAGTTCTCCAGTCTTGTTGTTTTGTGCCCAAAGCCGATTTTATATCGGGAAATATAACGGCGCTAATGTAGGTGTGGTGTTCTTTTCCGATTTTGCCTATTTTTCTTACAAAGTGAGTAATTTTGTTTCTTCTGTATCTGTTCCAATCACCCCAGCCGATGTCGGCGGTTGTGAGGGTAATCGGGTCAACTCCGTACATATCTTGAAAATTATTACGTGCGTATTCGGTGAATCCCCAAGCAGTTGCGGAATTTCCGGGATTTGAATTGGGATATCTTATATAATCCAAATTAATTCCGTCGGGTTCGTATCTGTCTATAATTTCGCCGATTAATTCTTCAAGAAAGTCTTGCACATCAGGATTTGCGGGGTCAAGAAAATATCCGTTGTGCTCGGATACCGATTTTGTTGCTCCGTAATCGTCGGCATGCTGCTTGGTTTTGTTTCCCCATTCGGGGTGAACCGCAAGAATATTTCTCGGGTTTGAGTTGACGGGCTTATTTCCGACATAAAACGATTGAAACCAGATGTGAACTTTCATATTCCTTTTATGCGCTTGATTTATCCATATTGCAAGCGGGTCAAACCCTTCAAAATCTTCGTTTTGGACTACAAATCCGTATCTGTCCATGGTTTTGCTCGGGAATATTGTTCTGCCATGGTAGTATGTTTCAAGAAATACCGTATCAAAACCGTTGTCTTTTAATGTTTCAAGAGTGTCGGCTATTTCGTTTTCGCTGTGTTGTGTAGGGCGTATCCATACGCCTTTTAATTCGTTCGGCATATACGGCAGTGCCGTTTTCAAAGCCATATTAGCTTCATCAATTGCCTCTTGGGTGTACTGTTTTATCGCCCCGCCGTGTTGTTTTTGCCCTTCGGCTATTTTCAGGTAATTTTCGGCGGATTGAATATGATTTTGAGGCTTGCGGAAGTTGTAGTTTATATCGGTTAATTTGTAATAGTCAATTATTTTCTGAGCCTCGGAGATTTTAATTTTCGCTTCGTAGATGTAGCTGTCTGAGGTTGTGTAAGCGGTAAGTGTTTGGTTAATTATATCTATATAAACTTTAGACCCGACTTTGATATTTTGTGTAATCCAGTTTTTCGCACTTCCATGCCCGCTTATTACGATGCCGTCAATTGGAATAGTAGAATCTGCGCCGCTTATAGAGGTTACAACATTTCCTTCAACTATTGCTTCCGTTCCAAATTCGTTTGTTCCGGTATGAAGCCCGTAGTTGGGGGTGTAAATAACAAGTTTGTTAGGTCCTCTGCCGCCGGGGTAGTATCCTGCGGTGAACGACGGGTCTATTATGTCTATCTTTGTTGTGGCATGTTTAAATATTACTTCGTTGGAGTCTGTCATAAGAGGTTCGTATAAATTTACGGGCTCTTGCGCGTTTACTGCCGTAAATGTCAATAATAGTGATGTTAATAATATTATTGCTTTTTTGAATTTCATTTCTTATTTTTTTGTTTCTCCAAGTATTTGTTGTAATATCCGGTGTTTTTATATTGCACTGATTCTATATCTCTTATTTTGTCGGGTGTTTCGGTGTCATTCGGGTTTGCCAAAAATGCTTTTTTGTAGTATTGATTAGCCCGCAATAAATCGCCCAATTTTTCATATATCACACCCATTTTCAGTTGCAAGTCGGTATTTTCTTTGTAACCGTTTTGGGCTGCTTGTTTGTAAAAATACAATGCTCGGGGATAATCTTTTCTTTTGTAATAGTATTCTCCGAAGTAGAAATTTGTTGTCGGATTGTTTTTGTCAATTTTCAAAGCCTGATGAAAATACGCTTTTGAATAATTATTTTCCTCCTCCAAATCATAAACTCTTGCCAACTGAACTACCGGATACAAGTTATTTTTATCCGCTTGGGTCAGAATGAAGTATTCCCCGCCGGCTTTTTGAAGATAGCCTTTTTTTATATCAAAATCTTGTTCTTCCAATGCTTTATTAAAATAAAAATCGGCTGCTTTTAAAGTTGCCGTTTTATTTATCTTGGAGTAGTCAATAAACTTGTCGTTATACTGAATTTCTCCGTATTCTGCGGAATATACAAGACCAAAAGTGCTTCCACATATAATGAAAGCACTTATCGCCAAAAGTATCTTCTTACAGATCAGTGTATGACGGAGTTGTGTCAACGTCATGATGATAGAATGAATAATCTTCCGCTGCCGGATCCGTATAAACATAGAATTTTCTCCAGAATCTTGCAAATTTGTTTTGTTTTTTGAACGCTGCTTCTTGTTCGGGATAAAATTCTTCACCCAATGCTCTTGCTCTGCTTACGCTTACCGCATCCGAAGTTTGTGATGAATATCCGTTACTTTTCAGATATGCGGGGCTTGTCGATTGCTCAACAGTAATTGAAGCTCCGGATTGTAATTGTACCATTGCTGCAACAGCAAGAATAAGTAATAATTTCGTTTTCATAGCCACCTCTTTTTATAACATTATAGTAATTTTTTTTGAATGTTGCAATAATATTATAATTTGTTTACAAAATAATGTCATATATTATTTGGAGGATTTGTTAATAATTTCTTCAAGTTTGTCCAAAAGCTGATTTTCCGGCACTCTGGCAACGATTTCACCTTTTTTAAACACATAACCTTCCGCGATTCCTCCGGCTATTCCGTAATCCGCATTCTTTGCTTCCCCCGGACCGTTCACCGCACAACCCATCGTCGCTATCGTTATATTTTGGTCTAAGTTTTTAAAGCGTTCTTCCACTTTTTTGGCAAGCTCTATTAAATCAATTTGGGTTCTTCCGCATGTCGGACACGATATAAAATTCACTCCTTTTTGTCTTAATTTAAGACTTTTGAGGATTTCATAACCCGCGTAAACTTCTTCAATCGGATTTTCCGTTAACGAAACTCGAATTGTGTCGCCTATACCTTCCGATAAAAGTGTTCCGAGTCCCACGGCAGATTTTATCAATCCGCTTTTAAGAGTTCCCGCTTCCGTTACTCCAAGATGTAAAGGATAATCGGTCTTTTGCGCAATCAACCTGTACGCTTCAATTGTGGTTAATACATCAGACGATTTTAGTGATACTTTTATCAAATCGAAATCCAAATCTTCAAGGATTTTTATATGCCCCATCGCACTTTCGACCATTTTTTCGTGAAGCGGAATATTTTTTTCGATAAGATTTTTTTCCAAAGAACCCGCGTTAACACCTATTCTTATGGGAATTTTCTGTTGTTTTGCGAGCTTAACGACTTTTTCAACGTTTTCACGTTTTCCGATATTTCCGGGGTTAAGCCTCAGAGCCGAAATTCCGTTGTTTATACATTGAATTGCAAGCCTGTAATCAAAATGGATATCCGCAATTAAAGGAACGGGCGAAATTTTAACCAATTCTTTGATTGAATCGGCGGCATCCGGGTTAAGAACGGCAAGCCTTATAAGTTCACAACCGGCATCCGCAAGCTCATTTATTTGACGCGAGGTTTGTTCAACATCTCTTGTGTCTGTGTTGCACATGGATTGAACGCTAATCGGGTTTCCGTTACCTATTTTAACATTTCCGATAATTAATTCTTTTGATTTCCGTTTTTTTATCATAAAATAATTTTATCACATAAAAAAGAGAGGGTTAAAAATAATGAGAGTTGCGGTATTATCTGATTTACACGGGAATGTACAGGCACTTGAGGCCGTAATGACGGATGTTGTGAACGAAGGATGCGAGCATGTATTTTGCTTGGGGGATTTGGCGCTGGCAGGACCTCAGCCCAAAGAAGTTGTTGATTATGTTATGGGGCAAGACACTTGGACTGTAATCCAAGGGAATACGGATTTAATGATTGCACAGTACGGACCTGATGTTCACGATTTTTTGGAATCTCAATATCCCGTGATGGCGAATGCTATTGACGATGATATGAAATATTTGGCAGATGAACAAAGAGCATATTTGGCGCAATTACCGCCGGCTTTGAGTTTGGAAATAGAAGGTTGCAGCGTGCTGCTTGTGCATGGTTCACCCAGAGCCAATAACGAGGATATGTTCCCTCAGATGCCGCTTGATGTTGTTGAAGAAATAATTGAAGGAACGACGGAAAAACTTATATTGTGCGGACACACGCATATTCCTTGCGGATATCAGACCAATTCGGGGCAAACGGTTGTGAATGTCGGAAGTGTCGGCAGACCGATGACGGAAGTTGTGAAAGCGTGCTATGCGCTGATTGATTTTGAACAAGGTTCGTTTGAGATACGACACAGATTTGTACCCTATGATAATAAACTGGCGGCTGATTTGATGTCGCAAAGGGGCTTTATCGGCGCGGACAGACTTGCCGATATCTTGCTAAAACCCGTCGAAAGACATGTTTAATAATTAAAAATAAGTACCAATTCTATAATACTGTCATTACCATCAAGGCGATGAGGGATGATATTGCCACGAGTGTCCAAAATATCGGAAAGCCTTTTTCTTTCGTTTCGGGTTTCATTGTATAAACCTGTTTTTTTAATGCTTTCGTTTTCTTTGTTGTACTCGGTTTTCGTTTGGTAAATGTTTTTTCTTTCTGTTTTTCTTTCAAATATTTTTCGGTCAAACTCTGTTCCGTTTTTTTGCCTGTTACCAAAAGTTCGGTGTCATATTGCAGTTTTAAAATGTTCGTTTTTGCTTTTTTGTTATAAACCGCATAACTTATCGCGACCTCAAATGCTCTTTGCAAGCACTTAAGCGCCGTTATTGCATCTTTTTTGACCGTAGAAGAATGTACTGATGTGTTTCCCTGTTTTTTTAAATAGTAAAGGTCTTTGATAAACTCTTTTTCCTGCTGAGCGCCGCCTGTTCTATCCTTTAGCGTTGCAAGCATATCATCAAACGTGGTTTCTGTCGTTCGGTTTTTCCCGAGCACATTTTTGCAAACATGCTCGCCAAACCTTCTTGTTTGACTCATGCACTGTTCAAAATACTCATCTCTGTATAATTTTTCCGCTTCCGTTATGATATCAAAAAGATTCTTATCTACGGGTTTTAAAAAATCAAAGTTTGTTGCCATAAATCCATTTTATCCCACCGATTTTTTATTAACATCAACAAAAAAGATGATTAAATTGTTAAAAAATATTACAATTTTTATAAAATTCGCGAAAAATATCAAAGTTTTAGAAAAAATGTGCCGTATATATTCTTGTAAGGAAAGGAATTTAATCATGGGTCTATCCTCCTCACAAGCAAGATTATTAAGCATAACGGCAAGAATTACGGACAACGAGTACAAATCACAACGGTTGACCAACTCTAAACTTTCCCTCACAAGAAGAAGTGAGGAGGCAAGAACCGACTATATCAATGCCCTAAATTCAAAAATGTTTATCTATAATGCCTATGACGCTAAAGGTAACGCCATTGAGCAGGATTTAACCGCAAGTTTGTTATGGCAATATCAACCCCTGAAAAACCAATATGCTTTAATAGACAGTGCAGATAGGATTTTGGTTTCCGATGTTGATGCAAGAAATTTTGAAGAAACCGACAGTTTGGCTGAATTTTTAGACCGCTACGGGCTTTTAGATTCAAGAGAAGTTAAAACTCAAAAAGAATATCTTGAGACTTATTCCGTCAAAAACCCCGACTATGACCCTTATATCGAAGATTATAACAACAAATATAACGACTGGGTTGCGGCTGAACCTCCAAAAACTGTCGAAAAGCTGATAAAAGAGGGTTATCAGGAAGAAGTTACTCCCGCATGGACAGAAAGAGTCCACAATAGCGAGGTGTATCAAAAAGTCTTACAAACAGGATGTATGAGTGGTTCGTTAGGAAAAACAAATTGTTTTATGCACGTTATATCAAATTTAATCGGACCGGGGGAACATAAAACTTCTGATGGTCATACTTATACTGTTTATGCCGGAAATTGTGATGAGCACGATGAGGATTGGTGTTGGAATACAGCCATACACCCTGTTTCCGATGACTTAAGAGAACAACTCAAAAACATGCACCCTTGCGGTAATCCCCATACCGAAACCGTTGATATTAAATACGGCGATACTATTTATCACATGGATACAAAATGCGATGAGTGTGATGACACTATAACCGTATATCAAAAACTGGTAGATTATTTATGGAAAGTACATGAAGATTATACAATAGGCAACGATTACGGTGGAAATGCCAATCCTGACGCTTTGGCAGAGTTTTTCCATATTATCGAATTTGATTTGGATATAGCAGAAGAAGTTTACCATGAACCTGAAATAATTGACCATCCTGCCGAATACGAAACTTCGCCAAATCCCGAGTATGCGGAATGGTTAACGCAAGAGCCTCCTTTTGAGCCGCCCGAAGAATATAATATTGTTCAAGAAACTAAAGTTAAAGATGTTGTTGAAGAATTTTTAACGGTTAACGATAAAGATAAATCTCAATGGTACACCAACCTTTGGTACAGAATGAACGGTATGTTTGACCCCGTGAAAATTGAAGAAGCCGAATATACCGATTTGGATAATACAACCTTTAAGTATGTTTTGAATTTGAAAGATATTCTCAAAGACGAATTTCACCATAACTACATCGCGTTAGACAAAAATCTTTCAACAAGTACATCATGGTTAAGTGATGTTTTATCTAACGGAATCGTTTCACTTCAATTGGTAACGGATAACAAAAATCCGTTCGATAAAAAATTCAACTGGACTTCAATTATCTGCACCAATGCAACTGATTTTGAAATGGCTGAAGACGAAAAAGCAATCGCAATCGCGGAAGCAAAATATGAAAGCGAAACCGCTTATATTTCAAAACGTGATAAAAAATTAGAAATGGAAATGCGCGAACTTGACAGTGAACACCAATCACTTCTTCAAGAGTATGAATCAATTCAAACGGCAATAAGTAAAAATATTGAGCGTTCTTTTAAAACTTTCCAAGGCTAAGCCGCTCTAAAATATTTATATTGACAGGCTTTTTAATGCTTCTTTCAAAATATCCTCAGCGCAAGCACTGTCGCTTACTCTTTCAATCGCCTTATAAATAGCTGTTTTAACCTCGTCTTTTTCATACCCTAAAGACAATAAAACCATTTGGGCATCGTCTATGTTTTGCGAATTTTTGCCCGAAGTCATTCCTGCCGGTTTTATGGGCGTTGCATCTTTATATGATGTTAATTTGTCTTTCAATTCAAGTATGATTTTTTGCGCTAATTTAGCTCCTACACCTTTTGCCTTGGTTAATTCTTTAAAATCTCCGTCCAAAACAAACCCGATTAAATCGGTTACATCAAAGGAGTTTAACAGTGTCAGAGCCATTTTTGACCCCACACCCGAAACCGATGTCAGTATATTAAAGATATCTCTGTTTTCACGTTTTAAAAACCCGCAAAGGCTCATTTTATCTTCTCTGTGTAAAAGAACGGTATAAATTTTCAACTGTTGACCTTCCTCGGGCAAAATTGCAAAATCTCTGTCCGTAATTTCAACGCAAAAACCGATGCCTGATGCTTCAACCGTTGCAAAGCAACCCTTCGCCCCCGAATTTTTGTATGTAAATATTCCCTTTATATAATCGTACATTTTAACCTCTTAATCTCGATTTTATTTCTTCCGTGTAATTTTGTAACTCGTCATCGGTTTTGAGTTTTTCCGCAATCAATTCGCACGAATACATAATCGTAGTATGCTTTTTCGCAAAAAAATCACCGATGGATTCATAGCTCATATTCAAAATATTTCTTGCAAGATAAACCGCTAAATGACGAGCGTTTGATATGTTTTGCCGACGTGCGGTGCTTTTTAAATCTTTTACGCTTAATCCGAAATATTGGGCGGTTTTTTGCGCAATAATATCGATTGTTAATTCGTTTTTCCTGAGTTCACAATTGAGTGCTTTTCGGGCGGTCTCCAAGGTTACTCCGACTCCGGAGAATTCGGCATAAGCGCAGACTTTGTTAAATGCGCCTTTCAGTTCTCTCACGTTGTTTACAAAATTCTGCGCTACATAATCAAATACCTCATCATCAGCTTCAATTTCAAGTTCTTTTGAATAGGCTTTTACTATCTCAAATCTGGTTTGATAGTCGGGCGGAAGAATATCAACCACCAAACCCATTTCAAACCTCGTTCTTAATCGGTTATCAAGTTTGGGAATATCCCCCGGCAATCTGTCCGAGGCGATTACTATTTGTTTGTTGTTGGTATATAATGCCTCAAACGTTGAGAAAAAATCTTCCATGGTTTTCATTTTGGATTCGATAAATTGTATATCGTCCATTAGTAATATATCAATATTTTGAAACTTTTGATGAAATTTTCTCATTAGCGAATTGTTGCAAGTTCTTGCCTTTCTTCCGTTGGAATTTTCATCATACTGAAAGCATCTCATCCATTCGTTGAAATATTCCTCCATTCGTATATAACGAACTTTTAATTCGGGTCTGTTGAAAATCACATAATGCCCTATCGCCTGCAACAAGTGGGTTTTGCCTAACCCCGATGCACCGTATATAAAAAGCGGGTTGAATTTTTTTGACGGATTATTGGCAACGGAAAATGCCGCATTATATGCAAATCGTGAATTGTCCCCCACAACAAAGTTGTCAAATTTTAAATTCAAATTCAAATTTGCACCCGATTGCATTTGTGCCAAAGCCGATTTGGTATCTTCTTCTTTGCGGTCTTGTTCGGTTTGCCCCGCTTTTAGTTTGGAAAATTCTTTTTTGCGTTCCTTTAAATATTTTGCAGCATAATCGGCATCATAAGAAAGAGAAAATTTGGCGTTTTCACCCAATATTGTTTTAACGGAGGCTTTGATTTTATCGCTCCAGCTTTTTTTGAGAATATCAACCGCCATCGGTAAAGGCGAAATTAAAACCAGTGTTTCGTTTTCAAAATCAACCGCCTCAACGGAATTTACCCATGTGCTTATTATATGCTCGGGCAAGTTTGCCTCAAGCTCAGCCTTAACTTTTTTCCAAACTTCTTTAACCTCTTTTACATCCATAAATTGATATTACACTAAACAATTTTTCAATAAAAGAGAAAATAAAGTTTTGTAATGCCGATATTTTTTTATAACGCGACCGTAAACAGTGCGATAAATCCCGCAATTATCATCGCAGGTCCGAAAGGCAGATACATTCCTTCGGTTTTATGTTCCTTGAGTCCGCAAAGTAATTCCCGGCATGTTAATAAACCTAAAAGTACCAGCACAACCGTACTTGAGTAGTATGCGGCACGATTTGTTAACCAACCGTAATTCTGTGCAAATATGTAGCTTATCGTATATATGCCGAAAACAATTATTGAACCCAATGTAAGCCAATTTTTGTCTTTGACGAGTTTTTTCACAAACACCGGCAGCGTGATTATTATTTGTATAATTCCGCTTAATACCAAAATTACAACTACAAATTGGAAAACAGGAACAAATGTTTTGTAAAGCGGTGAACATCCGATTAATGAGCCAAAAACCGTTCCCAATCCCGCAGCTATGAATGAATCACCTTCTCCGAATGCTCTTTTTCCCGCGAATGCAAGCCCCAATCTTGAAAGTGCTTCCATTATCAAATATCCCGAAATTCCCGCACCGACAGAGTATAAAACAGGACAGGTTAAAAAGAAGTCAGGATTTAATTCCGGCATTCCGAGCGATTTTGTATAATAATAAAAATTTACCGCCGCATAAACTATGCTGTAAACAATTCCCGTTCCGATTAAGCCGAATGTGTGCGAATCGGAAACTTTCTTTTCAAGTATGTCCGTTCCCGCTATTGCTATAAATAAACTTGCAACTATAAGACTGAATATATACACCAACACTTGCCCCACGGATATCGGATTCATTGAACTTAAGCCGAATAGCGGGTCAAACGGTTTGCAAAATCTTAAAAACAATCCCACAAAAATTATTCCCGTAAATAATTCTACAAGCGGATATTGTATGCTTATTTTTTCGTTGCAAAACGCACATTTCCCCCTTAAAAATATGTACGATAATACGGGGATATTATGGTACCATTTTAACGGTGTTTGGCACTTGGGACATTTTGATGCCGGTGCGACGATTGATTCTTCGCTCACCGTTCTTAAAATTACCACGTTTAAAAAACTGCCGACTACAAGTCCTGCTATGAATATAAAAGCTAAAATTGTTAGTGAAAATATCATCTGTCCTCCTTTATGACTTCTTTTGCTTATCCGACATCTCGTTTTCAATTATAATATATAATTTATTTAATGCGCGTTTGAGTATTCTCGACACCTGCGTGGGAGAAATTTTTAATTTTTTTGCAATATCTTTTCTTTGCACACCCTCCATATAGTAG
>CANQSZ010000055.1 GCA_947626645.1 Candidatus Gastranaerophilales bacterium
AACAACTGTTTTGTCGGGTTCTGAGAGTTTTTTCAGCGCAAATTCTATAATTTTTTTGTTTTCGTATGTTTCTTCCCAGTTGTTATCTTCCGATTGGATTCGGTCTAAAAGCGTTTCCGTTCCGTCGATTGAATAAATATTCTGGTCAAGTGAAATCATGTTTTTCATTAATTCGATATTCATAATTTCTTCAACCTTATCTTTCGGTAATTTTACATAGACGGCAATTTCTTCCGCCGAGGGAATTTTTGAATCGGGATATGACAATTCTTCAATCGCTTCTTTTACTTTTGTTATATTTGCAATTGTTTGCCTCGGGGGTCTGACTAAATTTGCTTTGTCTCTGAGATAGTGAAGGATTTTCCCTTTGATAAATTTGCTCACATAAGTTTTGAAACTTCCTTTTTCTTCGATTTCGTAGGTTTCAATCGCTTTTAAAACACCGACTGCACCGACTTGGATTAAATCGTCTTTTGAAATTGTCCCGGGAAGCGGATACATACCCAAAACTATCCGCTTTACAAGTTTAAGCGATTCTTGAACAAGATTAAGATACAAGATTCGTTTCTTCTTTGCATCCTGCTCTTTTCGGTATTGTGAAATAAGTTCTTCCAATTTCTCCAAATCGGATAATTTTGTTTCCATTGATATAAAAACTCCATTCTATATCAATATATCACATGCCAAAGGGTAAATCTAAATTTTAAATTTCGTTAATAAAACATGGCATGCCCGATTTTTTGTGTTATCATCAAATAGAATATTACATTTATAGGAGCAAAACCATGATTACGGTTAAAGATGTTGAACATGTTGCAAAACTCGCACGTTTGGAATTGACTGAGGAAGAAAAAGTTTTATATACAAAACAGCTCGGCGATGTTTTGAAATATGTTGATCAGATGAATGAAGTTGATACATCCGACGTTAAGCCCATGACTCAGGTTATAGATTTTGTAAATGTAACAAGAGAGGATGAACCGTATCAGGAAATATCCAAAGAAGCGTTGATGTCAAACGCTCCGGAGGAAGAAAACGGATTTTTCAAAGTTCCGAAAATCGGTTAGGAATATTGCCGTAACCAACCGGTAATAAAATTTTTCAAAATAAGCAGGGGTATTTAAGATGACAAAATATATTTTTGTAACAGGGGGCGTTGTCAGTTCTTTAGGTAAGGGTATTATTGCCGCATCTTTAGGACGTTTATTCCGCTCGAGAGATTATTCGGTAATAATCCAAAAATTTGACCCCTACATAAATATCGACCCCGGTACGATGAGCCCGTTTCAACACGGTGAAGTTTTTGTAACCGACGACGGTGCGGAAACGGATTTGGATTTGGGTCATTATGAAAGATTTACCGATACGAGTTTCGGTCAGGTAAATAACGTAACTTCCGGCAGAATTTATCAGGAAGTTATCTGCAAAGAAAGACGCGGAGATTATCTCGGTGCCACCGTTCAGGTTATTCCGCACATCACAAACGAAATTAAAACCAAGATAGTTGCCGCAACAAAACAGTTTAAGCCCGATTTTCATATTATAGAAATCGGCGGAACGATAGGTGATATCGAGAGTTTGCCGTTTATTGAGGCAATAAGACAGTTCAAATCGGAAGTCGGCATCGGAAATGCAATATCCGTTCATTGCACGCTTTTGCCGTATCTTTCGACATCGGGTGAATTAAAGACAAAACCTTCTCAGCACAGTGTTAACGTGTTAAGAAGTTACGGTATTCAACCCGAAATTCTTGTTTGCCGTACATCAAAGCCTATCCCGAAAACCGAAAGAGAAAAACTCGCGCTTTTCTGTTCCGTTCCCAAAGATGCCGTTATTGAGTGCAAGGATATGAAAACTATTTATGAAGTACCTCTCGCACTTGAAGCTCAGGGCATGTGTTCGGTTGTACTTAAAATGCTTAATATGAAAGAACGTAAGCCGGATTTAAAATCGTGGGAAAATTTGGTTGCAAAAATTAAAAACCCCGATAAGTCCGTTAAGATTGCGATTGCGGGTAAATATACAAAACTTTCCGATGCGTACATTTCTGTTGTGGAATCCTTAAAACACGCGGGGTATGCGGATTCGGCATCGGTTGAGATTAAGTGGATAAATTCCGAAGATTGTGTGGATTATTCATCGTGTAAAAAGCAGTTGGCGGATGTTCAGGGGGTTGTTGTCCCCGGAGGGTTCGGGATTAGAGGAATTGAAGGTAAATTGAATGTTATTCGTTACGCGCGCGAAAATAACCTTCCGTTTTTGGGGTTGTGTTTGGGAATGCAGTGTGCGGTAATTGAATATGCAAGAAATGTTGTCGGACTAAAGGGTGCAAATTCAAAAGAGTTTGATGAAAATGCGCCTTATCCGGTTATAGACCTTATGCTTGAACAAAAAAACGTCAAAGGATACGGCGGTACGATGAGATTGGGTGCTTATGAATGCAGGCTCAAAAAAGGTTCTGTTGCAGCGAAGGCTTACGGAACACAGGTAATTTCGGAACGTCATCGCCACAGATATGAAGTTAATAACGAGTATTTGGAAAAAATAGCGGATGCGGGCTTGGTATTTTCAGGCATGTCGCCTGACGGGATGTTGGCGGAAGTTGTTGAATTGCCAAAACTCGATTGGTTTGTGGCATGTCAGTTCCACCCCGAATTTAAATCTCGCCCCGACAAACCCCATCCTTTGTTCAAAGGACTGGTTGATGCAGCTATTAAAAGAGTAAAATAGAAAATATTGTAAGGAGAAGGATTATGATAGATAATAAAACGCTTGATACCACAAGCATTTCGGGGGGGGGGAAGCGCTTTAGTGCGTTAATAAAGACTCTCGCGACTCCTAAGTTTTTATTTTTTTTATTCTTTTTTATTTATGTCTTAATTGGTTTTTATGTTTCTTTTGACAGTATTTTTCTTATAAAACACATTGATATATATGTTGATGCTGATGTAATTAAATATGTCCGTATTCTTGACAAGCCAAATATTACGACAGGATTTATTTTTAAACATCCGTTATATGTATTCTTTGTTTATCCTTTTGTCATGTTGCTAAAAGGTATTATCCATGATAAAAGACTTGCCATAATTGTATTTCAGGCATTGACTTCATCTGCATCAGTATGTTTTATGTTTGGGATAACAAATATATTGTCAAAGAATAAAAAATTAGCTTTATTAACTACTTTTATATATGGATTTGGATTTTCGTCGTTGATTTATACGGCTATATTTGAAGCCTACTCGTATTCTGCATTTTTCGGACTGCTATTGTTATACTACTGTATTTGTTTGGTCGATAGGGGAGTTAAAAAGTTATCTGTGAAAGATGTTTTTATTCTAGGGTTTTGTGGGGTCGGAACTTTTGCAATAGTGGGTTCAAACATTGTTTGTTTTGTTTTTGCCTTAATTTATCTTTTGTATAAAATGCACGATAAAAATATCAAACCAATGCTTATAGATTTGTCAAAAATTCTTTTATTTTTTGCAGGAATTTTAGTTTATACAATGCTTTATACAAAACTTTGCATGCCACATTCTTCATTCTTTTTTGAATATTCCGGAGTTAAAATGATTAAAGACTTTTGGGGGCAGGCTTTTTCTGTCAAAGAATTATTAATACAAGATTTTATTGCACCTTTTACGGCGGTTGACTGGACTATAAATCCTCGTATTCACGTTAAAACAATACCAAAGATTATTTTAGGATGCAATATGATAAAACTGATTATTCCAACACTTGCACTTTATATTGTTTCTTTTGTTATCGGGGTAAAGAACTTCAAAAATATGAAATATAAGTTTTTCTGGTTAATTTGTTTTATGATTTTGTTGATACATTTTATTTACAGTTGTAATTTTAATTCAAGACTTGCATTTTTGTTCGTTCATAATTATTTTTACATACTTGTACTTGTGCTTGGCATAATATGGTTTAGCGTTGCGGATAGGTTTAAGCCGGCTTTATACACCTTTTTGAGTTTGTTCTTGGGATATCAGATTTTTGCAAACCCCTATATAATAGTGCAAATGCGCAAATACGTTTTGCTATTTGATGCTGCTCAAAAATTCGGTGTTGGGGTTATGGCTTTGTATTCGTTTTTGATAACTTTGTTATTATGGTCAGTTTGCTTTTTTGTGCAAAAAGTTATTTCAAAAGATTTATTAACATCGTCTTTTAGAGATAAATATTTTGTCGGAATTTTGTTGTTTTTGTTAATCGGTACGGTATCAATGTCGTTTTACGGGATGTGTTGGTGGAGATTGTAGGGAATGGTCAAAGATTTTATAAAAATGCTCAAATTTAAGCATTATATTAAAAACCTGATTGTCTTTGTTCCTCTGATTTTCTCAATGTCTATCTTTGATGTTGTTAAAGTTAAGCAATCAATTATTATGTTCTTCTCTTTTTGCTTAATCTCGTCTGTTGTCTATATCCTGAACGATATTGTCGATATTAAAAAAGACAGGCTTCACCCCGAAAAATCTAAACGCCCCATTGCAAGCGGCAGAATAAGCGTTTGTTGTGCCGCATTCACCGCGTCGGTTTTGTTGTGCGTTTGTATTCTAAATTTGTGTTTTTTCAATGTTAATCCTTTGTGTATTTGGATTGTTCTCGGGTATTTTGTGTTAAATATATTCTATACACTCGGGTTAAAACACGTTTCGTTAATTGATGTTTCCTGTATTGCATTAGGTTTTATTTTGCGAATCCTTTCGGGCTGCGCTGCAATTTATGTCAAACCATCCCCGCTTGTTATCCTTTTAACCTTCTTTTTCTCTCTGTTTTTTACCTTCAGCAAAAGAAAGTTTGAATTTCACATGATTGCCGATAAGTCAAAATTACGAAAATCATTGAAAGATTACGATTTATTGATACTGAATAATTTTATTTTGGTAAGTGCCGTTTTAACCGTATCATTTTATTTTACCTACGTACTGGATTCCGATACAATGCTTAGGGCGGGTTCAAATTATCTTTACGTAACGGTTATTCCGTTTTCTCTTATAATATACAGGCTTTTGTTTTTGATAAATAAAGCCGAACATGGCGGCGATCCCGCTAATTTGCTTTACAAAGACAAAACGGTTCAGATATTTATTTTGGTGTATTTGTTATCGATTTTGGTTTTGATAATTTAATTTCTTGACTGACGAGTGTTTTGCGTGTATCCTTGTTATACGCAACAGTTTTTTGGGAGAGATTCTAATGGATGATAACGTTGAAATGAAAAAGTTTACTACTGTGAATTTTCTGAATTTTGCATTGGGCTTTTTAGGACTACAATTTGCATGGCAGATGAGGATTATTCTTTCCGCCCCTGTTACGGAAAATTTGGGTGCAAGTCCGTTTTTGTACGGTTTAATTTGGCTTGCAGGTCCGTTTACGGGCATGGTCGTTCAACCCCTTATCGGTGCTTTATCCGATAAAACCCGCTCGCGATTCGGACGACGCAGACCTTATTTGCTCGGCGGTGCAGTTATCGCTTCCGTTGCTTTGTGGTTGTTCCCCAATTCCGGCAACATCGCAGATTTCTTTTCTAAAACTTTTTCCCTAAATCTTCCCGTTTGGTCAGGTTTGCTTATTGCAGCGTTGTTAATCTGGGTTATTGATGCTTGTATAAATATAGCTCAAGGTCCATATAGAGCCTTGGTTCCCGATGTCGTTCCAAAGCAGCAGCATGCTCTTGCCAATTCCTACATCAGCCTTGCTATAGGTTTGGGTTCTGTCATTGCCGCTGCCACCGCTCCGGTTTTAAAATTCGCGTTTAATTATCAAATGTCTGTTCCGGCACAATTTATTATGGCAGCTTTGGCTTTCACTCTTGCTATGGCTTGGACTTGCCTTACCATTCACGAAAAAAGCACTCTCAAATCCGATAATAGCGAAACCCCCAAAGATGAAACCGATTTTTGGACTTCCATGAAAGAATTTTTTGCACTTTCCCCCGAAGTTGCTAAAATCTGTACAATGCAGTTTTTTACTTGGATTGGTATGATGTGTATGATGATATTTTTCACAAACTTCGCCATACATACGGTTTTCGGTGTTCCGGATATTTCAAAACTGGCTCAAGATGTGCAATCTCAGTTTTTAACCGCTCAGGTTAGGGCAACAAATTATTCTTCGTTGTGTTTTGCGGTATTTAATTTGGTATGCTTTTTAATCGCCGTTCCTATCGGGTTTTTGGCGGGTAAGTACGGCAATAAAAAAGTTCATATAATATCGTTGGTTACAATGATTGCGGCATATTTGGGAATAGGAATTTTCAAAACTTCCCCCGCTGTTGTGGGTGCTTGTATGGCACTTTCGGGGATTGGCTGGGCAAGTGTCTGCGCTTTGCCTTTTGCCATGTTGTCTAAATATATTAAATCGGGTACGGAAGGCTCTGTGATGGGTATTTTTAACATTTTTATTGCCGGTCCGCAAGTCTTTGTTTGTACTCTGGTCGCTTGGATTATCAATAATTCCGTTATCAACGGCGGCGATTATTTGAATTATCACTATGAATATTCGTTCTTTATCGGGGCTTTGTGCCTGCTCGTTGCCGCTTTGATTACTAATACGGTTAAAGAGTAAAACTTTTATTCGTTGATAATTTCGCCGTTTTCGATTTTATATATTTTTACGTCTTTTAAAAATTCGTCCTCAAACAGAATTGTGTCAACGGAAGTTATTATCGTTTGGGTGTTTGCGTTGATTGATTTGAGAAGGTAATTTTGCCTTAAATCATCAAGTTCGGCTAATACGTCATCAAGAAGTAAAATCGGTTCTTCTCCCGTTTTTTCGGTGATAATGTCAAGTTCAGAGAGCTTGAGCGCAAGCACTATCGTTCTTTGCTGACCTTGAGAGGCAAATTTTGTTGCTTCCTGATTGTTTATGAAAAATTTTATGTCGTCTCTGTGAGGTCCGACACATGACTGACATCTTCTCAATTCTTCCGTTTTACGCTGTTCAAGTGCGGTTTTGAATGATTGTTGGATTAATTCGATTTGGGGTGTTTCATTTTCATTGTCCGTAAATGAACAGTCGTATTTTATGCTTAATTCCTCGTTTTGGCTTATTGTTTTATGTTTCAGGTTGGCGATTTTTTCTATTTCTTTGAGGTATTTTTTGCGGATATAAATTATGTTGCTGCCGGTTATTGACAGTTGTTCGTTATATACATCAAGTAAAGCGTCGTTTAATGTCGAGGTTTTGGCAATTTCTTTGAGTAAATTGTTTTTTTGAATCCTTATTTTGTCGTATTTGGTAAGTCTTTCGTCGTACGCCGGATAAATTTGTGATATCGCTCTGTCAAGCCAATCGCGTCTGTCTTGCGGTGCGCCTCTTAAAAGTAACAAATCGCTTGTCGAAAACAGTACGGTTTTTAATACCGATTTAAAATCCTTAACATTTGACTTTACCCCGTTAATCTTTAATTCACGCTTTTTTTCGGTGTTGTATGTGTATGAAAGTTCAATGTTTGTTGATGATTTATAAATTTCAGATTCGATTTTTAAATATTCTTTACCGAATTTAATAAGCTCGGTATAGTTGGCGGTTCTGGGAGTTTTTAGGGATGATAAAAAGTATATGCTCTCAAGTATGTTTGTTTTTCCTTGCGCGTTTTTTCCGATTATTAAAACTTTGTATTTATCAAATTCAAGCTCCAAATCCCCGCAGTTACGATAATCAATAAGTTTTAAGCTGTTTAATTTCATAAATATATTATACTTCAAACAAATGATTTTTAGTGTTGTATGGACTTAATCCGAAATTTGTTGTATAATGAAAAAGTCAAAGGTTATTAGTAAAGGATAGGTTGGATGTTACCCGTAATATCAGAAGATATAGCAAATACAGCGTTCAGTGAGATATTTGAAGATATGCCCGCTTGGCGCAAACGTATGATTCACTATATAAAAGACGAAAATCCGGAAATTAATACCGCGATAATAGAAGCAGCCAATAAAACCGATTTAGATCCAAAAGCGGTTGCGTTGGGCGCTTATATGACATATTTGATGATAGAGTTGGCATCAAAAGAAAATGATGCCATAATGAATTTTACAGAATAATGGTGGTTAAAAGAAATGATTATTGAAGATTTATTGAAAATTCTAATGGACAGAAAAGGCTCAGACTTGCATATTTCATCTGCATTGCCTCCTGTCATACGTGTAGATGGTAAGTTGGTTCGTTTGGATATGCCGGCATTGACTTCGGAAGATGTCGAGGCATTGTTATTCCCGATGATGTCAAACGAGCAAAGACGAAGATTAGAACAAGAGTGGGAACTGGATTTTTCTTATGGTGTTGAAGGCATCGGACGTTTCCGTGTAAACTTCTATAAAGACAAAGGTTCTTATGCTGCCGCATTCAGAACGATTGCAACGACAGCACCTACTTTGGAAGATTTGGGTATGCCTCCGATTGTTACAACAATCGCTGAAAAACCCCGCGGATTGGTCTTGGTTACGGGTCCTACAGGTTCAGGTAAATCAACAACCTTGGCTGCGATGGTTGACCATATCAACAAAACCCGTGCTGAACATATTTTGACAATTGAAGACCCTGTCGAATTTGTTCACACTTCAAAAGTCAGTGTAATTCACCAAAGGGAATTGGGTATGGATACAAGGTCATTTGCAAACGCCTTGAAATCGGCATTACGTGAAGACCCTGATATTATTCTGGTCGGTGAGATGCGTGATCATGAAACTATCGCACTTGCTTTAACCGCAGCAGAAACAGGTCACTTGGTGTTCGGTACTTTGCACACCTCGTCTGCTTCTCAAACTATTGACCGTATCATTGACGTTTTCCCAGAAGGTCAGCAGCAGCAAATTCGTGTTCAGCTTGCTAACTCTTTAGTCGCTGTATTTTCACAAACATTGCTCCCGAAAAGACAACCCGACGGTTCAAGAAAGGGTCGTATTATGGCTCAGGAAATCATGGTCGTTACTCCGGCTATTGCTAACCTTATTCGTGAATCTAAAGCGGCTCAAATCTATTCAACTATTCAAACAAGTTCAGGGTCAGGTATGCAGACTTTGGAATCATCTCTTGCCGCTTTGTTTAAGCAAGGCTTGATTACCATTGAAGATGCGCTTGCTAAATCGTCAAAACCCGGTGAACTTAAACGTTTAATCCAAGGTTCATAGATTACAATTTTATATAAGGAGGATACCGAATGGCATCTGTTATTGATTCTTTCAGTGAGGCAATAAGCGAAGACAAATTCTTGTTAAAGGTTTGTATTTACTCTATTCCTGTTTATTTCTGCGCAAAATTCTTCCTCAAAGGTTCGATGGGCTTGTTCACCTTTTATGGTACTTTAACGGCTGTTCTTATCTTTGGTTTGATTACTTCGGGAATCAACAGTGTCAGAACGAATAAAAAAGAGGTCTTAACTCTTAATCCTATCAGATTGTTGGATTGTATTGTTCGCTCTTTGTTCGTTCTTGTCCCCCAAGGGCTTTTGTTCGGTTTTATCGGATATTTAATTATTTCATTTATTCAAATTCCGGTTGATATACCGCATTTTCAGCTTATTTTTGAGATAATTGTTTGGGTTTTACTCGGGGCAATTGTGTTTACGGCATATTTATCATTTGCAAAATACCTGAATATTGCCCAAGGTTTCAGATACGGTGCGATTATCGAATCTTGTATGGACGTGTTTGTTAATCTGTTATTTTATATTCCGCAAGTTTTGATAGCGAATGTTATTTTTGTCGGACCTGTTGCGTATTTATTTACGTTCTTTAACGTTCCTCTTACCGAATGGGGATTTGTTGCATACAGTTCGGCTATTTTTGTTCTTAATATTTCTATGTTTGCAAATTATTTTGCACAATCTGCTTTTGAACATATAAGAGGCACAAATGCGGAATACAAAGACCATTCGCAAATTGATTTGGTAAAAGATGTTCACGAAAATGACGAGGTTCGCTAATCTTTCATTTCTCTTAATTTTTTAAGCTGATCACGAATTTGGGCTGCTCGTTCAAAATCGAGTATTTTTGCGGCTTTGTGCATGTCTTTTTCAAGTTTATCGATAAGTTTGGGCAAATCTTTTTTCTCTATTCCCATATCAACCATTTCTTCCGCAACAATATCTTCAAGATTTCTGTAGCTTGCAACAAGTGATAACAGGTTATTCTCAATCGGTTTTTTTATCGTTTGGGGAATAATTCCGTACTTTTTGTTGTATTCGATTTGAATTTTTCTTCGCCTTTCGGTTTCTTTGATTGCTCTGTCCATTGAATCGGTAATTTTATCGGCATACATAATTACTTCACCGCAAGAGTTTCTTGCGGCACGTCCGATTGTTTGGATTAAACTTGTATCCGAGCGCAAAAAGCCTTCTTTATCCGCATCCATTATTACAACAAGCGAGACTTCGGGGATATCAAGTCCTTCTCTGAGCAAATTTACGCCTATTAAAACGTCAAACTCTCCAAGCCTTAAATCTCTCAAAATTTCTACGCGTTCGATTGATTTAATTTCGCTGTGCAAGTATCTTACGCGGATTCCTTCCTGTGTGAAAAAGTCCGTCAAATACTCCGCCATACGCTTTGTGAGTGTTGTAATAAGTATTCTTTCGTCTTTTTCGGCACGTTTTTTTATCTCTTGTTTAAGGTC
>CANQSZ010000056.1 GCA_947626645.1 Candidatus Gastranaerophilales bacterium
CTAACGGTATTTCAATCACTTCAACCGTAGAGGCTTTTTGTCCCGATGCGGCAAGGAAATTAACCGCAACAGGCAACACAACATCCGGCGAAGTTGCACCTATTGTGTGCAATGATACTTTTATCTGATCCTCCGGTACGATGTTTAAACTCATCTCCATCAAAGGTTCTTTTCTGAATTGGTTATCTTCAACCGGTATTATCGTTCCGCCGAATTGTATTCTCTTTGCTAATATTTCTGCCGATACCAAATCGGTTTCGGATATAATTACAAGCGAATTGGATGGTGTACTCATAAGTGCAATTTGCAGTGAGTTTTCTATTGCCGAATAAATTTCTTCCCCGTCATAAGATTTTAACGGTAACGGTTCTTCGTAATATTCCAATATCCTCTTGCCTTGCAATCCGAGCATTTGATATCCGCTGTTATTAATAATCAGCAAGCTCCAAGAATTGCCGTCGTCATTCATTAACTCCGATGCAAAACCCGTTGCATATAAACCTTTTAAATTGCCAAACAACGAACAACTTACACTTGTCAATGTTGCTCCGACATCTGTCAATATGTCGGTGAATTTTTCTACAACGTCTTTTTGAACCGCCGTATAAAAAATACTTCTTGAATCGGAATTTGTCGATGCTAAAGCGTCAAACCAAAACGGTAACGGCTCTTTACGTTTGAATATGAAAGATTGCTCCAATTCACCGATTACGATGTTTGTTATTGCACTGTCATCCAACAACAGAGGCAAACCCTCTTTGTAACCAAACCATACCGTCGGAAGGCTCAAGTGAACATTCGCTTTTTTGTTCACTATATTTAATGATTGAAACATGCTTTCTATACTTGTTTTCAATTCATCATAATTTGCAATCTCTCTTTGCGCTTCGTTATAATTCAAATGCGCTTGCATGTACGATTTAACATTTCCATGCGAGTCAAGAATTGTAGTTTCCAAATTCCCGTTCGGGGAAACACATATATATACCTCGATTCCCCTGCCTAATCCCAAACTGTCTAATATATTGCTTACCATATCTACCTTTTCACTCTTCTTACTATAATCTTATTTTTATTATACAATATATTTTATAATTAGAAAAATCTTAACATAAATTTACACCAAATGGAGGAAAGCCAATAATAGTATGGAAAAAATTATTAATAAAATTAATACCCTAAAAAAAGAAAAAAAGGCTGTAATTTTGGCTCACTGTTATCAGCCTGTAGAAATTGACAATGTGGCAGATTATGTTGGTGATTCTTTATATTTAAGTCAGGTTGCTGCCAAGACCGACGCGCAGATTATAATTTTTGCGGGGGTTTATTTTATGGCGCAAACCGCAAAACTTCTTTCGCCCGACAAAAAAGTATTATTACCGCAGATTGATGCCGGTTGCAGAATGGCGGATATGATTACTTATGACCAGCTTAAAGATTTTAAAAATGCTCATTCGGGGGTACCGATTGTTTGTTATATAAATTCCACAGCCGAAGTCAAATCGGAATGTGATATTTGCTGTACGAGTTCAAACGCGCTAAAAATAGTTAAAAGTTTAAATACGGATAAAATATTATTTTTACCGGATACCTATTTGGGCAAATGGGTTGAAAGGCAGCTAGGGGATGTTGAAGTTATTACTTACCCCGGATTTTGCCCCACTCATCTGATGATTAGACCCGATGATATCGAAAAAGCCAGAAAAGAACATCCGAACGCTTTGGTTTTGGCTCATCCCGAGTGCCACACCTCGGTTTCCGAGAGGGCTGATTATGTCGGCAGCACTGTCGGGATTATGAATTATGCTAAAAACAGTGATAATAAATCTTTTATTATTGCAACAGAATACGGTGTTGTCCAAAGATTGAGAAGGGATTTTCCCAAAAAAGAATTTATACCGGTCAAGGAAAATGTTATTTGTCCGAATATGAAAATGACTTCGCTTGAAGATATTTTGTACGTTCTTGAAACCGGAAACAATGAAATTACGGTTGATAAAGACATTTCATCAAAGGCGGTTAAGTGTATAGACAGAATGTTAGAGGTATCAAAATAATGGAAAATCCCGATATAATTTTCGGCAAAAATTCGGTAATGGAAGCCCTGATTTCGGGAAAAAGAGAAATTAATAAAATTATTATCTCAAAAAATATTCATACCGATTCAAAGATTAATAAAATAAAAGAATTGGCACAGCAAAAGGGTATAGTATTTCAATTTGCGGCAAAAGAAAAGTTTCAGGCTTATAATGAATACAATCATCAGGGGATAATTGCAAGTATATCGCCTGTTAAGTATGTTGATTTGGAAGAATTTATAAACACACCCCGCAATCACAATGCTTCTGTTGTAATACTTGACGGGGTAGAAGATTCGCATAACTTGGGTGCGATAATAAGGACTTGTGTTTGCGCGGGAGTTGACGGGATAATAATACCTTCGCGCAGAAACGTACAGGTAAATTCCGTTGTAGAAAAAACCAGTGCCGGTGCGATTAATCACATATCAATAATAAAAGTTAATAGTCCCGTTAGCGCGGTTCAGACCCTAAAGGATAACAACTGGTGGATAATTGCAACTGACGCATCAGCAAAAGATAATTACTATGATGTTAAGTACAATGATATGAACTTTGGAATAATTATGGGTGCGGAACATTCGGGAGTTTCAAAGTCGTTATTGAAAGCATCCGATTTTGTTGTAAAAATTCCGATGCAAAACAATTTCAATTCTTTGAATGTATCCAACGCGTTAAGTGCGATTATTTTTGAGGCTTTAAGGCAAAAATTGTCAAACAAACCTTAACAAATTGACCCTTAATTATTTAATGAGTTATAGTAATAAAGATAGGAGTCGATGTGGTGAAAGAATTTCGCAGTTTAGGGATTATAAGTGATGATATATCGGATGAAGACGTTGATTTTAAAAAACTTCAAGAATTGGAAGCTGCAAGCGACGAAGACGGTGATGATGTTTTAAAATCCGTTGAAGATCCTAGGATACAGGAAAGTTTGCTTACAATAGGTTCTGACGATAATGTTAAGATTTACCTCAGACAAATAGGCAAAATTCCTCTTTTATCGCCCGAAGAAGAACTTGACCTTGCTAAACAAATCCAAGAAAAACATGACGAATTTGCAAAAAACATGCTTGTAAACGCCAATTTGCGTTTGGTTGTGAGCATTGCAAAAAAATATATCGGCAGAGGGTTGTCGTTTTTGGATTTAATCCAAGAGGGTAATGTCGGGCTTATAAAAGCTGCCGGAAGGTTTGATTATAAAAAAGGTTACAAGTTTTCGACTTATGCAACATGGTGGATACAACAGTCAATAACCCGTGCAATTGCCGACAAAGCAAGAATTATAAGACTTCCCATTCACATGATAGATTCAATAAGCAAAATTCGTCATGCGACATTGGAGCTTACGACAGAACTCGGAAGAACCCCGACAAAGCAAGAAATTGCTTACAGATTAGGGCTTACCGTTCCGAAATTGACTTCAATTATTAAATCCGCTCAATCGACTATCAGTATGGATATGCCGACGACCTCAGAAGAAGATTCTTCCAAAATTTCGGATTTCATAATAGACGATTCGACAATCAGCCCCGACGGAAAAGTTACAAATGACAATTTGCTTGAAGATACAAGAAAAATTCTTGACCAGCTAAGCCAAAAAGAAAGGGATGTGCTTATTTTACGCTACGGGCTTGACAATAACGGCATGAAAAAAACTCTCGATGAAATCGGTTCGCAATACGGTGTTTCACGTGAACGTATCAGGCAGATTGAAACAAGAGCTTTATCAAAACTTAAAAAACTCTGCAAAGAAGAAAATCTGCAAGAAGATTTGGCAATTTATTTCGGAGCGTAATTTAAAAAACTCAGACGGGAATTTTTATACAAAATTCGGTTTTAACATTTTCTTCGCTTGTAACGGTTATTTCGCCGCCATGTGCCTGCGCGATTTGCTGCGAAAGATAAAGTCCTAAGCCGGTTCCGACTTTTCTGAGTTTTTTTGCCGCAGAATAGTATTTGTTAAATATCATCTTAATTTCTTCTTTGCTGATTCCCTGACCAAAATCCGTTATCGAAATTGTTATGTATCCGCTGATTTTCCCTATGCCGACTTCTATCGGTTTTTTTGTGTTGCTGTGGTCTATTGCGTTCAATATTAAATTCTTTATCACACGTTGAAGCTGCATTTTGTCCGCGGTAATTTGCGGGTTCGTTTTGTCGGGGATAAATTTAATTTCTATCTTTGAATCTTTTGCAATACTTTGCATTTCACTGACTATCCCCTCGGTAAAAGCGTTAATATCAATATTTTCTTTGTACAAATTTATCCCTTTTTCTTTAATTTTGTAAGTTTCCAAAAGTATTTGAACAAGGTTAAGAAGTTCGGTATTGGAAGATTTCATACTGTTAAGGGCATATTTTTGTTTATCGGAAATTTTCCCGAATTTATCGGCAAGGAACAGGTCTATGATATTTGCCGCCGCAACTATCGGAACTTTTAAATCGTGCGTCAGCGTTGCAACAAAATCTTCTTTGAGGTTTTCGATTTCTTTGTATGTTGTAATATCTTTTATTATTAATACATATCGTTTCTTTTCCTGAGAAGTCAAAGGCTGGGTGTTTATTATAAAATTGTTTGTCGGGGTGTGTTTGATAAAAATTTCTATGTCGTTAAGTTTTTCAATACTTCTCTCATCATCAGGCGCTTGTATAAAATCAAAGACGTTTTTCCCGATAATTTCTTTGCCTTTAATCCCGAACCATTCAAGAATTTTCGGGGTTGCTCTTAAGATATCAAATCTTTCGTTGATAATTAAAATTCCGTCTGACAGGGAGTTGATGACGGATTCGAGAAGTTTATTCTGCCTCATCAATTCCGCTTGATATTCTATTATCATTTTTTCTCTGTCGTTGAGAGTTTCGACCATTCGGTTAATACTGTCGGTAACATTTTGATATGTCGGATGCTCTATTTTCTCGATTTTTGTTGAAAGGTTTCCGTATCTTATTGAATCAACCGTTGTCGTAACCTTGCCCAAGTAATCATTAATCTTTGACCAACGCTTGTTTGTCCTTCGGGTTACAAAGAATAAACATATAAAAACTATTATTGTGCATATATTTACTATGTAGAAATATGAAAACATTTATTACTTTTTTTCTTCTTAATATCAAAATATTTGACAACTTATGGTATAATTATAGCAAATATAAATCAGTTTGTTAAGTTGTAAGTTGTGAAGGGAAAAATGTCAAAATTAAAATTGCCAAACACGATAAAAATGGTCATTACGGATTTCGACGGAGTTGTAACGGACAATTGTGTTTATATCAATGACGATTTCACAATGTCAAGAAAACTTAATTTTAAAGATATAATGGCATTTTCAATGTTGAAAAAGAACGGTTATGACGTTGCAGTGGTCTCGGGTGAAGAAAATTCGGCGATAAAAACTTTAGCCGAAAAATTTAAGATAAAAGAGGTTCACCAGAATATAAGAAATAAATTGGAAGTTTTGAAAGACATTATTAAAAGATACAACTTAACCTCCGATGAGTATTTGTACATCGGAGATGATATAAACGATTTGGAATGTTTAAGATATAGCAAATACAAGGTTACCGTTTTGCATGCACCGCAGGAATTGAAAGAAGTTAAAGGTATTCAAATAGCGGAGAATGCGGCAGGTAACGGCGCATTTAGAGAGGTGGCAGATTGTTTGATTGGGTAAAAAATATTTGTGAAAACATTAAAGATTTGGATTTTTCGGTTGACAAGTATAAAAGCGACTCGATTATCCAGTCTTTGCCAACGGTTGCTTATGTTAACAAAGCCAAAAAACTTATTGAAACGAAAAAGTTTGCCGAGGCGGAGAGTTTGCTGCTTAAGGCTTTGGATATATCAGAACAGGACGATTTAATATATAAATATTTGGGTAAAATCTATGAGCAAAACGCAAAATTTGAACAGGCGGCTGGCTATTACGAAAAATCCGCCCGACTTAATCCTCAGGATAAAGAAATTTGGCTGCGTTTGGGAATGTGCCAATTGAACTGTTCACAGTTTAATGAGGCAATTTCGTCTTTTGAAAAAGCCGACAAAATTACTCCCGTAAATACCGATGTACAAACCGGCTGGGGAATGGCTTTGATGAGGCTTAAAAAATACGCTTTGGCTCATGACAGATTTATTGCGGCTACAAAAATAAGTAAATACAATTTTACCGCGATTTTACTGTCCGCGGTTATGGAAGTTAAATTAAACGATTACGATTCTGCGGAAACCAAGTTAAAATTTCTCGCAAAAGTTGCCCCCAACGAAGGCAGTATTTACGAATACGCTAATTTAAAACTGCTCAAATCCGATTACAATGAAGCCGTTAAATATGCTAAAAAAGCCATTGAAATAAACAAAAAAATGCTTCCGGCTTATTTCATTTTAGGCGAAGTTTATTCTATCCAAAAAGACAAAGAAAAAACGCAAAAAGTTTTTCAATCCGCATTGAATAACGATTTAGACGACCCGATTTTAAGATTTGAATGGGGCAAGGCTTATTTAAGACTTTTTGAATTTGAAAAAGCAAAAGAGCAGTTCACTTTGGCACTGAACGGGAATGGGTCTTATTTGGGTCCGAAAATCGGGCTTGCGCTTGTTAATTGCTATGACAATGATTTCACTTTGCTTGATGAATTGAAAGAAAAATACGGGCAAAGTGTTTATATTCAAGAAGGTATTGCCCTGGAAAGGCTGGATGCCGGTAAAACCGAAGATGCAATCGAAATGTTCAAAAAAGCTCTGCGTACCGATTCTAAGCAAACTTACAACTGCTATCACTTGGCTAATGCTTACAAAATTTTGAATAACGATGTTAAGGTAAGAGAATATTACGAAAAATTTTTTATGGAAAACCCGCACTATGTAAAGGGTTACATTGAATATTCAAAATGGCTTATCGATGTTTCGGATTTTGAAGATGCGCAAAGAAAACTGAGAAAAGCACAAAAACTCGATAAAAATAATACGGAAATATTAAATTTATTGTTTTTTACGCTTTACACACTTGTAAATAAAAAGATTTGTGAATATAATATAAAAGAAGCAATATCAGTTGCTGAGGAAGCTCAAGTTTTGGGAGATTTCCGGTATGAAACCGAAAAGCATGAACTTGAGAATATTTTAAAAAATATACAGGAAAATAATTAAGTTGAAAAAGCTGATAGTTCAAAAGTTCGGCGGTACCTCGGTAGCCGACACCGAAAAAATAAAAAATGTTGCCCGAACGGTGATAAGAGAAAAGAATAACGGAAATGATGTTGTCGTAGTTGTTTCGGCAATGGGTCATACCACAGACCATCTTGTAAAAATGGCAAAAGAAATAAACCCCAACCCATCGGCAAGAGAAATGGACATGCTCTTATCCACCGGCGAATGTGTTTCAATAGCCCTGTTGACAATGGCAATACAAGCAGCAGGATATAAAGCCGTTAGTTTTAATGCCGTTCAAATAGGTATTTTGACGGAAAATGTTCATTCCAAAGCAAGAATTATAGATATTAAAACCGATAAATTAAGAAAAAATCTTGATGAGGGAAATATAATAGTCGTTGCGGGATTTCAGGGAGTAACCGAAGACGGAGAAATTACAACATTGGGAAGGGGCGGCTCCGATACGTCGGCTGTCGCGCTTGCCGCGGCTTTAAACGCTCAAAGGTGCGATATTTATACCGATGTGGAAGGAGTTTACACCACTGACCCCAGAATTGTTCCCAAAGCATCACGGCTTGATGTTATATCTTATGAAGAAATGCTTGAACTTGCTCATGCGGGTGCAAATGTTCTTCACCCGAGAAGCGTTGAAACTGCAAAACAGTATGCGGTACCTTTGAGAGTCCGCAGCAGCTTTAACCTCGATAATGAAGGTACACTAATTTTAGGAGTTGAAAAAATGGAAATTAACAGACCTGTTGCAGGCGTTGCCTTAGACTTATCTCAAGTAAGAGTTGTCGTATGTGATATCCCCGACACCCCCGGTGAAGCCGCAACTCTGTTTGGAAGTCTTGCTGATGAAAATATTTCGGTCGATATGATTATTCAATCTTATGCCCGTAAGGTTTCCAACACCAACGATATCGCATTCACTATCAATAAAGAAGATTTGCCTCGCACAATCAGTATTTTGGATTCTATTAAAACAAAACTATCGGCGGGCGACGTCAAAGTCGATGATGATATTGCTAAAATTTCCATTATCGGTGCCGGCATGATTGACAGACCGGGGATTGCTTCTGCTATGTTTGAAACTTTGGCGAAAAATAATATTAACATTCGCATGATTTCAACCAGTGAAATTAAAATAAGCTGCCTGATAAATAAAGAAGATGCACAAAAAGCACTTAAAGCACTTCATTCCGTTTTCAACCTTGAAGGCGATGAAGTTGCCGATGTTAAAGGCACTTTGCCCGATGCGGACTAATTACCTCTTTTGATGTGTAAAAAGATGTTAAAATGTTTAACGAAGTTGTTTGGAAACGCTTTGTTAAATATATGTTTATGTTAAAATTTTCTTATAATTGTCAATGAGAGATATTTTATATTTAAAAGGAGAAAAATTATGACAGAAAAACGAGTATGGCTTTTCAAAGAAGGAAACGCAGATATGCGTAATCTCCTTGGCGGTAAAGGCGCAAACTTGGCAGAGATGACCAATTTGGGCTTGCCTGTACCTCCTGGGTTAACGATTACAACCGAAACTTGTATGGACTATATTAACAACGGTAACAAAATGCCCGCAGGGCTTATGGACGAAGTTAAATTCGCGCTTAAAACCGTTGAAGAACAAGCCGGTAAAAAGTTTGGCGACTTGAATAATCCGCTGTTGGTTTCCGTTCGCTCGGGCGCAAGAATTTCTATGCCGGGGATGATGGAAACCATTTTGAACTTAGGTTTAAACGATGAAACAGTTGAAGCTATGGTTAAATTAACCAACAATCCTCGTTTCTGCTACGATTCATACAGAAGATTTTTAACAATGTTCGGGTCTGTTGCTTGGGAAATGGACAGACAAAAATACTTTGAATCCGAAGTAGAAAAAGTTAAAGCAAGAGAAGGGGTTAAATCAGATACCGAAGTATCTGCCGAAGGTTGGAAATCTTTAATCCCCGTTTATAAAAACGTAATTAAAGAAGTAACGGGAAAAGAATTTCCGCAAGATCCTTATGTACAATTGCAAGAGGCAATTGAAGCGGTATTCCGTTCTTGGAATATTCCCCGTGCCGTTGCGTACAGAAATATGAACAAAATCGACCACAACTTCGGTACTGCGGTTAACGTACAAACTATGGTATTCGGAAATATGGGCGATGATTGTGCAACAGGTGTTTCATTCACACGTAACCCCGCAACCGGAGAAAATAAATTCTACGGAGAATACCTTGTTAATGCTCAAGGGGAAGACGTTGTTGCAGGTATAAGAACTCCCAAACAAATCTCCGAATTGGAAACGGATATGCCCGATATTTACGCTCAATACGTAAATATTGCAAAACAACTTGAAAAAGGCTATCACGATGTTCAAGATATGGAATTTACCGTAGAAAGAGGCAAGTTGTGGATTTTGCAAACAAGAAACGGTAAAAGAACCGCAAAAGCAGCTATTAAAATAGCGGTTGATATGCACAATGAAGGTATTATTACAAAAGAACAGGCTATCAAGCAAGTTGATCCGTATTCTGTATATCAGGTATTGCTGCCTTGCTTTAACCCCGATAAAGTTAAACACTCACATAAAGTTTCCAAGGGTGTAAACGCATCCCCGGGGGCAGCTGTCGGTAAAATCGTATTTGATACCGAAGAAGCAGCAAGACGCGGTGAAGCGGGCGAAAAAGTTATTCTTGTAAGAATAGAAACTTGCCCTGACGATATTCACGGTATGGCTGTTTCTCAAGGTGTATTAACGCTTAGAGGCGGCGCAACTTCTCATGCTGCGGTTGTTGCAAAAGGTATGGGAAAACCTTGCGTTTCGGGTTGTGAAGATTTAATAATCGACTTAAAAGCAGAAACAATCACCTGTTCAGACGGAACCGTATTCCACAAAGACGACGTTATCTCGTTAGACGGCGGCACCGGTGAAGTTATGGAAGGTGCTATTGAGCTTGTTGAAGCAGGTCTTGACAGTGATTTTGAAACATTCTTCTCATGGGTTGACGAAGTTAAACAACTCCATGTTGAAGCTAACGCCGATACCCCCAGAGATATTGAAAACGCACTCAAATTCGGAGCTGAAGGTGTCGGTCTTTGCAGAACGGAACACATGTTCATGGATCCTGACAGACTTCCTTGGGTACAAAAAATGATTATTGCAGGCAGTGCGGAAGCAAGAAAAGAAGCACTTTCACACTTATTGCCGATGCAATATTCCGATTTTTACTCTATGTTCAAGGCTTTGGGCGACAAACCGCTTACGGTTCGTTTACTTGACCCGCCGCTTCATG
>CANQSZ010000057.1 GCA_947626645.1 Candidatus Gastranaerophilales bacterium
TAACGAATATAGTGTCATTGGCGGGTTTATAAATTTCAAAGCGGGGAAAAATCTGCTTGTCAATCTTATTTTGGAAATTTTTAAAAAGAAAGAAAACTTCGGTAAACCCGAAAATATAAACAAAGAAAAGATTATCCTGGAATACATATCCGCAAATCCCACAGGACCTTTCCATATCGGACATGGCAGATGGGCTGCCATGGGCAGCGCGCTTGCTAATTTGTTGAAATTTTACGGTCATGAAGTTTATCAGGAATTTTATATAAACGATGCCGGCTCTCAAATTCAAAAACTCGGGCGTTCGCTTGTTATTAGAGTTAAACAGGCTTTGGGGCAAAAAGTTGATTTTCCCGATGATGAAGTTGAAAGAAAAAATTACTACCCCGGAGATTACCTGATTCCCGTTGCTCAAGATTTTATAAAAGATAATAAATCTTTGCTTGATGAAGCGGGCGGTGATGTTGATAAAATCAATCTTCAAATATTTTGCGATTATGCAAAAGAGTATGAAGAAAGAGTTCAACGCAATTTGCTTGATAATTTCAGGGTATCGTTTGATAATTTTTATTCCGAATTGTCCTTACACAATTCCGGAAAAGTTGAAGAATGTGTGAAAAAGCTCAGAGAAAGCGGGAAAATTTATAATAAAGAGGGCGCAGAATGGTTTAAATCTTCCGAATACGGAGATGACCAAGACAGAGTTATTAAAAAAGCCGACGGTTCAAACACCTACTTAACCGCCGATATTGCATATCACGTTGACAAACTCGAAAGAGGTTTTGACAGAATGATAAATATTTGGGGTGCAGACCACCACGGATATGTTGCAAGAGTTAAAGCATCAATAGAGGCTTTGGGGTATAATCCCGATAAACTTGAAGTTCTTCTCGGGCAGCTTGTCAATCTTGTTATTAACGGTAATGAAGTTCGTATGGGTAAGCGTAAGAATATGGTTACTCTTGAAGATTTGATTGAAGAAGTCGGGGTTGATGCTACTCGTTTTTGGATGTCGATGAGAAATATTGATACAACTTTGGATTTTGATATTGAACTTGCAAAAACCAATTCCGATGAAAACCCTGTGTTTTATGTTCAATATGCACATGCCAGAGCTTGCTCGATTATAAGAAAAGCGACTTCCGACAGAACGGATTCTCAAACCGGAGCCGTTGTTCCCGCTATTTTGTCAGCTGATGAATTTAACTCATTAACCGATAATTTTAATGCCGATTTAGCCGCCTCGGTTCTTCCCGATGCGAGAAAATTGGTTTTAAAACTTGAAGAATTTAAACCTTTAATTGTAACATCAGCGCAAACCCGTCAAATTTACACGATTTGTCGTTATGTGCAAGAGCTTGCCTCGGAATTTCATTCGTTCTATAACTCGACAAGGGTTATAACCGATGATATTCAATTGACAAAGGCAAGGCTCGGTCTTGTTTGGGCTTATAAAACGGTATTATCAAATGCACTTTCTATTCTTGCGGTTTCGGCACCTGAAAGAATGTAGCTTTTGATTGAAGTTATAATTGTTAATTGTATATTTTTCTTGTTAAATCAGCCTTGCGAAGTCTGATATTTTCCGGGGTAATTTCGACAAGCTCATCATCTGAGATATATTCCAATGATTCTTCAAGCGAGAGAAGTTTTGGAGCTTGAAGTGTTACCATAACATCGGCGGTTGCACTACGCATATTGGTTAATTTTTTGGTTTTGCAAATATTAACCGCAATATCTTGCGGGCGGTTGCATTCGCCGATTATCATACCTCTGTATACTTTTGTTTTCGGGGTTACAAAGAATACCCCTCTGTCTTCAAATTGTGCCAAAGCGTACGGAATCGCTTCACCCTGTTCAAACGCAATAATTGAGCCGCTTCTTTGACGTTGAATGTCTCCGGCATAAGGTCTGTATTCCAAAAACGTGTGGTACATTATGCCTTCGCCTCTTGTCATTCTGATAAATTCGTTTCTGAATCCGATTAAACCTCTTGCCGGAATATGGAACGACAAGTTTGTTCTGCCTTTTGAGGATTGCATATCTTTCATTTCCGCTCTGCGTTGCGACAGACGCTCAATTGCCGAACCGGCATATTCATCGGGTACGTCAATTATAAGGTTTTCAAACGGTTCACACTGTTTTCCGTCAATGGTTTTAAATATAACCTCCGGTTTTGATACCGAAAATTCATATCCTTCACGGCGCATCGTCTCAATGAGAATACTCAAATGCAGCTCCCCTCTGCCCGATACTTTGAAACAATCGGTTGAAGCCGTGTCCTCAACTCTTAAACTTACATTTTTTTCAAGTTCGTTATAAAGTCTTTTTCTGAGCTGTCTTGATGTTACAAATTTGCCTTCCTGACCTGCAAACGGACTGTCGTTAACCGCAAAATTCATTTGCAATGTCGGTTCGTCAACTTTTATAAGCGGCAATGCTTTAGGTACTTCAATATCGCATATCGTTTCGCCGATTTGAATGTCCGAAAATCCTGCAATACCTATAATATCACCCGCTGATGCACTTTGTATTTCCACTCTGCCCAAATCTTTGAACCCGAAAAGTTTTGTAATTTTACCTTTTTCTTGCTCGCCGTTTGAATGGATAACGCAAACCGTGTCTTGTGAATTGACTTTTCCGTGTGCAATTCTTCCGATTACAATTCTTCCGACGTATTCGTTATAATCAAGTGTCGTCGCTCTGAATTGGAACGGCTCGTTCTCATCCCCTTCGGGCGGTTGTATATTTTTTACGATACTGTCTAAAAGCGGTATCATATCTTTTCTTTCATCGTCTAAGTCATTTATTGCAAAACCGTTCAAGCTGCTTGAAAATATAAACGGAAAATCGATTAAATCTTCCCTGTCGGTTAATTCCGTAAACAAATCAAACACTTTATCGAGTGCGGTGAGCGGCTCTGCCGCGGGTTTGTCAATTTTGTTTATAACAACGATAATTTTTAACCCTAATTCAAGTGCTTTAGAAAGTACAAATCTTGTTTGCGGCATGGGACCTTCAGCGGCATCAACGATGAGTAAAGCACCGTCAACCATTCCCAATACACGCTCGACTTCCCCGCCAAAATCCGCGTGTCCCGGGGTGTCAACGACGTTTATTTTTGTGCCTTTGTAATTTATTGATATGTTTTTGGAAAGAATCGTTATCCCTCTTTCTCTTTCCAAATCGTTACTGTCTAAAACCCGTTCTTCAACGTGCTGATTTTGTCTGAATACTCCCGATTGTTTTAAAAGACAATCGACAAGTGTAGTTTTCCCATGGTCAACGTGTGCTATAATCGCTATATTTCTGATATTTTCGTTACAAGTCATATTTCCTGCCGTTTTATATTTGTTTAGTGTATATCTTACACTTTTATATTAACCCGAAAAAATTATATTTTCAACAGGTATTATTAATTCTTTTGGGGTTTGTAGGCAATAAAAGCGAAAACGAAGCATGCCATGCCGAAGATTATTCCGAAAAACATCGTAAAATGGTAGGCTTGGAGAAACGCATTGTTGTAGATATATCCTTCGTTGAGCAGAATATTTCTGAAATTTTCAAACAGGGTAATGGTTACGGCAACACCCAAAATGTTGCCCAAATTTCTTGATAAAGATAAAATTCCGCTTGCAAGTCCCAATTCTTCTTTTCTTACGCTTGTAATAATTGCGTTATTGGAAGGCGACTGAAAACATCCGTTCCCGATTCCCATAATAATCGAAGCCATAATGATTTCCCACATTTTGGTATGTGTGTCGAAGGTTGTGAAAATTATCAATGAAAGTATATAAATCGAAGGACCTATAATCGTCAGCATTCTGCTTCCATGTTTTCCGGAGTAACTTCCCGCAAAAGGTGCAACGGCGGAAGATGCTACAGAATACGGCAAAATCAATAATCCCGTAACAAACGGATTATATTTCATAATTTCTTGCAGGAAAAACGGCAAGAGTATTCCGTTGGTAAACATTGCCATATACGAAGTCATAACCGCAAGATTTCCGAAAGTGAACGGTTTAATTTTAAACATTGAAAAATTGATAAGCGGGTAGGTAATTTTGCTGTCCCTAAAATAAAAAAGCCCGCCGAAAATCAGCGCCATAACGCCCAAAGAAATTATCCTGACGGATTTCCAGCCCCACGTATGACCTTCCGATATTGCCAAAAGCAGTGCAAACAGTGCGATTGTGAAATATAAAAAACCTTTATAATCAAATTTAAACGGTTTTCTTTTTATGTATGAAGGGAGCAATTTATAGGCAAAATACGCGCCCAATATTGCAATGGGAACAGAGGGCAAAAATATCGCTCTCCACCCGAAAAAGTTAATCAAGGCACCGCCGACGGCAGGTCCGCTCATTCCGCCGACCGCGACAAGACTTGCGTTCATGCCCAACGCTTTGCCTCTTGCTTCGTTTTTAAACAGTGTTGCAATAACGGCAGGTCCGTTTGCAAGCATAATTGATGCCCCTAACGCTTCAATACATCTGTATATAATTAACTGGGTAAAGTTTTGCGATGTTGAGTTTAATACAGCTCCGAGTGCAAAAAATAAAAACCCGGAGGCATAAATTTTGTTCTTCGGGAAAATGTCGCCGAGTTTGCCAAAGAATGGCAAAAATACGGTTAATACGAGCATATAAGCTATCACAACCCATTGAACTTCGTTAAGTGAAATATCAAGATTTGTTGCAATCGGGTACAGGGCAAGATTAACGGTGCTTGAATCGAGCATTCCCAAAAAATTACCCAGTATAACAAGGAGGCAAATAATTTTTTTTAATTTTCTTCCCTTCATGCTTTAATCTTACCATAACCTTATAAGGCGGTGTTGTTGTTAAGTTTTGTAATACTTTTTTTTAATTGTATTAACAATGTTTCATTGGTTTTTAAAAATTCTTGATGTTTGTTTTGTTACGTGATATAATGGTTTCGTAAATAAATTTATAAACTGGAGTTAGAGTATGATATTATCAAACAAGAGAGCATTTTCACTTACCGAACTTTTAATAGTATTGGTTGTAATAGCCGTATTGTTTGCGGCGTTAGCGCCTATTGTTACCAAAAGACGTACGGGCGTCGGAGCAGCCAATGAATCGGTATGGTACTATGTTAATAACGATGACCAGATGGATTCTTATTACGATCCGGGAGTTCCGGGGTGGACTTCAACCGCATTTTTCGGTTCAGATCCTACAAAATTTACGGATTACAAACCTTATGCAAAAATGGTTGTAAGAGCCTCCCAGACCGCATCTACAAAACGTTCGGATCGTCAACGCCATATCCAATTCAGATACGGTACAGGCAGCGGTCAAAATGCAGGCTCATTGTTTTTAGACGGTAACAGCAACAATAATATCTTACTTACTTTTAATAATGATGATTTTATAAAATCCGGTACTTCTAGCTTACGTAACACGGTAGCAGGTCCGGGGGCATTTGGTAATATTTTGAGTGCACAAAACATAATCGCTTTCGGTGCAAACGCTATGAAAGGTTACAAGGAAAAAACGTCGGTTGGTTCGGGACATTTTATTGCCGTTGGTAATAAAGTTTTGTCAAGCGGTGCGTTTAAAGGTTCTCAGTCAAATATCTTTATCGGCGCATCGTCGGCACAGTCTCATCTTTCGCTTATAAGTTCGCAGAATGACTTTGATTCAAACATCGCAGTCGGTGCAAATACAATGAGCAGCCCGTATTTCTTCGGCAAAGATAATATATATTTGGGGTATTTAACCGGTAACGGTACTGCCTCCGGTGGTGCTGATGTTATAACTCCTAAAAATAACGTTATAGTCGGTTCTACCATGACAGGCGGTTTGTTCTCGGGCTATAACACTGTTTTAGGTTATGAATCATATTTAGGCGGCGATAAATTTAAACAAAAACTTACATCTGTAGGTTATTACGCTTGTACTGCTTTTAATACCACTAATATTTATAATTCACCGCACACTTGTATAGGTTATAAATCGGGAGCTAACCGCACGGATGTTGATGCTGTTCAAAAACAGCATATCTCAGATTATGTTGAGCATGTTTATTTAGGCGGCGTTCCAAAAGGATTTGGGGGCAGAGGTGTTGTGGAAATCCACAATTTCTCGGCAGTACCTCAGCAAGATTCAAGAAAACCCAGAGTTATGCCAAGCGTTGTGTTTAACTCCAATTTGGTTTTAAGAGGTAATTTAACCCTTGCAAGTCCTGAAAACGGCGAAATGACCCCTATGAAATTTGAAAGATTAGAAAATAACGAGCATTGTTGGATGCTTTACGAATGTCGTGATAAATGCAGATGTCCGAGTTGTTGGTCAATTTTCGGTTGCAGAAGAAAGAAAAAGAAATGGAAATCTTATTGTGCTTACGAATATTTGTTCCATCTTTGCGGCGGACCGGCAATTTGTGACCCGTCTTATTCATCTTCATTTATGTGGATTAGAGACTACAGCGACAGCCGTTTAAAAGAAAACATTGAAGAATACGACGGCGGATATGAAGAAATACTTGCCTTGATGCCGTATAATTACACTTTCAAATCCGACAACGAGAAAAAGCCTCAAGTCGGTGTAATAGCACAAGACTTGCAAAAAGTATTCCCGACTGCCGTATCGGAAGGCAAAGACGGTTATTTACGTATTCGTTGGGATGAAATCTTCTACGGCATGATAAATTCAATAAAAACACTTGCCGGAAAGGTTGAAAAACTGGCATCCGATATCGGTTTGCTTGAATCTGATGTTAAACAGTTAAAATCAAGCAATAAAGATATCAAAAAACGTATTGCAACGCTCAATTCAAGAGCAGCAAAACTCGAAAGAAAGTAATGAGGTAGATTATGAAGTTTAACATAAAAAAATATAAAGCATTCACAGTCGGCGAATTGATGATAATGTTATCGGTATTAACGATATTGCTTGCGGCTTTTGCGCCTGTTTTTACCGTTCGGTACAACAACGCATCGTCTGAATATGTTTGGCAATTCGTTTCGGATTCTGAAGAATTTGATGCCTATTCAGACCAAATCAGTAAAGCCATGACCGCACAATCGTTTATCGGTATCACTCCCGCATCAAAAGCCATGGCAACTTCGGCGGTTTCAAACGCCGGCAATGTTTTATATTCAAAACTCGTTGTAAGACCGACTCATTTCACTTTCGACAATGAGATTCAAAAAACCATACAGTTCAGATACGGGGACAGTTTGGGCCCAAGCGCTCCGGTGGTCGGTACGTTGGTTGCACGAAACGGCAATATCCTTTTGGGCGGCACTTATACTGATTTAAAACCGGCTGCTACAAATAATACTTTTTACGGTCGTTGTAAGGCAGGCTATTCCGTTACTACGGGTCAACGAAATACCGCTTTAGGTTATGAGATTACGTTACAGACTACAAATGATAATACCGTAATCAGTAACAATCTCTATACCTATGCTAACGGCAACACTTTAGCTCTTTTGAGCCCCAAAGCAAATTCTCATTTTGCGGCTTATAACGTTGTTTTAGGTAAGACAGCCGATGAGGTTGGTACCGGTAACACGCTTTTTGCAACTTCTATTGCTAAGACGGGCGATTATAATACAATTTTAAGTTCCGCACACACAGCAGAACTCGGTTCGTATAACGTTATTGCAGGTGTTAACGCTTCGACTAATACAACAAAAGGTTTCGGTTATAATACGATTATTGGTTATTATGCCGGTAGTGGTTTGGGAAGTAATACAATGTATCATACCTGTATCGGTTATGAATCTTGTAAGAGGATGGCGGCAACTGATAATCAAAATACGAGAGAAAGTGTTTTCATCGGCTCAAGACCCGCAGACGGAACTAACGGAAGTGCCGTTCTCACTGTTCAAAAAGATTCTTCCGATGCAACGGTTTATGTTAACGGAAACTTGGTAGTCAGAGGTCAAACTTATCTGACCGTTACGCCACAAGATGGGCACATGGGCTTGTATGGTTTCAGATTTATCAACCCGCAGCCGGGGAATATGGGCGGTACTCACAAACGTACCTTCGGCGGTTATGACTATACTTTTAAAGATGTCAAAAGAAATGTCAAATGCGGGAACAAAGTTCAAACCAAAAAATTTAAAGACGCTTATGGTGGCTGCGTTTGCGTAGATTCAAGAGGCGATAATAACGCCGCAGTTAAATCTTACGACTGGGTTTCTCCCACATCCGATTCTGATGAAGGTAACAACAACGGTTCTAAATATTACGACAAGTCTGTCGGAAGAACATTCACTCGTAATATCGATAAAGAAATTAACTTTGCCCACATGCCAACCTCAAGCGGTAAAGGGTCATGTTGTCCTGATTTGAAATCTGATATCAGGTTGAAAAACTTGTCCGGCAAATTCGTTGACAATCTTGATGCAATCAGAAACATCACCCCCTATAACTTCACATACAAAGAAGATGCCGCAAAACATCCGCAAGTCGGGGTTATGGCTCAGGATTTGAAAGCCGTATTTCCTAATGCGGTTACCAAAGACGAAACCGGTTATTACCAAATCCGTTGGGATGAAATGCTCTATGCGGCAGTCAATGCCATAAAAGCACTCAATGAAAAAGTCGTCGCACTTGCTCAAAGAGTTGTTAATGATCAAAACAGAATTTCCGCGCTTAAAAAGGACAACAAAGAACTTATCGACAGATTGGATGTTCTTTCCGCTCGATTAACCGCGATTGAAAATAAATAAATTGCTATTTCAACCATATTTTATTATAAATAAACTCCTGATAAAATCTTATCAGGAGCTTTCATTGTTCTTGTTTTTTTTATTAAGCGCAACCGCAAGCGGCAGCTTGAGATTTTAGGATATCGGCTTTGTCCGTGCGCTCCCACGGAACGTCAATATCACTTCTGCCCATGTGTCCGTAAGAGGCAAGCAGTTGGTAGAATTTGCCGCCGTTTTTAGCGGGAAGGTTTCTTAAATCAAACTGTTTGATAATCCCTGCGGGTCTTAAATCAAAGTTTTTGCGAACGAGCTTGCAAATATCTTCGTCGTCGATTTTACCGGTTGAGAATGTGTCAACCATGATTGATAAGGGTTCTGCCACACCGATTGCGTAAGCTAATTCGATTTCGCATTTGTCAGCTAAACCTGCTGCGACGATGTTTTTTGCCACATATCTTGCCGCATAAGCAGCAGAGCGGTCAACTTTTGTGGGGTCTTTGCCCGAAAATGCACCGCCGCCGTGTCTTGAATATCCGCCGTAGGTGTCAACGATAATTTTTCTTCCGGTTAACCCCGAATCGCCCTGCGGTCCGCCGATTACAAATCTGCCCGACGGATTGATTAAGATTATCGTTTCGTTGTCGGGTTTTATTTTTTCGTTTGCAAACACCCAATCTATTACATGCTTTTGCAAATCTTTTTTAATTATTTCCTGTACCGATTTATTATCGGTTATGCCGTTAATTTCGGGGTTGTGCTGAGTTGATAACAGTACGGTGTGTATTCTTGCAGGTTTTGAGTCTATGTATTCAACCGTAACTTGTGATTTTCCGTCAGGTCTGAGGTAATTCAAAATCCCCTGTTTTCTGACTTGTGAGAGCCTGTATGAAAGTTTATGAGCTAAACTAATCGGCAGCGGCATCAATTCGGGAGTTTCGTTACATGCGTAACCAAACATTATCCCTTGGTCGCCTGCGCCGAGTTCTTCGGTTTCGGTGATTGATGTGTCGGCGTTGTCGCTTCGTGTTTCATAAGCCTTATTTACACCGTTTCCAATGTCGGTTGATTGTTCGTCGATGCTGGTTAAAACCGCACAAGTGTCTGCGTCAACCCCGCCTGATGATGAACCGATATAGCCGATGTTTCGAATGGTGTTTCTTACAACTTGCGGGATGTCAACGTAGCAATCTGCCGTGATTTCGCCGCAAACAAGTGCCATGCCCGTTGTTACGGTAGTTTCTGCCGCAACGCGTGAGTGTCTGTCTTTCGTTAAAAATTCATCCAAAATAGCATCAGATATCTGATCGCATACTTTGTCGGGGTGTCCTTCCGTAACCGATTCGGAAGTGAACAAAAAGTTTTTTTGTGTCATTTCTTTTCTCCTTAATTTATTTTCTTTGCCGGTAAGTCTTTTAATTCCAACCCGGCACTCCGTTTTTCTTTTTACAGTTTACTCCAAAGTATATCTCATATCAAATTATTGTTAACTTTTAATAAGTCAAAAAAAACGCACTTTTATAAATAAAAAGTGCAGAAATTAAGAATAATAAATCCAATATTTAGTCAAGTCTTTGTATTCTCAATGATAACACATCAACTTGAGATTTCAAGTTTGAATTTTCTTTTTCAAGTTGAGTGATTTGAGCTTCAACGTTGGTTGCTCTGTCAATCAATGAGGTAATCTTTCTGTCAAGCTCTTTTATAGCATTGATTGATGCGTAGAACATTTCATCCCAACGTATTTTTAAATAACCTTTTTCATCCGCGACTACGGCATTAG
>CANQSZ010000058.1 GCA_947626645.1 Candidatus Gastranaerophilales bacterium
GATTTTCGTTGATATAAACGGACCAAAAGGTTCCGGCACGTTGTGGGAAGATGTTTTCCCGTTCTTTGTAAGCGCAAACGGAACGGTTTATCCCGGATACCCGATTGATGCACCAAAAGGCAGAGGAGACAATGTTCCTAACGGCTTGTATCTCGGTGGAAACAACGTTTCCAATTTAGCGGTTGACGTATTCTATTATGAAAACATCAACGGCGGCGCCGCTCGCAAAAAAGTGTCGGTATTCCCGAATGTTTCTTTCGCAAGAGGTATTTGTTACTCAAGAAAGATTGGCGAATTAACCCCTTACTGTCAGAATTTGGGGTTAAAGGCTAAAAATTCGGGTAATGCCGAAGATGATATCAAATCGGCGATTACAAATTCAAGTAACAAATGTAACTCGCATAACTGCCACATAAGCGTGCGCAATAAAATTAAATTCTTCTAATATAAAACGATAAAGCGGACTTTCAACAGTCCGCTTTATTTTGGAGTTGTTATGATTATTGATAAATTAGAACACATTTTGTTATACAAAAATATTCCCTCTGACGTTGCGGATTTTCTTTTGAAACTGAACCGCAACACACCTGTCGGTCGGTATGATTTGACTTGCGGCAACTACGTCAACGTGGAATCTTATACGACTAAAAATATTACGGAAGCTAAGTTTGAGGCTCACAAAAATTATATCGATATTCAACTTCTGTTATCGGGGAATGAGAAAATATTTGTAACATCGGCTCAAGGACTGCCGGTATCTGTTCCGTACAATCTTGAAAAAGATATTGCTTTTTATTCCGAGCCTGTCGAGGGTAAAAATTTTGTTACGCTTGACGGGTCAAATTTTGTGATGTTATTCCCTCACGAAGCTCATGCGCCTCAAGTTTGCGCGGGTGAAAATTCAATAGTTCTCAAAGCTGTTGCTAAGATTAAAATGTAGCTACTTTTTTAATTTATCGGGATAAACATTCCACTTGATATTTTCGTTTCGTCTAAACCAAGTGAGCTGGCGTTTTGCGTAGTTTCGCGTGTTTTTTTTGAGGGTTTCAACCGCCTCATCAAGTGAATATTTCCCGTCAAGATAGCCTGTAATTTCTTTATAACCTATCGTATAAATAATATTGGGGATTCGACCGTGTTTGTTGAGTAAATCCTGTGTTTCTCTTACAAGCCCCCGCTCAATCATTAAATCCACACGCTTATCAATCCTTGAATAGAGGGTATCTCTGTCAAAATTTCGCCCAATCCATTCGACCTCAAATTCAGGCTCGTTTATTCCTCTTGATAAATTCAAGGGCATTCCTGTTTGGTTTATTATTTCAATTGCACGGATAATTTTTTTTCTGTCGTTGGGGTCAATAGTTCCTGCTGCTGCGGGGTCTTTTTTTGTTAAGAGTTTTTGTAACTCGTCGTTTGTTAATGAGTATAATTTTTCCCGCAAACTTTTATCGGGCGGAATTTGCGGAAGGTCGTAATTTTTTAGCAAAATATCGATATATAACCCTGTTCCGCCGACAATTATCGGGGTTTTATTTTTGCTGTTTATTTCTTTTATTTTAGCCGCTGCCTGTTGTTTAAATATTCCCGCCGAATAGTCAAATTCCGGCTCGACAATGTCTATCAAATGGTGCGGTATTCCTTGTCGCTCCTGTTCTGTGGGTTTTGCCGTTCCTATATCAAAACCCTTATACACAAGTCTTGAATCTGCCGAAATAATTTCCGCATCAATCTTTTTGGCAAGTTCTATTGAATAGGCGGTCTTTCCGCTTGCCGTTGCCCCTACTATCGCTATTACCTTAATTCTTTTCGTCGAGGAATGTCTGTTCATAATATGAAAATATTAACACAACTTTATACACTATAAAATAATAATACAATAACAAAACTATAAAATACGAAAACGGATTGAACATTAAAAACGTATTCAAAATCGATGTCAACAACGATAATAAACCTATAAATACAAACAGTAAAAGCGTTTTTGGAAAAGTTTGGAAGATTTTTTTTATGCTTTTAATCAGTGCCTTAAACGGATTTTTTTCACAATATACAACCTCGGGTATCCATAACAAAGTCAAAAATGACAGTATTGTTGTTATAAGATTTACAAATATATACCAAAAGTTTAAGGTTATAAGCTCTTTATCCGGCAGGTTGTTAATATCTTCAATAAGTTCTTTGCTTGTAATAAAAAAGTTTTGAGAAATTATAGACAAAAAATCTGTTGAGCCGAAATATTTGCCCACAAGTATTGTTATTCCCCAAAGGATAAGCGCATAAACCGTTCCGCCCACAGTAATTATTCCCAAAAACGGCAAAAACAGTTTACCGATACCTTTTGGCAGTGATAATATTAAATTCAAAAATGCTTTCGAGCGGTCTTTGTCAAAAACAAACACCTTTGAGGCAAATTTCAGCGTCTTTTTGGTCATATAAAACCACGCCGATGCGCACCCCGAAATCATTATAACAAGTGTTGTTATCGCCAGTGCAAGCATCGAAAAACTGTTTACCGAACTTTTTGCATATTCAAAATACCAACTTATTACAGACATAAAAATTATCAGCGGGGTGGCAAGTATTATGCAATCGTTTGTTGTTTTAAAATTGGATTTAAAAAGTTTGAACATACATAAAAACTCCGATTATTTTATTTTACGGCAATTTGTTGAGTTTGTGTATTATCTTTTTGCATACGTTTTCTTTTTCTTCTTCTCATTAAATCGACAAAGGCTTCGATTCTTGTTATGTAGCCCGCACGTCCTGTTTGCTCGTCTAATATTAAAGGTAAAATAGGAATTTCGCAATCTTCCCTCATTGCGGGGAATATGTTTTGCGACATAATTTCCGGCATGCAGGTAAACGGACTGAGGTGTATTATTCCGTCGATTCCTCTTTCGTTAGCGTAAGCAACATCCGATACGCATTCAAGCGCATCTCCGCCGATATCTCTCATAAGATACGGCTTTGCAAGCCTGTCCGCTCTTTGAAGATGTGTTTCCCCTTTTCTGAATATTTTCGGAATTATTGCATCTTTTAAAAAGCTGCTTACGGTAAGGCTCCTTCTTACCTGTACCCCCATTCTGCCAAGCTCTTTTTCAATATTCTGATTGGAGAATTCATCGTTTACAACGTATATTTCACCTGTTATATCAACGTTTAATACTTCCTTATCAGGGTTTAATTCCACAAGATTCATCTCCTGATTAACCTGTTTTTGTGCTTTTTTTAACCCAATAAGAGTATCTTGTGCATCAATGTATTTTAACGCCTTATGATAATGCTTTTCCGCATCACCTTGGTAAATTTCCCTTGCCCTGCAATATGAAAGTTTGTTTTCAAGTTTGTCAAGGATAAATACTTTCGTTATCGCTATAATGATTGCTCTTATGAACAGAAACGGATTATTTTTGCCGCTTGCAATTTTTAAAAAGTTGTACATACCTTTAATTCCGTCATAGAGCTGCAATTCAAGGTATTTTGTTTCGTAGCCTAAATCGTGAAGTGCGTTAGCAATACATTTTCCGTATTCTCCGAGTCTGCAACACCCCGGAGATGTAATCATTGCAACGTAATCCGCACCCCCTTCAATTGCTTCCATAAAGTTTCCCAATATTAACTTATAAGGAAGGCAAATCGCTTCCGGTGCGTGTTTTGTTCCTAAAGATAACGATTTTTTACTTGTGTAAGGTTCAACATAAGGCTCACAGCCGATTATTCTCAATGCTGCCGACCAAGCTATACTTATTGTTCCCATGTGAGGAAATGATATTTTTTTCTTTTTTTTGGTTTCTTTTTTTGCCATTTCTAATCCTAATTCTTAAAATTCAAGTCCGGATGTCTTGCCGCAGCAACTTCGTCTATCTTTTTAACGGGTGTTGTATGCGGTGATGTTAAAATTTGCTCGGGATTCGTTTTTGCCGTATTTGCTATTTTAATCATCGCTTGCGCAAATTCATCCAGTTTTTCTTTGTGTTCTGATTCTGTGGGTTCAATCATTATTGCTTCGTGCACGATAAGCGGGAAATAAACCGTTGGCGGATGTGTGTTTTCGTCCATCAATGCTTTTGCAATATTAAGTGTAGATACACCGTTTTCGCGTTTTTGTTTTTCCCCTGTTATTACAAATTCGTGCATGCAAGGTTGATTATAAGGTAAATCGTAATACCCTTTCAATTTTTCTTTGAGGTAGTTTGCGTTTAATACGGCATTTTCAGAGGCTTGTTTTAAATTATTACCCATCATCAAAATATACGCATAGGCTTTTACAAGTACGTTGAAATTTCCGTAAAAATCTTTGACTTTTCCGATTGAATGTTTGATATCACAGTTTTTGTAATATTTATTACCGTCAAATTCAATAACGGGAGTCGGTAAATAATCTTTCAATTTTTCCGTAACTGCGACAACTCCTGCCCCGGGACCTCCTCCGCCGTGCGGAGTTGAAAATGTCTTATGAAGGTTTAAATGCACAACGTCAAACCCCATCAATTTCGGGTTTGTATAGCCCATTATTGCGTTAAAATTCGCTCCGTCGTAATAAAGCAATGACCCGTTTTCGTGCATTATTCTTGAAATTTCTTCAACATGTTGTTCAAAAATTCCAAGGGTATTGGGGTTTGTCATCATTATTGCCGCAACATCTTTATCCAAAACGGATTTCAAGTTTTCTAAATCAACCTGACCTTTTTCGTTTGATTTAATTTCGACGACGTCAAACCCTGCCATTTTAGCACTTGCGGGATTTGTTCCATGGGCGGAATCGGGGATAATAACTTTTGTTCTTTTTTCACCGATTGTGTCGAAGTATTTTTTAATAATCATCATTCCGGTCATTTCGCCATGAGCACCTGCCGAAGGTTGAAGCGTTACAGCATCCATTCCCGTGATTTTTAACAGCGCCGAAGAAAGTTCATACATCAATTTTAATGCGCCTTGTGCCATATCATCGGTTATTTCGGGGTGGATATTAAAACCGTCTAATGATGCCAACAATTCATTTACTTTCGGGTTATATTTCATTGTGCATGAGCCAAGAGGGTAAAATCCTTTTTCAATACAAAAATTCATATCGGAAAGCTCTTTATAATGGCGCATAACGTCTAATTCCGACAATTGCGGTAAATTCGGTTTGTCTTTTCTTATAAATTTTTCGTTTAGAAAATTCAAATTTTGCGCTTCATCGGTAAGATTTATTCCGTCTGTACCGTTGCTTTTTTCAAATATTGTTTTCATATTGTTCAGATTATCCCTTGCTTTTCAAGCTCTTTTTTTATCTTATCAAGTCCGGTTTGAATTATTCTTGAAATTCTTGATTGTGAAATATTAAATTCAATTGCGATTTCTCTCAATTTTTTTTCTTTAAAAAATTTACATTCAATAAGTTCTTTTTCTCTTGGCGGAAGTTTTTCCATCGCATCGAGTATCCCTTGTTTCAATTCGGAAAATTCAATTTTTTCTTCGGGAGTTTTATCGTCTGACTTGAATTGAGTAGGAACTTCAGCCTCTTGAAGTTCTTCTATCGAAAGAATGTTTTTATATACTTCGGCTCTTATTTCTACTTCGCCGGTTAATTCGTCATCTTCCGAGGTTTCTTTTTTATTTTTCAGGGTGTACCATTTGTATCTTCGGCGAACCTCATTTCTTATCGCCCATTTTATTGCCGTTGACAGATAGGTGTTGTTATAAGTTTCCGTCGTTTCGTTTTTAAAAAGATTATACAAAGCATGCGTTCCGATGTTTATTAACTCCGGCAATTCGATAAGATGCGAGTTTGAAAATTTGTTATACTCCACCTTGGCTATTATTTCTATTAATTCTCTGTATTCTTTTAGTTTTACGTTTTCTTGTGCCGGCATACTACTTGTATAATCCTAAAAATACGGATCCCTCTTTATGATATCAGAAAAAAAAGTATATGACCAGCTAATGTAATTTTCCTTAACATATTTTATTTTCTTATAAAAAGGAGTGATATATGAAAGTTTTATTTTGTACCGACGGGTCAAAGATAAGTTATTCTTCAATAGAAAATTTTGGCTATTGGGTCGGTGATTTTACGGTTGATGTAATATGCGTTATTGATTGGAGTTTTCTGCCTGATACGATTTCATTAGAAGATAGCGAATTTGCCGTTCAATGTGCAAATTCTGCCGATTCAATTCTTGATTATTCCGAAAAATATCTTAAAGAAAACGGTCTTAATGTCGGCAAGAAAATTAAAATTTGCGGCTCAACGGTTGATGCAATTTTGGATATTGCAGATGAAGGCGGTTATGATTTTATTGTTTTGGGTTCTCACGGCAAAAAAGGTATCCAAAAATGGCTCGGTTCTGTTTCCCAAGAAATTGCCTCGGTTTCAAAACTTTCAACCTTTATTTCCAAAGAGAAAAATGAACGAAAAAAAGTTCTTTTCACCGTCGATTCATCGGAGTTGAGTTTCGGGGTCGTGTCTAAGTCGTTGAATATGCTTAACCTTAACGATAAAGACATTCATCTGCTTACGGTTTATGAAATTCCCGATTATCTTTTTATCGAAGGAACTCTTGATTCTAATTGGGTTGTCGAAATCGAACGTAAGCAGCAAAACGCTTCGATGATGCTTTTGAATAAATTTGAAAACATGTTCTGCGATAAAGGATTAAAAGTTCATTCAAAATCCGTCTTAAGCGGTGTTCCCTCCGCACAGATTATTAAATATGCAACCGAAAAAGATATTAACCTTGTTGTTAGCGGTATTAAAGACAAAAAACATCTTTCAAAATTCTTGCTGGGTTCTGTCAGCAAGCGGGTTTTGGAAAGTGTTAAATCCGATGTTTTAATTGTCCGACTTTGATTTTTTCGTTTAAGTTAATTCATATATTGTCCAATTTTGAAAATTATTTGCTATAATGTTCTTATGGATAAGAATTATATACCTTTATACAGAAAATATCGGCCGCAAACGCTTGAACAGATTGTCGGGCAGGAGCATATAAAACGAGCTTTGGCTAATGCCGTTGAATCTAATCGTATTTCACACGCTTATTTATTCACAGGACCCAGAGGAACAGGAAAAACTTCCACCGCAAGAATTTTTGCCAAATCCCTGAACTGCGTTAACGGGCCTACCGTTAACCCATGTAACGAGTGCGAAAATTGCAAAAATATCACCAATTCAATTCCGATTGATGTAATAGAAATCGACGCGGCAAGCAATCGTTCGGTTAATGATGCTGATGAACTTATCCAAAAAGTCGCTCTTGCTCCGGTTCAATGCCGTTATAAAATTTATATCATAGACGAAGTTCACATGCTCACAAACCATGCTTTTAACGCTCTGTTGAAAACTTTGGAAGAACCGCCTAAAAATGTAATCTTCATCCTTGCAACAACCGAGGTTCATAAAGTCCTTGATACTATTAAAAGCCGCTGCCAAAGGTTTGATTTTAAACGGATTACAACCGACGATATTTCAAAACATCTCAGATTTATTGCCGATAAAGAGTCTATAAATATAACAGATGATGCTCTTGTTTATATCGCACAAAATTCAGCTGGCGGAATGCGCGACAGTATTGCTCTGCTTGACCAGTTGAGCATTCTCAATTCCACCAATAAAGCTATAAGTGTAGATGATATCAATAAACTTTTGGGAAGATTATCGTTCAATTCTTTATCCCTTTTGTTTGATAATATCTCTAAATCCGACCAAAGTGCCGCGCTATCGACTTTAAATGATATTTATAACCAAGGTAATGAGCCGGTGCAAATTTTATCCAATCTTTTGGAATATCTGCGCAATGCTTTAATTTTAAAATCCGTTGGTAACAATTCTGTAAACGGCGTTGTGCAATTAAATGACGAGCAGATTAAAACTCTGTCCGATAAGCTGGTTAATATTGAAACTCATCAAATAGTTTCCTTAATCGACAGATGTTCTTCCTACATTAAAGAATTAAAATTGACCTCTAATCCGAAATTATGGCTTGATGTTGCAATTTTGGATATGTCAAATCTTGTTCAAAATACTAAACTTGAAGAACTGCAACAAAGAATTTCAATACTGGAAAGCGGCGATGCGGTTGTAAAGCCCGCACTTAATGTTTCATCATATAATACTCCGCCGACTCCTGTTATGAAGTCCGAAATTACTAAACCGCAACCTTCTCAACAGGCTAAAGTTACCGAATCCGACGAAGTACCAAAACAAGCTGCAACGGATAATGTTTTAACCGAAGATGAAGTTTTAAATCAGGCGGTTCCGATGTCAAAATCCGCTCCCGTGAATAATTTAAAAGACTTATGGGTAACTTTCCTTGAAAATATTTCAAGCTCGCCTTCGCGCTCAATATTAAAGCAGCAAGCACTGCCGGTTAAATTGAGCGAAGATGAAATTATTATCTCGGTCAAAAGTCAAAACTGGCTTAAACAATTCGCAAAAGAAGGCACTAAGTACGACTTGATTGTCCAAGCCGCAAACACTATGTTTGGGAAAGAGGTTAAAAAAGTCATTGTCAGAATGCCTGAGCAAGGCGACGATGCAATAAGAGCCGAGCAATCATCTTCCGATGATACAGATGAAAAGCCTGCCCCTGCAAAAAAGCCTTTAATTGTTCCCCCATCCGAAACCGTTCCCGAGCTTGTTGAAAATGATTCACCACAAAATCCCGATGAAGATTCTTCAGATGAAGATATCACGGATATTGATACGGAATCCGCAGAAGGTGAAGTAAAACCTTCCGATACCAAGTCATCCGAAGTTTTGGGAAATTCATATCATTCGGATAGTGTCAATATGGTTATGGATTTGTTTGAAGGCAAAATTATCGAGTAATAAAAAAATTTTGCATTAAAAAAAGGGAACATCTGATGATGTTCCCCTTTTTGTATATTGATGTTTTAATTATCTCATCAATTCGCCGACGGCTTTATAAACGGACATACGTTTAGAAGCGTCTTGTTCTGCTTGATTGTACAAGTCCTCAGCAGCTTGCGGATTAGTTTTAAGTAATGACTTATAACGTCCTTCGCTTCTTATAAAGTCTTGGTAGCTACCGCTCGGGTCTTTAGCATCCCAAGTGAACGGCTGTTCGTTTGCGGGATTGTATCTGTATAACGGATAATATCCTGCTTCAACTGCACGTTTTTGTTCCGTTTGGGTTTTTGACATGTCAATGCCGTGTGCGATACAAGGTGCATAAGCAAAGATGATTGACGGTCCTTTGTAGCTTTCTGCTTCTTGGAATGCTTTAAGAGTTTGCGCTCTGTCTGCACCCAATGCAACTGATGCTACATAAACATAACCGTAAGACATGCTCATCAAGCCCATGTTTTTCTTGTATGTGCGTTTACCGCCGGTTGCAAATTTAGCAACGGCACCTGTTGGAGTTGATTTCGATGCTTGACCGCCGGTATTTGAATATACTTCTGTGTCAAGTACGAGGATATTAACGTCTTGGTTTTGTGCCAATACATGGTCAATACCGCCGTATCCGATATCATTTGCCCAACCGTCTCCGCCGATTATCCAGACGGATTTGTCGGTGAAGTAGTCTTGAAGTTCTCTTACTTTTGCCATATCAGGGCATCCGCAATCCGCGTATTTCGAAAGAACTTCTTTTACTTTATTTTGTGCCGCTACCGCTTCTTCGGTCTTTGAATTATCCCAGTGTGATAATGCGCCTTCAAGTGCTTCTTTTAAATCAGCAGGTGTTTTTTCGTTAGCTAAAACTTTATCAACAAAAGTTCTCAATGTTGATCTGTTTTGGTCAACCGCTAATCTCATACCGAAACCGAACTCTGCGTTATCTTCAAATAATGAGTTAGCCCATGCCGGTCCTCTGCCTTCTTTTGTTTTGGTGTAAGGTATTGTCGGGAAAGTACCGGAATAGATTGAAGAACATCCTGTTGCGTTTGCTACGATTGCATTTTCTGCGAATAATTGTGAAACCAATTTTACATAAGGAGTTTCACCGCATCCTGCGCAAGCGCCCGAAAATTCAAACAACGGTTTTCTGAGCATTGCACCTTTAATTGTTTTTGTTGTGTTTTTGCCCATTACATTATCAGGTAACTCGTCAAAGAATTTTTCGTTTACAAGCTCGCATGCTTCAACTTCTTTTTCAATTGTTGACCAAGTCAGAGCTTGTTTTTCGGGATTTTTGTTTGCGGGACATTGGTCTAAACATACACCGCAACCCGTACAATCCTGACAATAAACCTGAACTTTGAATTTTTCACCGTTTGCATTCGGTCTTGCATCAACCGTTTTAAATGATGCGGGAGCATCTTTGAGGCTGTCTGCTTCTGCCAATTTGGTTCTTATAGCTGCGTGCGGGCATGCTGATGCGCAAATTCCGCATTGTAAGCAGTTTTCCGATACCCAATGAGGAACTCTCGGTGCGATTCCTCTTTTTTCCAAACAAGCAGTGCCTGTAGGAATTACA
>CANQSZ010000059.1 GCA_947626645.1 Candidatus Gastranaerophilales bacterium
ATATTGAAAAAGCGATTGAGTTAAACCCCGAAAACGTGCAGTTATACAACAATCTCGGAACGTCGTATATGACAATCGGCGATTTGGATAAAGCGTTTGAGACTTACAAAAAAGCCTCGGAAGTCGATCCGAATGATTCTTTGACATATTTCAATATGGCATCAATTTTACAGGTACAAAACAAACACGCTCAAGCCTGCGAATATTTCCGGAAAGCAAACGAACTTGAGCCGCACGAGGAAAACTATCTTGTTGCGTGGGCATTATCGGAAGTTAAGTCGGGCAAATTCAATGAGGCAATAGAGCATTACATATATCTTGCATCGACCTATCCGCAGAAATCGACTTATAAGTATAATCTTGCCTGCTGCTATCAGGTAATAGGCGAATACGAAATTGCAATAGGACTTTTGAAACAATTGGCACTTTTAAACCCGAAAGCGGTTAATATTCTGAAAAAACTTGCCAATGTTTATATAACTGTCGGTCAATTTTCCAACGCAAAAGAGATTTACGAAAGGATAATCAAACAGGGAACGACGTCTTCCGAAATTTATTATGAACTTGCGTTGTTGTGCGTAAGAACCGGTGATACCGACCGAGCCGAGCAGATTTTCAAGAAAGTAATAAAATTAAAACCCGAGTTTGCGCCCGCACACAAGGATTTAGGGGTAATATATTTGAATAAGCGTCTTTTTGATTATGCCAAAGATGAATTTGAAAAGGCTTATGAGTGCGACCCCGAGAATTACTCGGTTGTGTTGGAATACGCGAATTACTTGCATTCCACCTCCGAATTTGAAAAGGCGGATGAATTTTATCAAAAAGCGATTTCAATAAACCCCGACAACCCGAACGCGCTTGCGTTTTCGGCATTGAATAAGACTCATTTGAAACAGATTGACTCGGCAAAAGAGCAGATTGAAAAAGCGATGTCAAAATCGCATGATTCGGCGTTTTTGTTGTTTATAGCGGGCAGAATTTTTCATCTTGCAGGCGAGTATGAGAAGGCGAAGATGTACCTTGTAAAATCCTATGAGATGGAAAAAATTCCGGATGTTCAGAATTTGCTTGGGCTTTGCTATTATGATTTGGGCAATTACGAGCAGGCAAAATCGATATTTAAAAATTTGTTGGAAAAAGCACCGTTGAATATAAATATTTTGCTAAACACGGCAAAATGCTGTCGGCAGTTGGGGCAAGTTGATGAGGCGCTTGAATACGCGCAAAAAATCACCGATTCGTTTCCCGATTGCGAGGAAGCGCAGGAGTTAATTCGCGAACTGTCTTAAAAATTTTCCTTTACAAAACTTTATGAGCCGGAACCCTTGCTGTAAGACTTTTTCAAACTTTTGCAAGGGTTTTTTAAATTAATTTAACAAAACAATTGTAAATTTTTTTCGATATAAAAAAATCGTGAAAAATCAGTCAAATTGTGAGTGGCAAAAAATGCGGCAAAAAAAATTGTAAAATCTTTGGCATGGAGCTTGGCAAAAATGAAACAAAATACGAATTTTGGATTATGATAGTAATACGTCTTGGGCGGAGAAGAAATATATAGTTAATATTTTTTTTAATTAATATAATCCATCCTTGGAACGATTAATATTTATCCGAAAATGAGATAATATTTAGAGATAGATAAGAAAGAGAAAAAGAGTAAATTTATCCGCGGAGGTAGTTGAGTGTTAGAACATGGATATATACAAATCTATACGGGAGACGGAAAAGGGAAAACTACTGCGTCATTGGGTTTAGCGCTAAGAGCGTTGGGTCATGGCTGGAAGGTATTGGTAATCCAGTTTACAAAAGGTGACGGTGCGACTACTTACGGTGAAATCACTTCTTCTTCAAAGTTTTTACCCAATTTGAAGGTAGTGCAATTCGGGATGGACAGGGTTTGTTATTCGCACAATGTTTGTCTTGACGATTATAAGGAAGCAAAACGCGGATGGGAGTTTGCAAAAGAGGCAATAAATTCGGGCGAATACCAGCTTATTATATTGGATGAGATAAACATTTGTACATCGATGAATATGATAAAAGTCAGTGATATCAAGGATACTTTGCTGCATAAGCCCGAGAATTTGGAAATAGTCTTGACCGGAAGATATGCACATCCTGAATTGATAGCGATGGCGCACTTGGTAACCGAAATGAAGCCGATAAAACATTATTTCGACACCGGTGTAATGGCAAGACAGGGAATAGAATACTAGCGGGAATAAAAAAAGATTTTGGTTAATGTGAATCCTTTTTTGTTTCAGAAATGAAATGAACGGGCATGCTCGGCATGCCCCTTTTCTTTCAAGCGAGCAGAGTGCGCAGTGTCCGCAACAGGGACAATCTGTCCGAAGGACTTGGTTGCGGACACGTAGGCACGTTTAATGCGAGCGCAGTAAGGGGTAAAGGGGTAAATATTGTTACCAATTATATTGAAATTTGTGAGGTTTTTGTTGGGGTGGAAACCCCAACCTACAATTTTTCAGTGATTTTCGTCGGAGGGGTAAATGATGTTACAGTTTATATTAATATATGGGAGGTGATTTTCGTCGGATTGGTAAATCCGACCTACTGCCCCGAAATTCAGAGTAGGTTGGGGTTTCCACCCCAACAAAAACTAACTGTTGTGGTATTTGCGAGGTTTAGGATGACATGTTTGGTAAAGCAATGTAGAGAAGTAGGATGGGTGGAACGATTGTCATTCCACCCATCGACTGCAAATTCTCGCCGCGAGAAATGTAGGTTGGTGGTTTCTACCCCAACAAATATGCCTAATCCGACGGGATTTTATTCCCCTCCCCCTCAAGGGGGGAGGGGAAAACGTCATGCCGCCGAAAAATCCCATACCCCCGCCCCAAAAAATCCGACCCCACACCCCACAAAAAACAAATGCCGTCATTACACATAATAAGATCCTGAAACAAGTTCAGGATGACATGTTTTTGTGTTTTCCTCACAACCCGCCAAAAAAAATTTCCACCATAGTCCGGGTTTTGGGCGATTTGTCTTTACAAAACTTCACAAAAGTATCTAAAAGGGTTGAATTTTTATAAAAACATCTGTATAATAGTAGTATAAGCTACTTACATTATTTGTATGAAGTTTTGTAACAATTCCCCTAAAATTATTAAAGTTTTTGCAAAATATTCCGATACAAACATCGGAAGGTGAATAACCTAATGTGCTACAGTTTAACATGAGGATATACAGTATGAAAAGACAAGATTATGAATTTAGCAATTCCCTGAATAATAATATTTCGGGGGGGGGGGTAACCCTTAACAGCCTGTTATTAGCGGTTTTGGCGGGTTGTGTGTCGTTTGGTAACACTGCCGAGGCGGCCGATGTGCTAGCGCCGGTTCCGTTGACGGATACTTTGTTGTCCGACGATGAAAACCCTGCGGATTCTTCTGTTTCAAGCAATCCTGTTGCAAACAGTGTCATGACACAAATCGCAAACGCAGTCATGCCGATTGCTAACGACGCAAATAAAGGCTATAAATTGACAAAAGTCGATAAACAAGGCGATGACACAATCGTTAAATATGAATACGACCCCTCAACTCATGAGTTGAAACCGGTCTATTATCGTTTAGACTTGGCTAAAACTACTTACGGTTCAACTGGTGAAACCGAAACCTATAGCTATTCTTTAAAAGACGGAGTTAAAAAAGCTGAACAACAAACAGGAGCTACAATTACGGTTCATAAAGATGGACTTCATGAGCCTATCCATCACACCGCAGGTCAGACACATGATGCCGTTACAGGTGATTTTATAGGTAATTATACAGATAATGGCGGCAGTCAGAACACTATACTTAATGATAAAGATGCCGTAATGGGCGATATTACCGGTGATTTCATCGGTAACGGTGGTTCAAGTACCGTTAGGAACGAAGGTACGATGGGAAATATAACCGGTAATTTCATAGGCAATTTTGGTGAAGAAGGTTCTTCGGCATTGTCTAATAAAGCAACCGGAAAAATAGGCATTGTAACAGGCGACTTTATCTCCAATCAGGGCAGAGGTCTTGAAAACGTCGGCAATAATTCTACGGGTATAGGAAAAATAGAGGGAATATATGGTGATTTTATAGCTAACAAACTGGGTGCTATATTAAATTCCGGTAATATAACCACTATTGAAGGCGATTTTCTTGCTAACACCGCAAAATTCAGCGGTGCCGGTATTAATAATAGCGGAACTATTAAAAATATAGGGGGAAGTTTCCAAGGTAACTACTCCACTATTTATGGTGGTGCTATGTATAATACCGGTGAAATTACGGATTTAAAAGCTGATTTTTATGGTAACCATGTCGCAGATGTTAATAATTATCAACATGGTTCGGGCGGTGCTATCCATAACCAAGGCGGTACTATTGAAAATATCGAGGGTAATTTTGGGGGTAACTATATAAAAGTCGGCAAACCCACAAATCCCAGTGAAAGTTCTGTAAATTATGCTCAAGGCGGCGCTATATTTAATGAGCAAAGCTCTACAATTAAACATATCAAAGGCGACTTTGTCGGAAACCATGTATATAGTGAATCTTACGCTGACGGCGGCGCTATTCACAACAGTATCAGTACGGATGGAACTTCTTCCGGTTCGCTTGACTACACTAAAGCAAGTAAAATAGGCACAATTGAGGGCAACTTTATCGGAAACTATGTTGAGTTAGGTAAGGATTCCGAAAGTTACGGACAGGGCGGTGCTATCGAAAACCTTGCCGGCTCATCTATTGAATCAATCAAAGGCGATTTTATTGGCAACTATATTGATGGTTCGGTTGCAGCAGGCGGCGGTGCGATTTTAAACAGTCAATCAGCCACTATCGGCTCAATAAAAGGTGATTTTAAAGGCAACTACGCTAAATCAAAAGATGGCGGCAATTATGCTCAAGGTGGTGCGATTTACAACTCACTTGATGCGACGATGACTTCAATCGAGGGTGATTTCTTCGATAACCACGTTGAAGGCTCTGTATCAGGCGCAGGCGGTGCGATTTATAACAATCAGGCAAAAATAGAAAAAATTACGGGTGATTTCTCAAACAACTATGCACTTGGCAAAAACTATGTTACAGGTGGTGCAATTTCTAACTTTGACGGTACGTTTGGTGAAATCCATGGAAGTTTCATTAATAACTATGCAAAATCTGACGGAGGCAGAGCATTAGGCGGTGCAGTATTTACAAACGCCGATATAAACTTTGTTGCAGATAACGAACAAAGTGTATTTAGCGGCAACTATGTTCAAGTCGGAAACGGCGAAAAAGAATCGCAAGCCGTTTATGGCGGTTTGACCGGAACAAAAGTTGTTAAAACCGGTGAAACTATTTGGAGAAATGGTGGAAGAATACCGGTTTATCGCGAAGTTGAACTTGATGATCCCGATGTTGATATAAACTTCACTGCTCAAAATAACGGTGCAATCGCCATATATGATAAGATTGCGGGTGATGTAACTCCCGATAAGGAACAATATATTTCTGACAGATTTTATGAAACTACCGAAAAAGACGGTACTGTTACAAGACATTATCTTTGCATTGAAGAAGAAGATGAGTATGGTAATCATTATGATTATGACCCCGATGCTGATAATGTACCGGTTGACAACTACGCAAAAAACATCACAGACGACGGTCAATGTACAGTAGAAGAAGTCGAAAGAAGATTGAGTATCAACTTCAAGGGCGACAAGACAGGTAAGATTTATTTGAACAACAACATTGAGGGTAAAAACAAAGACGGTTCGCAAGGCGCTCTGAACGTTACACTCAACGGCACAAACTTAATATTGAGCCAAAGAGACGACGTTTTAAACGGCAACAACCTGACTCTTGACAGCGGTTCGTTATCAATGATTAACAACACCGTCGGCGTTTCAGCGTTAGAAAGCCTGACGGTTAAACAAGATACCGACTTTATCGGCGATGTCGATTTGAAAAACAGAGTAATGGACAGATTTGAATCTAAAACTTACGGCGAACATCAAGGAAACGTAAACGTTCTCGGTATGAATCTTCTGTCTGACGCAAATCCTGAGGATAAAGTCGTTGCGGTGTATTTTGCTCAACCGGGATTGAAAAACAATGTTACAAACAGTTTGAGTATGGTTCCCGATGAGAAATACCAAAACTTTACGGCTTATACTCCTATATATAAATATAACTTTATATATGATAAAGAAAACCAATACGATGATAAAGGCGATGGCGGATACTTTGTATTCACAAGAGGCGATAAATATTTCCGCCCTGATGCTTCTACAGGTTCAACGGGCAACCCCTCGGATGCGTTTAACCCTGCGGTTTTAGCATCCCCTGTCACGACACAGGCTGCATCATCTGCTATAAACGAAACCTTCAGATACGTGTTTGAGCACGCCGATGCGTTTACTCAAATGCCGGAAGCTATTCGTGAGGCTAAAATCTATTCCGACAGATACGCATTGAGTACCGAATTTAACGAAAACCTTGGCTCACTCTGTTATTGCCACGAAGAAGACCAAAACAAAGCAGGATGGGTAAGACCTTATACAACATTTGAATCTGTTGATTATAAAAACGGACCTACTGTCGATGCGGTTACCTACGGAACTTTAATGGGTTATGATACAAACTTCCGCCACTTGAAACACGGCTGGCATAATGTCGGAACGGGTTATATCGGATATACGGGATCACACTTAAGCTACGGCGGAAACGATACGAACTTCAACGGCGGCTTGCTCGGTTTAACGGAAACTTTCTACAAAGGAAATTTCTGGACAGCTTTAACCGCAAGTGTCGGCGCAGGTGTTGCCGATACAAGAACAATGTACGGTAAAGAAGATGCCGCAATGTTAATGGCGGGTGTTGCTTCCAAATCGGGTTATAACTTCGAATTTAAAGAAGGCAAATATATCTTGCAACCTATTTGGCAAATGTCTTACACTTTCGTTAATACGTTTGACTATACAAACGCTGCGGGTGTAAGAATTGACTCAGACCCGAGCCATTCAATACAGTTAAATCCGAAGATGAGATTTATAATGAACACGAAAAACGGCTGGCAACCTTACGCGAGTGTCGGTATGGTTTGGAACATAATCACTCATGGTTCAACATCTGCTGACGGCGTTATTCTTCCGAATATGCGTGTTAAACCTTACGTTGAGTACGGCGTTGGTTTGCAAAGAAGTTGGAACGATAAATTTACGGCATTCGGACAAGTTATGCTAAGAAACGGCGGAAGAACGGGTGTTGCACTCACTGCGGGCTTCAGATGGGCATTGGGTCGTGAAGAAGATAATGAAAATTATCATCACCATAGAAATGAAAAAGTCCAAAACAACAAAACAAATACGGTTTCAATGCAAACGGGCGAAAGAAAAATCATTAAACAAATGAGTTACGCCCAAAAATCAGCTTACAAACCTCAAAATACCACCCGCACAACCTACAGAGCAACAATTAAACAATTATAAATTCAAAATCTTGGTGATTTTTACATGTGCCCCCTTCTTTTGAAGGGGGGGTTTTTGTTCGCAATTGCTTTATTTTGGCTGAATTTAAATATTCGATAAATATATTTGCCGCAAATATATATTTACCCCGAAAATACACTATGATATAATTAAATTATGATAACTCTCGGTAAATATTTAAGACAGTCTGCAACGTATAAATTGTTTTCGCAATTTATGATTTCGTTCGGCGATTTTCTCGACACTTTGGGAAAAATTGCGCAGATGGGATTCCACATGACAAAGGGAATTTTCAAAGACGGAATTTCCAAAACAGAACTCATTGCTCAATGCGACAGATTCGGTGTGAGTTCGTTACCCATAACGTTGTCAATTGTCGGTATGACGTCTATAATTGTTGCCTCACAAGTTGCGCACGAAATGGTTAAACAAGGCGGCGGAAATTTTGTGGGATTATTGATGACGATATTAATTGTCCGCGAAGTCGGTGCTATTATGTCGGGATTTGCCATAACTTCAATGATTGGCTCGTCTTTAGCATCCGAACTTGCGACTATGCGTGTTACAGAGCAGATTGATGCCATTGAAGTCTTGGGCGTGGATTCGATTTGGCATTTGTTTATCCCGAGAGTGTTGTCGGGAATTATTATGATGCCGTTTGTCGTAATTTTAGCCTCGGTAATCGGTGTTTTGCTCGGCGCTGTTACGTCTGATATGTTCGCCGGACTTACTTACAGAGCCTATTTTGATTCGGCATGGCTCGGGCTGTATATGAAAGATTTGTGGGTCTGCTTGCTTAAAGCGGCAGTCTTTGGCGGCACAATATCTTTAATCAGCTGCACTTGCGGATATTTTGCCTCGGGCGGGGCTAAAGGTGTCGGTATTGCCACCACTAAAGCCGTTGTTTGGTCGTTCATCGCAATCGTTGTTTGGGACATGGTTTTTGCGGTTTTATTTTTCTTTTAATTTGTGTAAGGATATTGAATATGAGTATTGAAGTTCGTAATTTAGTAAAAAAATTTGATGACAGAGTGGTTATAAACGATATATCATTCAAGGTTGCAGACGGCGAAGTCCTCGCTATTGTCGGTTTTTCAGGCTCCGGTAAAAGTACCGTTCTGAAATTGATTTGCGGCTTGATTCCTTTTGATAACGGTGAAGTTATTACCTCAGAAGGTGATATTGCAATGGTTTTCCAGTATTCCGCACTGTTTGATTCGTTGAATGTGTTTGATAACATATCTTTTGCCCTTAGAGAACGCAAAGATTTGAGAAAAAAATATACAAAACAACAGATAAAAGAAAATGTGCTGCAAAAGTTGCAGCTTGTGGGTTTGCAAGGGATTGAAAACAAGTTCCCTTCCGAGCTTTCGGGTGGGATGCAAAAAAGGGTGAGTTTTGCCCGTGCAATCGTTACCAAGCCTAATACGATTTTGTATGACGAGCCGACTGCGGGCTTAGACCCGATGTCGTCAACTCTTATTGAAGATTATATCGTAAGGTTGAAACACGAAATAAACGCCGCATCAATCGTCGTTACTCACCAGATGTCCACAATCACCAGAACCGCCGATCGTGTCATAATGTTGTATGACGGTAAAATCGTGTTTGAAGGTACTCCGATGCAGTTGTTAAAGCAGGATAATCCTTATACTAAGCAGTTCGTTACGGCATCTTTAGACGGTCCGATGAAAATGCAGGCTTAAAAAAAAGTTGAAATATAAATAAAAAAGGAAAAAGTATGGAAAATTTGTTTAATAAAGATGCAATGTCATTAGATACATATATTATGGTAAAGCTCAAAGAAAAGACCGCAAAATTAACACCCGAGCTTGAAAAAAGAAACCGCGCTCCGATATCTTTGTCAATGGGCGCACCGACTGCCAATCCTCCTTCGGCATTGATTGAAAAATTGAAAGAATTTTTAACCGAAAACAATATTCACACCTATTCTGTTACAAGAGGCGAACCGTATTTCAGACAAGCCATTGCACAATATATGAAGTCCAGATTCGGAGTTGGTGTCGATTATGATAAAGAAGTTTTTTCTCTTTTGGGTTCAAAAGACGGGCTTGCAAACCTGATAAGATTTATTATTACTCCAAAAGAAGAAAATAAAGATATAATCCTTGTTCCTGACCCCGGGTATGCATCATATTCTCAAATGGTTCAATGCTCCGGCGGTATGGCTTATTCTGTTCCTTTAACCGAGGATAATAATTACCAACCCGATTTAAACGACGTTTTCAAACAATTATCCGATGACGGCTACGATACCGCCAAAGTTAAGGCAATAATTATAAATTATCCGAACAATCCGCTTGGTGTTACCGCATCAAGAGAATATGTAAAAAGCGTTGTTGAGTTTTGCAAGTCGCATTCAATCCTTTTAATATCCGATGCGGCGTATTGCGATATTTATTTCGATGAAACTCAAAAACCGTTCAGCGTGTTGGAATTTGACGGCGCAAAAGATACAAGCGTTGAATTTTTCAGCTTTTCAAAACCTTATGCAATCACAGGCTGGCGTTTGGGCTGGCTTTGCGGAAATAGTGAAGTTATAACCCGCTTTGCAAAAGCAAAATCAACTATTGATAACGGAATTTTTAAGGCAATGCAAAAAGCGTGTGCGTATATTTTAAATTCCGTCGAGGGTCAGGATTATGTAAAAAATGCCAACAATGATTTTAAACGCAAGCAGTCAATTATGGTGAAAGGTTTGCGCGAACTGGGCTGGTCAATCGATAGTGATAAAATACCTCAAGCTACTTTCTATCTGTGGC
>CANQSZ010000060.1 GCA_947626645.1 Candidatus Gastranaerophilales bacterium
CACCATATTCAAAATTCTCGGTCGGAGCATGCGTATTAACAGAAAGCGAAAAAACATACTGCGGCTGCAATTTTGAGAATGCAAGTTTCGGATTAAGCATCTGTGCCGAAAGAAACGCTATAGGTTCTGCAATAGCAGACGGTGAAAGGAAAATCAAGGCAATAGCCATATATTCTCCGAATCAGGATAACTGTGCACCGTGCGGTGCTTGCAGGCAGGTTATTTACGAATTTTCCCAAGCCGACACCGATGTTGTTTTAAAAAACGGCGATGAATTAAAAATCTATAAACTTTCTGAATTGCTTCCGGAAGGGTTTTCGCTATAAATGTACATTTTTGAACTTTTAATAAATGCCCTCAAACCGAAAAAGAAATTTGATTTGGGTTACAATCCGCCGGATAAACAGGAAGATATCATTGAAAATTCCGACGAGTGCAATCATCTTTTTATGCCCTTAGACAGCACAAATACTATGTTTGCCTGCAAATACTGCGGACTTGTTGTTCCCAAAGAAAAGCTGAAAAACAAAAATATTTTTGAAAATAAATCTTTTTAATAGATATTTGTGCAATGTAAAACTTCTTTCTTTTTTTCAAAAATTACAAAGAAAGGAGCATAATTATGGGAAAAAATCTGGGTGAAATAATCAATAATATAATGGAAGAAAACTCAACAAGCAGAGTTTTAATATTGACAAATCATCTTCAAATTTACGGTACAATCCACGAATATCACGACAAATGCGACAACTGTCACGATTGTCTTGTCGCATTGAAAAATGTCAAAATCGCAAGGCTTGAAGATATCTGCAACTGCGGAAGCGAAAATTGCGAGTGCAATCTGCAATCATACACCGAGCTTGATTGGTTTAATATCAGCGTTAATTCAATTGTAGGTTTCAGCATAATTTAACAAATAATAAAACAAAACAGGAAGCCTTTTAAAGACTTCCTGTTTTAAATATCAAATTAAATCCTAAACTTTTCTTTTACGAGCGGCTTCGGATTTATGTTTTCTTTTAACGCTCGGCTTTTCATATCTTTCGCGTTTTTTTACTTCAGAAAGAATACCCGCTTTTTGGATTTTCTTTTTGAAACGTCTCAAAGCGCTTTCGATACTTTCGTTTTCGCCGACTTTGACTTCTGCCATTTATATTTTCACCACCTTTACAGCTTAGTTACAAAGTGTTACACCCAAGTATAGTACACTAATCAACAAAAATCAAGTACAAACGCTAAAAAGTGAGAAAATTTTGCGGATTTAATCGTTCAATTTCCAAACCGTAATCCCTGTTTTATGGTCAATCATTCTTTTTATAACCCCGTTTTGAACAGGATTTATTACAATTTCCGCGGTATAAGATATGACAGCCTTTTGCAAATGTCCGCCAAGAGTGCAAGTGTTCCCCTCATTATCAAGATACGAAAACATCGCATGAGAATGTTGATAAAGATTATTCGCATCATCAGATGTTACGCTGCCGTTAAGGCTTACCATTTCAAGCATGCCTTTTCTGTTATGGGGGATAAATTCGTTATTTAAAGGGTTGAGCGTTCCAACACTGACTTCACCGCACCCGCCGATACCAGAAAATGTTGCGGACAAGATGTTTTCTCGCTTGCAAATATCCAAAATCCCCGACAAAACTTCATCACCCTTATCAAATCTTGCATATACACAATTCCCGCTGACTTTATAGTCCATATTCACCCTCCTTATGATTGTTCTTAAGATAGAATTAAAAAACTCTGATTAGTTGCCTTTAAAATAATCACAAATAAGTTTTTCTTTACGAGGGAGTAAATGCTTAATACGATTAACCAATGTATTATTTTGTAAATCTTCAAGTTGTTTTTTCAAAATAGCTTTTTCTATTAACACTTTGTTGTATAAATCCGAACAAACATCGCTTTTATCAATATGCTGCTGCAACTGTTCAAGCTGTATTTCCTTTTTTCTAATGGAAGAAATGATTTCTCGTTTCACTTTAAATAAACCTTTCATCTAACACCATTAAAGAATATAACGATATTAAAAATTTAAAATCAACTTTTTAGGTGATTTTGGACTAAACTTTCAATAAATCATACTCATAGCCGAGTTTTAAAGCCTCGACATTTTTGGGAATAAGATTTCTGCGATGGGGCGGAATAACATTATTGAGAGCTTTTTCCAAAGTTGAAGTTGAAACAAGCCCGCTTGAAACCGACAAAATACCTAATGAAAGAATATTAGACATTTTATTGCTGCCGAGTTTTTCTTCCGCCAATCGGGTGATAGGAGCAAAAACATAGTTTATGTCATGCCTGTTTTGGACTTTATTTGCAAGACTTGTGTTGACAATAATCGTACCGCCTTCTTTCACAAGCGGTTCAAACTTATCAAAAGAAGCCTGATTTAAGACAATAATAAAATCGGAAGTCGGACTTTCAACATTACCGATTTCATCATCGGAAACCGTAACCGAACAGTTGACCGTTCCGCCTCTCATTTCCGCTCCGTAAGACGGATACCACGTTACATTTTTATTATCAAGCATAAAGGCATTGGCTAAAACTTCGCCCGCCAATAATACTCCCTGTCCGCCAAATCCTGCTATTACAATTACTTTTTCCATATTATCTTACCTTTTTTAATATTAAGATTGTGTAACATCTTTATAAATACCGAGATTAAATACCGGCATCATTTCTTCTCTGACACGTTGATGAGCTTTATCAGGTGACATTTTCCAATTCGTCGGGCAGCTCGAAAGTATTTCGACAAACCCTAATCCCAATCCCTTCATCTGCACTTCAAACGCTTTTTTAATCGCCTGTTTTGCCTTTTTGATATTAGCGACGGTATCAAGAGAAACCCTTGCACTGAAAGCTGTTCCGTCGCAAAGCGCGATGTGTTCGGCAATTTTTATCGGATATCCGTAATATTCAAGATTCCTTCCGGTCGGGGAAGTTGTCGTAACCTGTCCGAGAATTGTTGTAGGACCCAATTGTCCGCCTGTCATGCCGTAAGTTGTGTTATTTATACAAATTGCGGAGATTTTTTCGCCTCTTAATGCGGCATGCATACTTTCTGCCAGCCCGATTGAAGCAAAATCACCGTCGCCTTGATATGTAAAAACAAATTTATCGGGTTTTGCTCTTTTAACACCTGTTGCCACCGCCATTGCTCTGCCATGAGGTGATTCGATTGTATCGATATTCAAAAAATCGTATATCGTAACCGAGCAGCCGATTGATGCGGCACAGATTGTATTTTGAGTTAATCCTAATTCGTCTAAAACTTCAGCCACCAAACGAACCGCAACCCCATGGTCGCATCCGGGGCAGAATGTGTATCTCACATCTTTTTTAAATGAATCGGGTATCTTAAAAACTTGTGTTGTCATTATATCAATTCCTCAACTTGTTTAACAATTTCAACGGGAGCGGGCGGAATACCGACAGGCTTATGTATAAGTTCAACCGGAACTTTGCCGTTAACCGCAAGCCTTACATCGTTAACCATTTGCCCCATATTTACTTCTACCGTTATAAACTTTTTAACCTTCAAAGCCAATTCGCTCAACCGCTTTGCGGGGAACGGATACAGAGTTATCGGTCTTAATATTCCGGCTTTAACCCCTTTTTCTCTTAACAATTTAGCCGCAATTTTGGCATTTCTTGCAGATGAGCCGAAACTTACAAGCACAACATCAGCGTCCTCGGTACCGATTTCCTCCCACTCAACTTCATTTTCTTCTATAAGTTTGTATTTTTTGTAAAGTTCTTCTAAATATACGCACTGATTGCTTGCCAACGGAGCATAAGAGCGAATAACTCGGTTGGTACGGCCTTTTGCACCGTCTAATGCCCATTTTGAATTGTCAATTTCGGGGTACGGATATTTTTTAAACTCGACAGGTTCCATCATCTGACCGAGCATGCCGTCAGCCAATAACACCGTCGGGTTTTTGTATTTATGCGCGAGATAGAATGCCTTGTAAGTTAAATCTGCACATTCCTGAACGGTTGAAGGAGCAAGAACGATTAAGTGATAATCACCGTTTCCGCCGCCTTTTGTGGCTTGAAAGTAATCACCTTGCGAAGGGTAAATATTACCAAGCCCCGGACCGCCTCTCATAACGCTTACCAATACAACGGGAAGCTGATCGGAAGTTGCATAAGATAAACCTTCCTGCATAAGAGATACGGCACACGATGAAGATGATGTCATTGCTTTTGCTCCGGTTGAGCATGCCCCGATTGTCATGTTAATTGCAGCCAATTCACTTTCGGCAGAAACGTAAGCCCTGCCTAACTCTTGCATCTTTCCGCTCATAAATTCGCCGATTTCGCTTTGGGGGGTTATCGGGTATCCGAAATAGCATTCACATCCGGCTAATACCGCAGCGTTTGCTATTGCATAATTCCCTTTCATTAAAACTTTTTTACCGGTTAAACATTGTGTCATTATTTTATCCTTTATTTACCTCAATTATAGCTAAATCAGGGCATCTTTGCGCACACATCGCACACCCCAAACACTCATTTTTTGCATCAGCAAATTCCACAACATTGTTACCAAGACTGTTTGTGTCTTTGCTCACCTTTATTAAGCCCTTCGGACACTCTTTTATACAAAGGTAACATGCTTTACATTTTGTTTTATCAATAACAATATTACTCATTATATCCCTTCTTTTTCTTGCATTATAATTTACATTCTAACACCAACACCGATTTTTAAGTAAATCTTTTTTTTATTCTTAACATTTGTAATATATGAGCGTAATAAATTTTACTCACAAGCCTAAGTTTGGTAATATTAACATGTAGGGATATGTATTTTTAAGGATAAAAAGATGGCTCAAGATTTTGAAATAATAATAGATTTACTAAAGGAGATGAGAAGGGCAAACAATGCCAATGCCGAAGATTTTGACAGACTGCTTGCAAGCATCAGCAGAAAAGTCGATTTTGTAAACGAAAATGCCGCATCTGCCGAGCTTTTAAAGGCTTATTTGAGTGAATTAACAAAAGAAGTTGATGAAAAATATTCAAATACTCTTTTCAAATTCAACGATATAGAAGGTGCTTTAAAGTCAATATTTGAAGCACAAGACGAGCATGTCAAAACCGGTGATATGAAAGAGTTGTTCGATATATTTTCCAAAAATCTTAACAATTTTTATTCGGAAGCCAAAGAGCAAAAGAAACTTTTATCCGCAATCGAGACTAAATTAACGGACTTGGGTGATGACAAAACCGACAAAGAAGATATCTTAAGTACGATTAACATGCTCAAAACCGACTTTACGCACTTAAACCAAGATTGCAAAAATACAATCGACAAAGTTAATTCCGATGTAAAAACCATTATCACAAATCTTGCGGTAATAGATCAATCGAAGCTGAGTTCGTCTATTCAAGAGCAGTTGGAAATTATCACATCTTCAACAAACGATATCGTAAGGTATCTTAAATCCATTGACGACAAAGATACAAACATGGAAAAACTTTTGGATAACGTCGTAACGACCGAAAGTTTAAAAGTAACCCAAGGGGTTTTGGATTCAATCATCGAAAAAATCGGTGAAATTTCCGGAAAAATTCTTAACCTTGCATCAAGAACCGATGTTGATAATTTACAAAAAGACACGGATTCAATAAACAAAAAGCTCGATACAGCGGCAACAAAAGAAGAATACACAAACATTTTGGAAAAAGCTGACGATATCCTTGCGCAAACAGACAAAGTAAAACAATCGCTTGCAAAAGTTTCGCAAAATATAGAATCTTTGCCAAAAGCAAAAATCCTTGAAGAATCTATCCAAACTTTATACAAAAAGTTTGACAGCTTATCGGATGAAATTGAACAATCAAACAACAAAGACCATGTCAACAGCGTTGATGAAAAGGTTTCGGGATTAAAAACGGAATTTCAAACAATCAAAACAATCGTAACGGATTTGAACGATGTAGTATCGGGCAAAGTAATTTCCGCAATCAACAACATTTCATTTGAAAACCAGAGTTACGATATCAAAAACCACGTATCAAAAATGTTGACCCAGCTTCCGCAAAAAGACGATATCGAAAAGATTCTTCTTGACAGCGAAAACAACAACAAAATAATGAACGAGCTACTGGATAAGACCGATAAGTTGGCTGATAAACTTGATACGCTGCCGACACATCAGGACATGGCGGCATTAAACAGTAACCAGCTCGGTTTGGTTGAGAATTTGCAAGAAGTTGCCTCAAAAACCGACATGGAAAATCTTGCCGGAAAAACCGATGAAATCGAAAAAATGATTGATAACCTGAATTTTGATGATGAATTTGGGCATATTTACGACAAAACATCATCGATTGAAGATTGGCTTGTTCAATCAAAAATAAAAGAAAATACAAAAAAATTATTAACACAGGTTGCCGATAAAGCCGAACAGAATGTTGTTTTGGAAATTCTTGAAATCGTCAAAAAGATTGCAACAGAGCTTGAAGAATTGACCCAAAACACCGACGTCAGAAAGGTTAACCACACCGTTGCCGAAATTTATGCAATGATTGATGAGCTTAAAATCGACTTTATGAACACTCAGGAAATGCACAACGATTCAATAATAATTCAGCTTTCCGAGTTGCAAAAATCAATCAGTGCAATAGTTTCAGGTGAAGAATTTAACAACTTCATAGAAGATATCAAAGATTTTTCAAAAAATATAATGAACAACACCGATAATTTGACCGAAGAAATGGCAAAGAATTACGGTTTGCAGCAAAACATTATTGAGCGAATCGAACATATCGACCTTTCGGGAATAACCGATACGATTAACCAAAATCTTGAATCTTACGTAAATGAGTTGAAGGAATTAACACAAACAGCGATAAACAACTCCGACAATTTGAACGAAAAAGTTGAAAAAAACCATGATATTCAAGCAGACATTCTGCAAAAACTCGACAATATTGATTTCACAAGCGTTTCGGAAACGATTAACGAAAACATCAAATCTTTTGCTGCCGATTTGAAAAATTTTGTTGCCGATACGGTTAAAAACGCCGCACCAAGAGAAGAAAAAGTTGATTTATCGGAAATTGACGGCAAATTTATATCGGTTGAAGATTTTAATAAAAATCAAAAAATCCACGAAGATATCCTTACAAAAATTGATAATCTTGATTTTTCAACCGTTTCGAGTTCAATCAATGAAGATATGAACTCGATTAAACAGGATTTGAAATCTCTGACAGAAACCGTAATCGACAATTCGGACAAGCTCAATGAAAAAGTTGAAAAGAACAACGAATTATACAACACCATAATCAACAAACTTGATGAAGTAACGATTGCAAAACAGGAAGATGCGAAAGAGCAAAACATTGACATAGATTCATACACCAAAGAAATAAAAGAAATTTCTCAAAGCATTGAGAAAAATGCCGAAGAATTAAATAATATTATCAACGAAAACAGAGAGTTTCATAACGAAGTACAATCCAAGTTGAATGACATTGATTTTGTTTCCGTTTCTGAATTGATATCAGAGAAGTTTGATGCGGTATCAAATGAGCTTGAAAATATTTCCAAAACCGTAACTCAAAGTTCTGATGATATAAAAGAGTTGTCAAAGAACATCAACGAAAAATTAAAAACTCTTGAGAATTTTTCTGTTGATATTCCCGCTATTGATATTCCCGACAACTCACAGGATTTAAAAGATTTATCGCAATCAATTGAGGACAAGGCAAATGAATTAGGTGAAAAAATCGAGAAAAGTTACGAAAATCACCAACAAATAATGGACAAACTTGAAGATATAGATTTTTCATACGATGTAACTTTGATTAACAAAAACCTTGAAACATACGCAAATGACCTTGAACAAGCGGTTAACACGGGTACAAGCGAGATAAAAGAACAGATTGAAGGGGTTGATAAAAAACTTTCCACAATAACGGATTTCATAGAAGGCGGCGCAAAATTTGATGATGAGGAAATTAAAAACGGCATTATCGAGCTTAAAGAAATCATCAAAAACAAAAAATCCAACTATGATGAAATCGAAAAAGACAAAAATGACAGTATTAATAATATAGAAGAATATATTAATAATGTAAAAGAAATTATAAATACCTCAAAAGAAGATATTTCCGAAGCGGTCAAAACCAAACTTGAAGACTTGGAAAGCAGGCTTGATGAATATAAGGTATTTAATGAAAACGAGTTTAAAAATCTTCTTGACAAATTAAATGAATACGAGCAATTGTCAAAAGACACAAGCCTTCCGAAAGAAAATATCGAAATGTCTTTGGCGGAGATTAAAGAAGTACGTTCGCAGATAGAAAAGCTCTCTCAATCGTTTGAAAATCTCAAAACAGACGATTCACAAGAAAACGAGATTCCGACCTTTGTAATCCAAAGATTTGAAGAATTAAGCAACAATCTTTCCAATCTGACGGGAGACATTGAAAACGGTATTCAGCAAGGTTTTACTTATAATGCGGAATTGATTGAAGAAAAAGCCTCTGTTTTACTTGATTTTATTAAAGAATTAAGACATGCCAGCACGCAAGACATTGACTTATTCGAACGTTTAACCGTTACCGATAATAAGTTGATGGACTTGAAACAAGAGTTGGAACTTGTTAATACCGACGTAATTAACAGCTTTAATTCCAAAACCGATACGTTACTCAAAGAACTTGAACCGATAAAAGAAATTGTTAACAATTTGGTAAATTCAGAAAACGGAAACTCAAATTCCGATAATATCAAGATTGATTTTGAAGAATTACACAAATTGATAAAAGAGGATTTATCACAAAATACGGATTCATCTAATATTCTTGAAAAATTAGACGATACGTATTACAGAATATCGGACAATCTTACCCAAACCGAAAACAATATCAAAGATTTTGTATTGAGCGACATTGATACGGTGATAATCAGAATAGACGAGCTTAAATCGGAGCTTGAAAATTCACTTAACAAAATGACACCGCCTCAAGCCGACAACATGAAAGAATTTCAGGAATTTGTTGCCGAAATAAACAAATTTAAAGAAGAACAAAAACAGTATTTGTCAGAAATCGGCGAAGATATTAAAACATCAATTGCGGGGAAACTGGATACTCAACACAAAGAAATTAAATCCTTGCTTGCGGTTGCGGCAAATAATGAAGAAATTGTCAACGCAATTGAAAGTTTGAAACTCAGCTTCAAGGCTCATTTGAAAGAACTTCTTAAATTAAACAATGAAAATTCGCAAGACGAATTTAGCGCAAACCGGTTTGAAAAAGAGTTTGACGAAGGAACGGTTAGCCTTGATATTATTGAAGATATAAAAGCAGACTTTAATAAATATTCAAAACATATAACAAACCTCTCAAACGAAAACAACGAAATTAAAGAAGTATTAAACAACATCAGAGAAAAAATAGATAACGTAACAATAGCAAAAGCTGATGTAATAAAAGAAATCAAAGAAGGATTTTCGGATTTAAAAAGTTCGGATACGGAAGCCGAAAAAGAAATTCTTGTCGGAAAAGATAACTTTGATTTCATTAAAGCGTTTGACTTGTTGAAAGAAGATATCAAAAACCTTAGAAAAGACATAGAAAACAACATAACCGACGAAAAAGAAAAAGAAGAAATCTACATTGCAAGTTCAGACCCCGCGGTTGGTAATGAAAGATTATTGATGGCATTGAACAACAAAATTGAACTTCTTTCAAAATCCTTAAACAGAAATTGGCTTGAAGAAATAAACGAATACATGTCGGGAAGTGAAGTGCAATCAGTGCTTCATGAAATCAGGGATAAGATAAATGTTCTGACGTTTATGGATAACTCCGAATGGGTTAATGAAATCAAAAATACGATAGAACAACTCAACATTACACCTGTTGCAGACACCTCAAGCAACAAAGAAATCCACACGATGCTCAATCTTATCAATGAAAAAATCGACATCCTCGCAGGAAACGATGATTCCGATTTGATTGAAGATATCAAAGATACGATTGAAAAAATTTATTCGGATAACTCGGGAAATATCACACCGACGGATAACAGTGAAATCAAAACAATGATTTCAAACCTTGATAAGAAAGTTGACATTTTAGCCTCGGGCAGCGACACCGAATTGATAGAAGATGTTTCACAACAAAGCGAAGAAATCGCCGATTTACTTG
>CANQSZ010000061.1 GCA_947626645.1 Candidatus Gastranaerophilales bacterium
TAAGCGTCTTTGTTGATTTCGCCGTTTTCATCAAACATTTGAGATGCGTCGTAGTAGTTATTGATACGTTTTGCGGCATCAACCATTTCCGTAAAAGCATTCTGTTTTTCGACTTCATCTTTTGTATTGTTATAGATTGCTTCAAATTTTTTGTATGTAGCTAAATCTTGTTTGATATTTTTCTTGGCATCTTGAGCCATTTTTTTAGCGCCTTCAAGAGATTTGCCTTCAAGCAATGTGTATTTCGGATGTTTTTTATCCCAAGTACCGTCTTTTTTAGCCTCTTCAACCGCTTTTTTGTATTCTTCTTTATTGGTAAAGATTTTTTCTACCGTGTCAACATTGCCGGCACGTTCGCCAACATGACGAGCTGCTTTTGCCAATTTTTTGGTTTTGTGTTTGAAGCCTGCCGCTTCAACTTCTTCTTTTGTGTCAAGTTTTTCGGCTTCAGAGCGGATTGCTTCTCTGCCCTCTTTGTTGTAAATAACTTCGCCCGAATCTAAACGACGATCTAATTGAGCGGCCTGTTGCGCTTGTTTTTTCATTTCAGCAACTTCTTCAGCACTCTTTTTATTTGCTGCTGCCGCTGCTTCTGCTTTTTCCTTGTCGCCGGGTTTTTCTTCAGTTCTTTCAACTTCAGTTCCTGCACTAGGGTTTTCTTTTGCCTTCAAATCATAAAATTTTTGAAGTTCTTCCTTGGCTTTATCAATCTTTGATTGATCGCCCATTTTTTCCGCTTCAGCTAAACGAGCCTTTAACTGAGCTTCCGTTGGTCTTTGTGGTTGCTGTGCACCACTCACACTTGATACTGTCATCTTTCTCTGTCCTTTCTTTTCTTTATAGAAAACTTGTACTAATTCCGTATGCTTTTATAAACGTTTTTTGTATTTAAAAATTGCCTAAACTTTATCTACCGCGTATATACAATTTGTGTAAAATCCATATACCATAATGCTTTTCGGATTGTAACAAATTGTTAACACAACCTGTCGATACACATATCTGATTATTTTGGTTTACCTTCTAGAAAATCTGATGCCATCTTTTACCTTTCTTCATGCCATAAGTAACCTTTTACACATGTGATTACGGCATTTTTGGGGTAAAACTTTAAATATTTTTATGAGAAATTTTACAAAATCATCCAAAAAGATGATTACAACAAAGATTTAGGCAGTTTACAAAACTTAACAAAAAGATTATTAAAGGGTTTGGGCAACCCTAACACCGCATGGCACGGTTTCCAAACCATTTTTAACCCAATAACCTTCGCATGGGGTAAAATTTTTGCCTGACATAAAATACGTTGAGCCTGAACCTGTCATAACAGACTCGGGATATTCGCTTTTGATAAACTTGAGCTCCTCATAATCGTCAAGTAAAGCCCATTCCAAATCGTTTGCAAAATTTTCTTTTCCTTCGGGATTTGCGTTGTTTTTTTGAGAAAATTTTGTGTAGGCTTCTTTGGCGGAAATTCCCAGATTTAAAGGTTTTATAAGACTTACGGACATTTTTTCATATTTATAAGGTTCTAAGATTTCGCCTCTGCCTTTTGTCAACATACATCCGCCTTTCAGACAGAAATTCAGGTCAGAGCCGAGTTTTGAACAGAGATTGTGCAATTTTTGTTCCGAAAAAGGCTCGTTACACAAAAGATTTAAACCGTACAAAATACCGGCAGCATCAGTGCTTCCGCCCGCAAGACCCGCGGATATCGGAATGTTTTTTTCTATATAAACGCTGATTTTTTTATTTTTTAGACCTGCCGCTCGGATAAACATTTCAGCGGCTTTATAAACCAAATTCCGTTCATCGTAAGGAATTTCTGTACTGTTACCGCTTAAAACAATTTCTACACCGTCAAAATCCTGCATTGTAACGGTCAAATAATCGTACAAACTAATTGTCTGCATAACGCTTTCGATGTTGTGAAACCCGTCAGGGCGTTTATTTACAACCTTCAACGACAAATTTATTTTAGCCGGACATTGAATTTTTACGGTCTGCATGGTTAATCGTGTCCTTTCAAGAGCATTTCGGACAGCTTTCCGAAGGTTTCCGGTGAAAGTTTTTCGCCGCGGATATTTTCGTCAATTCCGAGTGCGGCAAGGCTTTTTATAACCGTATCTTTTGCAAACCCGCCGTTTATGAGGCAGTTTTTAATATTTTTTCTGCGCTGAGCAAACCCCGCTTTTATAACCCGCCTAAAATGCGTATAGTCGGAAAGTTCCAACCTCGGAGTTTTGCGTACAACTAGTTTCACCAAGGCGGAATTGACTTTCGGCGCGGGATAGAATGATTTTCTGCCCACGAAGCGCAAAATCTCAACGTCTGCCCAAAACTGCGACAGAATGGTCAAAAGTCCGTACTGTTTGCCTTGCGAGCTTTCGTTCGCCGCCATTCTTCGGGCAACTTCTTCTTGAACCATTAAAATCACGTCTTTTATCTTTTGGCGGTTTTTGTTGGTTAAATCATCAACTTCGCCCAAAAGATGAGCTATAATAGGGCTTGTAATATAATACGGAATATTTGCGACTATTTTAAATTCGCCCTCGCAAAGGGTTGATAAGTCCGTTTTCAAAATATCCGAATGAATTATCTCAAGATTAGGAGCGTTAAGTTTTTTAAGCTCTTTAATTGCTTCTTCATCAAGTTCAATGGCGATAACTTTTTTGGCGAATTTGACGAGTTGTTCGGTTACAAAACCGACCCCCGCGCCTATTTCAACCACCGTATCATCGGGTTGAATTTGTGCGTATTCAAGAATATCTCGGATAACTTCGCCGTCTGTAAGGAAGTTTTGACCAAGCCGTTTTTTTGTTCTAAAGTATCTTGCCCGTTCGTAGTAATTCATAACAAAATAAATAATACCACACACAGGTAAATGTTTACAAAAGTTTTATTTGCTATTTTAAATATGGTTATATTATTATCTATACAAAGGGGTTAGCATGATAAATGTCAATAAGGAACAAATTCTAAGCAAAGACGAAATACTTAAACTCTACACAAAAGGGTACAAAAATCCGATAGACTTCAAAATCGGCATGGAATATGAAAGGCTGCCGATTTCGGAAATATCGTTCAAAGCGGTGGATTATTGGGCAGAGTACGGAATAAAATCGTTTTTGGAAGAATTTGCAAAAGAGGCGACTTGGGATTATATACTCGACGGAAGAAACATAATCGGGTTAAAAAATAAACACGACTCCATAACTCTTGAACCCGGCAGTCAAATAGAAATCAGTGCCGAACCGCAAAAAACCGTTTTTCAGATGAAAAATAAGATTGAAGAAATCAATGAAACAATTGAAGACGTACTTTGCGCATCTAACACAGTCCTTTTAAATTACGGAGTTTCACCATATTCAACCCACAAATCAATAAACCTTATCCCAAAAAGACGCTACAGAATAATGGCAAACTATCTTTGGGGAATATTATCAGACGTAATGATGAGAGAAACCGCCGGAATCCAGTGCTGTATAGATTTTGAATCCGAAGAAGATGCAATGAGAAAATTCAAACTTGCAAATAAATTAACCCCGTTTATGACCGCGATGTTTGCCAATTCGCCAATCAGAGGGGGCGTAGATACGGGTTATAAAACATTTAGAGGGCTTAGCTGGATTAATACCGACAACGACCGATGCGGATTCTGCGGAAAAATCAGCGAAGAATTTTCGTTTGAAGATTATATCGATTGCGTTCTCAAAACTCCTATGATTTTTATTCAAAAAGACAATCTTCAATTTGAAGTTAACGGAGATATAACTTTTGAAGAATACATGAAAAACGGATTTAACGGAGCGCAAGCAACCTTGGAAGATTACGAACTTCAAGCAAACTTGTATTTCCCCGAAGTCAGAATGCGCAATTTTATTGAAATAAGAAACCACGATTGTGTCGGAGGTGATTTGAAATACGCAATTTTAGCGATATACAAAGGGATTATGTACAGTAATCAAGCCATGGACGAGTGCGAAGAATTGTTCAAACATCTTCAATATAAAGATTTTTCCGAACTTCGCTATAATGTTCCAAAGCAGGCACTTCAAGCAAGAATTAAAAAAGCAAAAGCCGCCGATTACGCAAAAGAGATAATTAAAATTGCCGAAAAATACTTAAAACAAGCTCAAACAGGCGAAGATTTGTTCCTTGAATCAATCAAAGAATACACCTATAAAGGCTTATGCCCCGCAGACATTATCCAAAAACGATGGAACGGCGTTTGGAACAGAGATTTGAAAAAAATGATTAAATATCTTATTTCCGCAAACGAACAGTAATTAAATCAAAAACAGGCGGTTATTTTTTTATACTTCTTGTCATAATTATATTGTTATCCTCGTCATAACAGTTGTTTCCCTTCCAGTGGGCGATAAGTTTTGCGTTTTCGTCGAAGATAAAAGTTTCCTGCTCCGAAACTCTGTAGCTCATATTTTCCAACTCGCCCGAAACTTTATATTTGAAAGCCTTATAAGGATATTCAAGCGAAAGACGTTCTTCCGTATGGGTCAAAATCCCATCGGAGTTGTAATAAAAAACATGCCGCAAGTCGTTTTTATAATTAATCGCGTAACTTCCGTCGGAAAAATATGCCAAAGTTCTGTCTTTTAAATCGGTATAACCTTTTAAAAGATAAACCGCATTCTCAATATAATTTCTGTCAAATATATTTCCCCTGATTAAATCCAAATCGGGTTTTTGAGGCTGCGAGAGTACGGATTGCCTTGCATCATTGACACTGTATTCGACTTTACCGGTTATTACGGTTGCAAAAGCCGGATTTGTAATTAACAATAATAACAATATCAGAATTAATTTTTTCATATACAGTTCTTAATGATTTTTATTAAAAAAGCCATAAGTATTTATTTTTTCAAATAATTTGCTATAATGTAGAAAAAGATGTATTAAACAGGAGTAAAAGGAAAAATTATGAAAAAGATTATCGTATCACTATTGGTTTTAGGAATAGCAATGCCCGCGTTTGCAATCAACGAAACAAGGATGAGCAGAAAATGCAGAAAACATCCCGAAAAATGTCAGGTACCTATGATAGCACCTGTTCAAGAGCAGCAAATGACATTGGGTATTGTGCAAAGAGATATTAAAATAGGAACGGAGCAAGCAGAAGTTGCATCGGTATTGGGTTCGCCAAACATTGTAACTCAAGATGCAGACGGTTATGAAACATGGATATATGACAAAGTTTCATCAATAACTTCATACAACAGCTCGGGATTCGGGGTTAATTTGGGCGGCTTAGGCGGCGGATACGGCGGACACGGGTTCGGCGGAGGACTTGCAGGTGTCGGGTTTAACAAAAACGGCGGCACTGTTCAATCCGTTCAAAAAACTTTAACCGTTGTTTTAAAATTTGATTCAAATAAAAGAGTTTCTAAATTAACTTATCACATGAGTTCATTCTAGGAGAAAATTAATGACGAAAAGAATATTATTGCTTCTTTTGGTACTTTGCCTTGCTTTGCCCGCAAGTGCAAGAAAAAGAGAAGCCGAAAAGATAATTACACCGATGACGCAGCTTGAAAAACGGCAGTTCCAAACAAGAACCTACAATTCAAGCGACAAACCGCTTGTTATGAAAGCGATGCTCAACGTCTTGCAAGACGAAGGATTTATTGTATATAACGCAAACCCGCTATTGGGCTTTATTTACGGAGTAAAAGATTTTGACACCTCAGATCCTAACATCGATATATCAAAAGAGTTCGGTCTGTCTAAATCAAGGCTTAATTGGAACGGCATTAAGGTCGCAACAATTGAAACAACGGCTAATGTAACCGAATACGGCAAAAACATGCGCGTCAGAGTAAATTTTAAACGTAAACTGCTCAATATTTACGGAAACGCTCAATTTATTGATGATGTGAACGATGAACAGTATTATCAAGACTTTTTCTCAAAGGTAGATAAAGCAATTTTCTTACAGAAACAAAAAATATGATAAAGAAGATTTTTACACTGATATTGGCAATAATGTTTCTTTCTCTTTGTACAAATCCTGTTATGGCAAAGAGGATAAAAAAAGTGTCGCAGCTTGAAATGCGGGACATGGAGACACGATTTTTTGAAACTCCCGATACAAATATGGTTATGAAAGCGGCAGTGAATACCCTCCAAGACAGCGGGTTTGTAATCCAAGAGATTGAACCCGATTTGGGATATTTAAGAGCGCAAAAAACCTTTAAAGGAAGGTTTGTAAACAAAGGCAGAGTGGCGGGTTGGTCGTTGATGCTTGCTTTAATGACCACATACACCGTATTTTCTTGCGGAACGGCAATCGGTACAATGTATGACCCCGCTATGAGAGTTTCTAACGAACTAAGAGACAAAACAATCGTCGTTGATTCCAACGTTAATATTGAAAAATTCGGAAAAGACCAAACAAAAGTGAGATTTGTACTTGTAGAAAAAATTCTGCAAAACGCAGACGGTTACTCGTTCGTAAAATCCGCTCCGATGAGAATTATAAGAATTTATACCCCCGAAATTTATCAGGAGTTTTTTGCTCAAATGGATAAAAGTATTTTCTACGAAAAAATTTAACTTCTAAACAAAAATTTCTAATAGCTGCCTTTTCGCATAAGTTCGGAAAGTCTTAATTCTTTCGGCGAATTTTTCTTTTTCGATGTCTTTTCAACAGGGGTATCCGATTCTCTAAATCCGGACAACCCGATTTTTACGCTGTTGTCCTCTTTTAACATGAAAATTTCTTGAAAAAATGATATTATGCTGCCCATAATTTTCTCCTATTTTTTTATTATATCCTGACATTTAAAAGATATATCATACATATAAACGATTTTAGGATAAAAAATCATCAGGCTTTGTGTTATATTGGTCGTATAAAGACTTTGAGGAATAAAATTTGAATAAAGGTTATTATAAAACTTTGGATGAAAATTTTACGCAAGCCTTGAATTTATACGAGGCAGAATTATCCCATGATGAACTAATAACACTGCTGAAAAGCGGAAATATCGTTCAAAAACAAATCTCGGCACTCAGGCTTGATTGCGTAAAATCAACTCAAGAAGCCCGAATACTCATCTCAAACCTCACCGGACAAGACGGCAAAATCAGAGAAGCAGTCGCTTTAAGAATTAACGAATTTATGTCTGATCCCGATTTTATCGGATATTTTTCCGATATAGAAAATTACTCCGTCTTTATCGATGCAATAATTGATATAAACGCAAATATCTGCCGCAACATCATCAGCGCGGTTTCTAATCTCAAAAATAATGACGAATTTTGCAAATACTTTTGCCAAAAACTTACCCGATTAACTTTTGAACTCCTTGATAAAATTGAAAAATTTGATTTTCAGGAAGGTAAATACAAGATTAACAAAGAAGTTTTTAAACTGTACTGGTGTCTTGAAACGGTTTATGAGTTTTGGGACAAACTGGATTTTGCAGAATTAAAACAAATAATTCTGCGCTCAAAAGATATCAAAGAATACACAATAAGAGAAAAAACCGCAAAAATTCTAACCCGCAATTTCGACGATAAAGAGCTTCTTAACGCTAAATTCCAACTGCAAAACGACGACAATTATTATGTGAGAAGATTTAACATTTCTTAATATTTATAATTTTAATAGCAATTATTTTACACTAAGGGTTTTTATATATATGTGTGTAGTGGAGAATAATAGCGAAAGTGAAAGGCAGGTTGTTTATGGCAGTTGAGGCAATAGTGATGGGTGGAAATTCCCAAAAAGGTTATGCGGTAAATGTCCGTAATGCAAATCCCAAAGGAATGCTTGGTGATGCGGGAGTAATCAGAGTTTTTGAAACAAAAGAAGAAGCAAAAGCATACGCTAATCTTGTTAATACAACAGGGCAAGATGTATTTGTTAAAAACCCGATAAAAGATGAACCATTACAACTTCATAAGGGCGATGAATTTGTAAAAACGGCAAAAGACATTCCGGATGATAATGAATTGTTAGGTGAAACTGCTCCTTTGGAAATTTCATGGGCAAGAACAGTTTTTGGCAGATTGACCGATGAGCAGATAAAAGCGGTAAACGAAGGCGGAAAATTACCCGAAAATGTGAGATTTGTCAGAACAATAGACGGTACTTACTACTTATCTCCTGCTTATGGCGGGCTTGTTACGGGAACAAGAACACTTCCCGAAGGATTTGAACTCAAGAAAAATGTTCTCGGATTTACGGTAGTTGTTCCCAAAGACACTGAAGGCATTTTCATTAAAGATGCCGCAGCATAAATAAAAGACACAAAAGGGCAGGTCAATTTAAGACCTGTCTTTTTTTGTGTGTGTTATAATCTGATTATGGAACTGGGAGAAATATACGACCGTAAAAATAATACAACGAAACCTAAAATCTCGTTTGAGGTTTTTCCTCCAAAAGACGGGGATGTTTCGGGATTGTTCGAGCAGGTCAGAATATTAAAAAGATACAACCCCGTTTTTATTTCTCTGACTTACGGTGCCGGCGGAAGCACAAGAGGTTTATCTTTGGATATTTTAAGGTATTTTCTTGATTTAGAGCTTAATGTTATGCCGCATTTTACCTGTGTAAACACTACAAAAGAGCTTATCGAGCATTATATAGTTCAAATTGAAAATATGGGGATTGAAAATATTTTGGCATTAAGGGGCGATTTGGTTGATGATGCGAAGGTTTTTGATTTCAAATATGCAAACGAGCTTGTGGAATTTATCAAAGAAAAAACGACTTTATCAATAGGGGTTGCAGGATATCCCGAGGGGCATATTGAAAGTCCGACACTCCAAAAAGATATCGAAAATTTGAAAAGAAAAGTCGATGCGGGCGCAAGTGCAATTTTTACCCAACTGTTTTTCGACAATGAAAAATTTTATAATTACACTGAACTTGTGAGAAAAGCGGGAATAAATCTTCCGATAATCCCCGGGATTATGCCAATCAGAAACATTAAACAGCTTGAAAAAATGACTTCGCTTGCACGAATTGAAATTCCGAAAAATTTAAAAAATGATTTGGAAAAATTTCCCGACGACATCAAAAAAATCGGTACGGAATTTGCAATCAACCAGTGCAAAGATTTGATTGAGTCTGATGTTTGCGGACTGCATTTTTTCACGTTGAACAAATCAAAACAAATTTCTCAAATTTTAGACAGTTTATTATAAATAAGGAGGTAATTATGGAGAATTTAAACAAATACATTGAACACACATTGTTAAAGCAAGATGCGGTTGAATCGGATTTTATAAAACTTTTTGAAGAAGCAAAACAGCATAATTTTCTCGGAGTGTGCATAAACCCTTGCTATGTTAAATCGGCAAAAGAATATTTAAAAGAAACGGATGTAAAAATTGTAACAGTCATCGGATTTCCATTGGGGGCAAACACGACGGAGACAAAAATATTTGAAACGATAAATGCCGTACGCGACGGCGCGGATGAAATTGATATGGTTATAAATGTTACGAAAGTGAAAGAACAAGAAACAGAATATATCGTTGATGAAATAAGAGGGATAAAAGCTGCATGCCAAGGACATAATTTGAAGGTTATACTTGAAACGGACTTGCTATCGGAAGATGAAATCAAATACGCTTGTGAATGTGCAATAAAAGGCGGAGCGGACTTTGTAAAAACGTCAACGGGCTTTGTTAAAAACGGTGTCGGAGCAAAAGAACAGGATGTGAAATTGATGTATGAAACGGTGAAACCTGCGGGATTAAAAGTCAAAGCCTCGGGCGGAATAAGAGATAAACAGGCTGCAATCACGATGATACAAGCGGGCGCATCAAGGCTTGGTACAAGCAGCGGAGTGAAAATTATTGAATAAAATTTCTGAATGATTTTTGCCCGAAATTCATTATAATTCATGTTATAATGAAATAAACAGA
>CANQSZ010000062.1 GCA_947626645.1 Candidatus Gastranaerophilales bacterium
CTACAACTACAAAGCGGCGTATTATCACATACTTGCCGATGCGCTAACATCGATTTTGGCAATCGCTGCATTGGTTGTGGGGAAATATTTGCATTTTGTCTATCTGGATTCTATCGTCGGAATCCTTGGCGGGGTGCTCATTATAAACTGGAGCTGCAACCTGCTCAAAGATACCGTCAAAATCCTTATCGATATGAAAGGGTAGGTCTGCGTTGGGGTAGAAACCGCCAACCTACATTTCTCGCGGCGAGAATTTGCAGTTGATGGGTGAAATGTTAATCGTTCCACCCATCCTACTTTCTAACATACATTTACCCCCACCCTAAATAACCAATAGTCTCGCAAATCCCACAACAATTGGTAACATACATTTACCCCCTTGTTTTTTGATATATATTTGATATAATGTAATTGTTAAGGGTTTATAGAGGCATGTTCTATATGGAAGTTTATCCCTTAGGAAAGAGAAATACTCGGGCATGAGTACAACGGAATTTAATTATAAGTTTATAAAAGAGCAAGCAGGCGCCGGGAATTGGCGCAGAGGTTACGAATATTATGCAAAGGATATGGTCTTTGACAATTATCCCGAGAAAAACTTTTACATGGGCAAAGTCAAGGGAAATTTCCAAGACCATTACAACACTGACTTAATATTCAAGAAAAACAAGGTTGAAGCAAGGTGCAACTGCCCATTAAAAGACGAGTGGTGCAAGCATGCCGTCGCGGTAGCTTTAAAAGCCATAAACGAGCATGCCTACGAAGATTGGCTCGAAACAAAGTTTGGCATGGAGTTTGAATTTCCCGACGAAAACACCGCGCTCAAAGAACAACCCGACGGTGATTATATTTTCCACTTCAACCCCAAAAGAAAAGCCAATTTCTTCTCAATACTGGTTCGCTCGCGCCAAAGCGGCAAGGTCGTCAGACAAATTGAACCAATATTAAAAACCATTCTCGATTCACAAAAACAAGACAAAAATTTTGAACTTAACCCCTCGCAAAAAGTCGAACTGCTGATTTTCCAACAGTTAATGAAAATTTCACGACAGGACAAAAAAGCCGGCTGGTACGATATTCCCATTGCAAAATTCGGCACTCTGTTTACCCTGTTAGCCAAAGCCGACGAGGTTTTAGACGAAAAAACCAAAGACAGGCTGAAATTTACTGACGACGAGTGGGAGCTTGTTTTAACCGTGAACACCTCAAACACCGCGGGAACACTGTTATTGGCTTTGGAATGGCACAGACCCGACAGCGAAGATGTTTACCCGTTTGAAGAAGTAAGATATTTTTCAAGACATTTGAAATGGGGCAGGTACAAAAATATAATCTTCCCGACAAATATTGCTATCCAATCGGTGCCGCAAAATATAATAAAATCTTCGTTTACAGACCTGAAAGACGCCGAGTGCGGAAAGTTTATTTACGAGGATTTGCCGGAGTTGCAAAAGCTGATGAAAGTCGTTGTGGATGAAAAAATTTCAAAACTTATGCTTGAAGAACGTCCGCCAATTAATATTGTTACAATGGGAATTGACTATGACCAATCTTTGAAAGCATCTCTGGACTTTGAATATGACGGCGTAAGAGTGCCGTATTCAAAAACTTCGACCGACAAATCGCCCTATGTAACGGTAAAAAAAGCTGATGAGGATTTAATCTACTGGGTTAAGCGTAACATTAAGCACGAAAACGAAGCCTATGCAATGCTTTTGGCTTGCAAATTCATCCCGATGCAGACAAACAATTTGGCATTGGAAAAAGAAAACGCGATAGATTTTTACAATTATTACCTCAAACAAGCCGGCGAAGGCTGGAAGTTTGAAGAAAAAGACGATATGTCGTTTTTCAAGTTGATGGAAAATCCGTTCAAACTTTGCGCAAAAATAGACTTCTCTGACGAGCAGCCCGACAGTTTTGATATTAGCGTTTACGGTCAGGCGGGCGATGAGATTATTGATTTTGACGATATTTACGAAACAATCCAAAATGACGAAAAATATGCAAGGATAAGAAGTTTGGGGTTTGTCGAATATCCCGCTCAAAATATTTATTCAATGCTCAGATCGTTTAACTCGTTTGATGTTTACAGAAATCCCGATAACAGGTTTACCGTAAAAACATACCGCGCAGGGTTAATCAACGAATTGAAAAACCTTGATGTGGAGCTGATTTTGAGCGACAGATTTAAAAAATTCTGGGAACAGATGTCAACGTTTTCAACAACGGAAGATTTGGAACTGCCAAAAGGAATTAAGGCTGAATTTCGTGAATACCAATTGAAAGGCTTCGGGTGGCTGTGGTTTATGTACAAATACGGTCTGAACGGGATTTTGGCTGATGATATGGGGCTTGGAAAAACATTGCAAGCACTGACGGTTATCCAAAAAGCCAAAGAGCTTGACGGGCAAATGCCTACACTCGTTGTCGCTCCCACAACCGTTGTTTTTAACTGGGAAGCGGAAATCGAAAAATTTGCACCCTCTTTAACCTGTTTGAAACTGCAAGGCGGCGAAAGAAAACAATTTTTCAAAAATATTAAAGATTATGACGTTGTTATAACAAGTTATGCCCTTGTAAGACGCGATATTGAAAAATTGAAAGATATAAACTTCAGGTACGTGATACTTGATGAATCCCAAAATATTAAAAATGCCACATCACAAACCGCACAAGCGGTAAAACAGTTGACTTCCCAGCATAAACTGGCACTTTCGGGTACGCCGATTGAAAATAAACTTGAAGAATTGTGGTCGGTGTTTGATTTTCTTATGCCGGGATTTTTGTTCTCAATGGCGGATTTTAATTCAAGATACGTAAACCCGATTATGGAACGTCAAGACAAAATAGTTGAAAAACGTCTGAAATTGCAGATATATCCGTTTATCTTGCGACGTATGAAACGCGATGTTGCAAAAGATTTGCCGGATAAAGTTGAAAACATTGCATACTGCGAATTGACAGACGACCAAAAAGACTTCTATCTTCAAGTTCTTGACAGTACGAAAGAAGAATTGTTCAAGTCAATCGAACAAAACGGACTTGAAAAAAGCAGATTATCAATATTCTCGGCACTGCTGCGTATGCGCCAAATCTGCTGCCACCCGAGATTGTACGACAAAAACAATGTCAAAAATGTTATCGCTTCAGGTAAATTTGAAAAACTTAAGGTTATGCTTGAAGAAATTGTCTCGGAAGGTCACAGAATACTTTTATTCAGCCAATTTGTCGATATGCTTGATATAATTAAGGATTGGCTCGATAAAAGCGGCATTAAATACGAATATCTTACAGGAAAAACGAAAGACCGACAGGGTGCGGTTGAACGGTTTAACACAGATTCGACAATACCGATATTCCTAATCAGCTTGAAAGCCGGCGGAACAGGTTTGAACCTCACCGGCGCGGATTATGTAATCCACTACGACCCATGGTGGAACCCCGCCGTCGAAGATCAGGCAACAGACCGAGCTTATCGTATCGGGCAGAAAAAGAAAGTCTTCGTTTACAGGCTTATTACAAGAAATACCGTCGAAGAAAAAATCCAAAAACTTAAAACAATTAAACGTAACCTCGTCGATAGCGTAATCTCCGTTGACAGAAATATTACTAAATCTCTCACAATCGACGATATCCGCGAAATCTTCTCCGTCGATTAATAATAATTGTAAAGATTTGTAAATTTATTATTGCTTTAGTAGCAATTTTTTTCGTGTGCAATACTTTATATTAATATATAAAGCTCTCTCTTCTTATTTAAACGGATAGGCCTTGATATTTACAAGGTCTTTTTTTTGTGCATTTTTAAACGAATTTAAACGAAAAACAAAAAAGCGAAAGAAAAATCTTCCGCTTTTGTTATTAAATAATTTTGTTAAAATTAAACTAACTGAGCTGATTTAACTGCGTTTTTATTAGCGATTTCAACAAGAGCGCTTGCTGTTGCAATCATAGAGATTTCGGAGTTTAACTTGTTGATGCAAGAACCGCAGCCGATAGCACTTGCGCCTGCTGCGAATGCAAACGGCGCAGTTGTCGGGTTAATTCCGGTTGCTGTCATAACAGGGATTTCAACGTTTCTTACAAGTTCAATTGTATTTGAAACAGTCAATTCGGCTCTGTCCATTAATGCTCTTGCGCCTGTCAGTTGAACATCCGAAGTGTAGTGTCCTTCGGTTTGGATTAAATCAACACCCAAAGATTCCAAATTCTTAGCCAATTCGATTTGCTCCGAAATTGAAATTTCACCGGGGATTGTAACACAGAAAAATACGTCTTTTCCGTTTAACAGTGCCAAAGTTTCTCTTGCCAAAGATAAAACTTCCGATGCGGTGAATGAATATCCTTTTTTGTAAAGAACATCAAAGTTGCCCAATTCAATTGCATCAGCACCTAATTCAACGGCTTTTACAAGCTCAGACGGTACAACAGATGATACAAACAAAGGTAATTCTGTCATAGAGCGAATTTCTTTTATAATATCTTCATCTGCACAGATATCAATTGCGCTTGCATTAGCCTTTTGAGCGGATGATACAACTTTTTTAATATTTTCGATATCAAAATTATCAATACCGGCAATAATTTTTACCGCACGTTTTTCTTCCAAATGTCTTTTAAATAAATCAATTCCGGTCATTTTCTCCTCCTTAATTCTTTTTACAGATTTATTTCTTCTGAATTATACATTAAAATTTTAATATTTTCAAGAAGTAACCTAAAAACAGTGCCAAAAGAGAATATAATTTTAAGGAAACGACCGAATAATTTTAAAGGTAACGAGGTTGATATGAAAAAACAAATACTGACAGCATTAACAATAATAATACTGGGAGCGCTCAGTGTAAATTCACAACAAAACTACGCTCCTGACGAACAAATAAACATAAGCGTATATGAAAAAATAAGTCCTGCAATCGTCGCAATAGAAGCACAAGTTTCAGACGGAGTATCGGCAGGAACGGGGTGTATCGTAACCCCTGACGGTTTAATCTTAACCGGTTCACACGTGGTCGATAAATCTACAAGGATTGAAGTTACGACAAACAACGGTCAAACTTACAAGGCAAGATTTATCGCTCAAATGGGTAAAAATAAAGATTTGGCACTTATAAAAATCGAACCCAAAACCAATTTACAAACGGTATCTTTCGGGGATTCCGAAGAAGTAAAAGTCGGGCAAAAAGTCTTGACTATAGGAAACCCCTTCGGATTTTCAAATACTTTAACCCAAGGGATAATTTCAAGAATTGATTACGTAAAAAACAGGTTTCAAACGGATGCGGCAATAAACCCCGGATGCTCCGGAGGTCCTTTGTTAAATTCAACAGGTGAAGTAATAGGAATAAGCCAATCCATTTACAATCCCGACAGAAACATCTCAAATATCGGCATAGGGTTTGCAATTCCGTCCAATGAAGCCGTTAAATTTATTGCAACGGTTGACAAAAACAAAATCACTTCAAACCCGAAAAAATAAACCCAAAAACTGTCCCTTAATTTCTTTTTATGCTATATTGAAATAAAAGAAAAAGGGGCAGTTGAATTTGATAAGATTTCTGGGTTTGTGCGTACAAAATTTAATAGAATGTATAAAATATCTTTTTGGCGGCAACGTACGTTTCAAAACAGTAATATCTCAAGCCGCCGCGATTAGTTATGATTCTTTGCCGATATCGTTAATTATAGCCTTCATTTCAGCGACGGTAATTGCCGTTCAGGTATCAAAGGAATTTTTAATGACGGGAGCAGAAGCCTACATCGGTGGCTCAATTGCAGTGGTTATGATACGCGAAATTGCCCCGGGGTTTGTGGCATTGGCAATCGGTGCCAGAGCAGGAACGGCAATTTGTGCTGAAATTGCCAATATGCAAGTAACTTCGCAAGTCGATGCAATAAAAACACTTAAGATTAACCCAGTCGGGTATTATTTTACACCCAGAATTTTATCTTCCGCATTAACCGTTCCGATGGTCGTTTTAATCGCCGAATTTATAGGAATTTTGGGCGGAATGCTCGTTTCTTACGAAACAATTAACCTTAATCCGTCAAGATATATGGCATCAGCTTGGGCTTGGATGGAAACAAAAGATATTTATATAAGTTTACTCAAAGCAAGTATCTTCGGAGGCTTAATAGCACTTGTTTGCGCATCGAAAGGTTACGAAACAAAAGGCGGAGCAAAAGAAGTCGGAATATCCACAACTCAAGCCGCAATCCTTTCAACCATTTATATGCTGATTGCGGACTTTTTAATTAACCTCGTATTTTATATTGCGTAGCCATTATTTTTTTAATATTGCATTAATAGCGGCAATCATACCGTTGGGAGTTGCGATATTTTCACCTGCAATGTCAAATGCCGTGCCATGACCGGGAGATGTTCTTATAATATCAAGTCCGATTGTCGTATTAACGGTATTATCGCCCGCAACGGTTTTAATCGGGATTAAACCCTGATCATGATAATTTGCTATGTAGCAATCATATTCGCTTTTTTCGCCGTTAAAATAGTGCTTAGCGGCATTAACAAACAGAGTATCGGCGGGAAGCGGAAAAGTAATATCAATCCCTTCCGAGTGTAAATCACTGACGGCGGGGCTTAGAATATCCATTTCTTCTCTGCCCAAAATTCCATCCTCACCTGCGTGAGGATTGAAGGCGCACAATGCAAATCTCGGATTTGTAATACCGAATTGTCTGTCTAAAGTTTTAACAAGGTTTCTGACTTTTGTTTTAACAAATTCTTTGGTCAAATTAACTTCTTTTAACGCGCAATGCCTTGTTAATAACATAATCCTGAAATCACGAGCGGAGAATAACATCTCGGCAAGCTGACCGTCGTGGGCAAGAAATTTTTGTAAAACTTCCGTTTGACCGCTGTAATTGTGTCCTGCCAAGTGCATCGCATTTTTTGCAACAGGTGCCGTTACTATTGCTTTTGGCTTAATCTCGCAAACCTTTTTCAAACTCTGAAACGAAAATTCACCGGATTCTTTGGTTATTTTCCCCGGTTTAATATCATCCTCATCGTATGGGATTTCAATAATTTCGTAATCTTTGTCCAATTTTCCGTAATAATTCAAAATGTCGCGATTGGAAACAAGCACGATTTTATCTTCGGGTAAATTCAGCTTGTTTAACGCTTTAATCGTAATTTCAGCACCTATTCCGTTCGGGTCGCCTGTTGTAATTGCAATTTTTTCCATAATTCCTTCACTCTTCATGTTTATCAAAGTACTTTAAAATTTCTATTATTGTATTCAAATTCCCGAGATTGCCTGATTTTGTAACAATCCATTGGTCAGAATTTGCGTTTTTGCTAAGAGCAATAGCGGGCAAAACTTCATCAATGAGTTTAAGTTGATTTGCATTTATCGCATTGCAGCATTTATAAGATGTTTCACCGCCGAGCGTAATTAAAACGGCTTTTTTCTTTTCCAAAACACGCTTTGACAATTCGGAAAGAAAATCCGTTATTTTATTTGCCAATCCCGCTTTGGTTAAATCGGCATTCATTGATTCTTCGGCAAAACCGTTGAAGTTTATCATAAGTTTTGATGTATGAACAAGAACAATGTTATCATCGCCCAAATTTGAAACAACACGTTCAACCAAACCATCGCTCACACCGTTTAAAATCGTATCCGTTTCAAGCTCAATAACCAAACAATTTTCTTCGTATTCTTCGCTTTGTTCAAGTTTGTCAATCTGATTGGCGGTAATTTGTGTGGCACTGCCGGAGACAATAAGTTTGGGCAGTTTAGGCAATTTGATACTTAAAACTTCATTTTCCTCGGGCGGAAACCAAACGTTACTTAAAACTTTTGCCATAGCCGCCGTTCCCACAGGCAGAATTTTATAATCCGATTTCGACATCGCAAGAACGACTTGTTCAATATCGGTTGTTGAAACAGAATCGGCAATGATGATTTTTTTACCTTCGGATATCAATTCGTTAAGTTTAATCAAAATAGGACCGGCACCGTCAAGAATTGTTTTTAATTCCAAAACCCCGACAAGATTTTTAAAATTTTCACCAAGTTGAGTTTCCAACAAAGTGGGCAAGTGGGATTCCGTTATGGGGGAATGCGGGTCTCGAGCCATTTCGGTTCTTTCAATCGGCACACCTTTAAGTAAATGATAACCGCCGACTGTAATACGACCTTCCTGCGGAAAAGCCGGAAGAATTAATGCCGCATCCCAGCCTAAAACATCCAATACGGAAAGAACTTCTATCGCAATATTTCCACGTACGGTCGAATCTATTTTTTTGTAGAAAAAGTCAGGATTAATTTCATCACAGAAAAGTTTAACGGCATCTTTAACTTTTTCAAATGCCTCTTGAGGGGGCAGGTTTCTTGATTCTGTTGAAATTGCCCACGCTTGCGATGAAGAATCTTGAGGTTTTTGGATTTTGCCGTTTAGAATAATGTTTGTATCGGCACCGTTCAATTTGAACTGAAGGGCGGTATCATTTGCCCCTGTCAAATCGTCTGCAATTATTCCTACGATGTTTGAACTTATAATCATAATACAGCTTCTGTTTCGTTATCTTTCTTTGAGCCTAAAAGTCTGATTGTATTGGCTATAACGTAGAAGGTTTCTCTTTCGTTGTTTGTAACTTTATCAACCCATCTTCTGTTGGCAATTCTTCCGTCAATAGCGACCAATCTGCCTTTTTTGATATATTCTGCGGCAAATTCGGCTTGTTTATCCCATACTTCGATATTAAACCAATCGGTTACTTCGGATTTTGTCTTGGAATCCCATCTGTTAACCGCAACCGAAAATTGTGCCTTTGTCTTTCCGGATTCATAAGAATTGAAGTTTTCAGAGGCATCCCTTCCTACTCGTCCTACTATTGTTACTGTGTTCATTCCCTTTTATCCTTTCAGTTTTTTATATTATACAAGATAATTTTGTTATGTCTATATTAATACATCCTAACCAATTCACGAACTTTTGTAAGGACTTGTTTAGCCTTAACCCTTGCCTTTTGCGACCCTTCTGTTATAATTTTTTCAACTTCTTCGGGATTATCTTCGTAATATTTGCGTTTTTCTCTTATTTGGGCAAGTTTTTGATTAATTTTTTCACCGAGCTGTCTTTTGCAATCCGCGCACCCTCTTTGACCGTTGATACATTCACATTTCACCGTTTCAACTTCGGATTCATCGCCAAAAATTTTCCAATATTTGAAAGCAACTTCGCATTCATCGGGATGTCCGGGGTCGTCTTTTCTCAACCTTGAACGGTCGGTTATTGCCGTCATTATTTTCTTTGAAGTTTCTTCTTGCGAATCGGATATTTTTATATCGTTGTGGAAAGATTTACCCATCTTATTACCGTCTAACCCGCAGATTAAAGAACAGTTGTTCAACAGCGGTTTTGCCTCATGGAAAAATTCTTCGCCGTACAAATTGTTAAACCGTCTTGAAATATCTCGGGTAATTTCGATATGAGCGACCTGATCAATTCCCACCGGAACAAAATCGGCATTAAACATCATAATATCGGCACTCATCAAAACGGGATAGCCCATAAGTCCGTAATTTATTTGTGAATTTTGACCTTCTTTTGTTTTAAGAATCTTAGCCATATCCTTTAATGTCGGGTCTCTTTCCACCCAGTTTTGAGGTGTTATCATTCCAAGATAAATATTTAATTCGGCAAT
>CANQSZ010000063.1 GCA_947626645.1 Candidatus Gastranaerophilales bacterium
ATCGTCATGAAAAAACTTTTATCAATCGCACGGTTTTGGCTGTCGTTGTCGATTGTTCCCAAAACGATTTCAACAATAAGATAAAACGAATTTGCGATTTTGAAATTAAATGCGTTAACGAATTTTTGAAAGTCGATTTAATCATCCTAAAAAATTCCAACAACGTCATTAACCCTCAAGACTTACCGATTCAAGCAATCACTTACGACCAATTCCAAAACCTTGATTTGGATATATTGAACGATTCGGGTTTTAATAAGACAAAAGATTATCTGATATCAACCCGCAAAAAAGCCGTAATTGATAAAGATGACAACTATTCCACACCGGTTTGTGTTTGTATAAATCACACAGATGTGTTTGATGCTTGTGCAAGGGCAAGTTATTATATCTGCAAGTACGCAAATATGATTGTCTTTGATGATTTTGATGAGGCGATGTTTTCGACAATTTTAAGATTAAGACAAAACATATTCACCGACCCTCAGGTTTCTTTGCAGGTTGAATCAGGGTTGTATGAGTTTAACAACCCCGATAAAAATTCAATCGTGTTTTTGACTACAAACTTTGCTCTGACGTTTTTTGCGGTAGCAAACGAATTGGAAGGAATTGATATACCGTCTTATTTAATAGTTATTCCTGCAGACGGAATGAGTGTTCTCACCGCATGGTCAGCCGAAAAGTTTAGCGCAAATATTGTCGCAAAAACTTTAGCGGATTTAGATATTAAAAATAAAATCAATACGAAAAAAATAATTATCCCCGGACTTTTAGAGCATATCACACCCGAATTGAAACAAGCCGCACCGGATTTTGACTTCATTGTCGGCACAACCGAAGCCTCTGCTATCAGTGATTTTGTGAAAAATCTCGATTTAAGCCTACAATAATTCCTGTACAATCAAAACGACAATTTCACCGGCTTGCAGCGTTAAATTGATTTTGCTCTTTTTTACATCGGGCATGTTTGAAATTTTTATCGGCAAAACCGCAAATTTAGGGTTGTATTTGGGGATTTTAATAACGGTTTTTATCGGATTTTTAAAATCAAGATTGCCGATTGTTAAAACCCGTTTTTTGTTATATTCAAAAGTATAAGCAAAAACCTTGTTATTCTTAGTTTTTAGCGGTGTGAAAGTTCCGTTGTTTAATACGGAAATTAAGCTCTTTTTAACATTGTTTCCCAAAAGAAAATCGTTTCTGAGCTGTTGATTTTGTCCTCCGGGTTTTCTTGAAAAATTAAAAATATCGATTTTTCCTTGGTGTGTGAAATAAATGTCGTCATCGGTATTGGTTGAGGGGGCAAGTTTATTTCCCATAGGATAGGAATAATCGTCGCCCGTTTGAAATCCGTCAACAAAATATGAATCCAAAGGCAGGGTCGCATTGAGCCATATTATCATATCGGAAAATGCCTCCGAGTTTATCAAAATCGGACTTACCTCGTCGTGCGTTGTAAAACTGCCGATTACGCTCTTTTTCTCTTTGAATTTTTTTGTTTCACCTAAAGTAAATGCGATTTGGTCGTATAATTCTTTGTTGGTTTTCCAGTCTTTGAGGTTGAAAAATGACCCGTAATATCCGTCAAATCCTGCTTCGAGCAATTTGTTGTAAGGAGTGAAAACAGCTTGCGGTGAAATCGGGTCATGCCAAGATTCCGATGATTCGGCAAGCCACAAAAATTCAGGGTCTTTATTCCTTGAATATTCGATTAACTCTTTCCAAAATGAGGCGGGTTTTGAATGTGCCACATCTGCTCTTATTCCGTCAAAACCAAGGTTCAGAGCAAGTTTTACAAAATCTTTGTAAATACTATATACGTTTGTATCAATTTTATCTTCGGTTCCTGCCGACAAAAGTCTTACATCAGTCCAATCGGAAGGAACAACCGGTTCTCCGGCGGCATTGGTTACAAAAAAATCGGGTCTTTGCAAATAATAATCGTAAGATGCGCATGCAGGAACATCAACTATTACGCGGATATCTCTTTTGTGCGCTTCTTCGACAAATTTTTTTGCCTGTTGTTCAAGCGTTAACTCGGAATTTTTGTCGTATAAATCGTCGTTTATAGAATCAAATCCGTTGGCTGAATATAAACTTCCCGCCGTTCCGAGCGCCTTAAACTTTCCCACGGGCGTAATCGGAAGTACATGCAATGTATTTATGCCCATGTTTTTTAACTCATCAAGCCTTTCTATCGCATTGAGAAACGTTCCGCGGGTTTCGCCCATATCTTCCTGTATAAATCCGTCTTCGTTAACATCTTTTGAGTTAAACGAACGTATGTTAACTTCCATTATAACCGCTTCGTTATTGAGAAACTTTGTTCTTAAATCATTTTTCCAAACGGCATCTTCTGCAACCGCACACGAATATAAGCCTAAAAATATTGTTAATACACAAGGCAAAATGTTTTTTATAAGTTTCATGGGTTATATTCTCCTGAGTTTATTCAATATTAGGGATTAAAAGCTCTTGGTCAATGTTAATTCTGTCCAAAGTCTTTAAGTTGTTGGCTTTTCTAATCATTTCAGCCTTCTCGGGGGAATAAGAGCCGTAGTGCATTCTGATAATTTTTTCGACCGTATCCCCGTCTTTAACTTTGTATTTTTTCATGTTTGAAGTTTGGGGTTCAGCTTGCTGCGGTTGTTGTTCAACCGTTTTTTCCGCAGAAGGTTTAAAAATGTTCAGCGGATTTGAAGGCGATTCTTCTTCTGTGGGAACAACAACTTTATTCACTTCTTCTTTTTGCGGCTGCTCGGAATTTTCCACCGTGTTTTTGGGGGCTTTTTTGAATATCTTTTCAAAACCGAAAATCTTTTTTTGCTCCGGATTTGATTGGGTTGCAGCGGGATTTGGTGCAAATGTTCCCATGCACAAAAGTATAATCAATGTTGTTATAACTCCCGCAATAAAACCTATAATAAGGTATGCCATCGGAGATTTGGTGTTAAATTGTGCGGTTTTAAACGATTGCCAAAGCATGTCAATTTCTTGAGCTTTACTTGCCGCAACCTCTCCGTACGGGATTTCTACTACATCGTCGGGTCTGACATATACATCAGGCGCGTTGTTATAATCGTTATCCTTTGAAAGCGTTTCTATAACTTCCATTGATTCTTTTGAAAGAGTTGATCTTCTTATTGTTGAACTTTTCATTTATTACCTCTGTTTCCCCAATCTCTATACTCATAATACTATCACGATAAATGCCAATATTCAAGCAATTGTAAAGTTTTGCAAGTAAGATTGTTTAATCAAAAAAAGGGTGCGAAAAAGAAAACTTCTTCGCACCCTTCGACATATTTTTTAAACCGTAAGAAAATTACTTAACAAGTTCTTTGAATTTTTTACCTGCTGAAAATGCCGGAACTGTTTTAGCAGCGATTTTCAAAGTAGCACCTGTTTGAGGATTTCTGCCTGTTCTTGCAGCTCTCTTACGAGATTCAAAAGTACCAAAGCCTACTAATGTTACTTTTTTACCTTTTGAAACTGTTTTTTGAATTGTTTCTAAAGTAGCTGATAAAATGTCAGCAGTAGCTTTTTGTGAAACTTTTGCTTTTTTTGATACCTCTTTTACTAATTCTTCTTTGTTCATTACGAACCTCCTTCTTAATTTACCCACGGAGTTAAACCATATTCCGCAGTCTGTGTAATCGACAAACTTATTATAGCACTTTCTTTAAAGCTGTCAAGGGGTTTAGGGTTTTATTCTTTTACAAATTTAACAATAGTGTATATTTACGGTATATACAACGTAAAAACACTTACTATGCAAGGGTTTAAGACTCTTGGCTGAGTTTTGCAAATTTAACATTTTGGTAAAAATATTGCAAAATTTGGTAAGCATTATAGCCTTGTTTTGCTAAATTATTGGCTCCGTGTTGAGACATGCCGACGCCATGCCCGTTTTTTGCAACATTATCGTCAAACGACGGTACCGAGCGAAGATACGGCACATTTCCGCCCCATGCTTGGGTATTTGTCATTCCGCCTGCCGATGCCGAGTAGTATGCGGAAATTATCTTCATATCATACGTTAAGACCAGTCCATGTGTTTCGTCAACGGCTTTATTGGTTCTGTTTGTTTCGGAGCTTGCTCCGCCGTATGCTTGGTCTTCGGTGTTATCTTTCAAGTCGTAGCCGTGTTTTGCTTGTTTGCCGAGATTTGCCAATGCAAAACTTCTTGCTGCTATTGCCTGTGCTTTTAATGCTTCATATTCCCATGCCGCGGGCATTTCCGAGGGTACTACCCCTTTTATATAACTTTCTAAATCTATATCGTTGATTACGAGAAGTCTGCCGTTCATTATTTTAATCATCAATTTGCCGCGATACCATTTGCCTTTTGTACTTACAAACCCTTCGGTATCGGGTCTTAAAACGACCGAATCCGTTCCCAACGAATAGTAGTGTCCTGCACTTTTTATGGCAATTTTTTCGTGGTAAGGAACTATAATATAGCCCTTCATCGCATCAAGCGTACAGACGGTCTTGTTTGTATGCACATCTATAAGTCTGCCGTTGACGTTTGTTCCGACACCCGCTTGCTCAACTTCTGTTAATAAGCCTATTTTTATGGCATTTGCGGGGGTTGATATTATCAAATTTATCGCTAATATTATAAAACTCAGTATAATCTTCTTCATAGTATCCATTGTAGCTGCTGCAAATCAAAATGTAATAAATCAAAAGAATGATTTTTTTATTGTTTTTGGTAAATTCTTGTGTAATTCCAATAGGTTCTGAACACTTTTTTAACGTAGTTTCTTGTTTCGTCGTAGGGAATTTGCAAGACAAATTCATCAATATCCGAGTATTTCAACGATGATTTCCACTTTTCAACCGAGCCCGCGCCTCCGTTATAGGCGGCTATTGCGTACATATCTTTGCCGGATAGTGATTTTCTCAATGTCGAATAGTATAAATTACCTATTTTTATGTTCAATTCGGGATTAAGCAGATAGCCGGTATTGAAATCCATTCCGTTTTTTGAGCCGATATCATGAGCGGTTGAAGGCATCAATTGCATCAAACCTATTGCGCCCGCATCACTTTGGGCTTCCGAGTTGAAATAACTTTCTTCCCTTGCAATAGAAATCATTAGGGCAACGTTATTTCCGTATTGGGAAGCGTATTTTTGTAATTGTTTATAATAATTCAGAGGATACACAAGCCGCCAGCGGGGGTCTGTTTTGGGCGGTTTGTTTTTTATTTTAGCCATTGCATCTTGTGCGATGTGCATGGATTGGGCATAATTCCCTTTTTGGTATTGTGCCCAGCTGCTTATAAAATCATCGTTGGTGTATTTTGCTATCATATCGTAATCTTCCGCCATCATCAGAATGTATAAAATACTCTTTTTTGAGGGAAATTTATACGGATAAATAACGGGTTTTATGTCGAAATTTGCTTTTATTGTATCTCGTGAAATATTTTTTATTATCCAAAAAGCGCGATATGCGTAATATGAATCGGGATAGTCTTTTATCAGAATATTCAAATATTTTGCGGATTCTAAAGAGTTATAATTCTGTTCGACTTTTCCGAGCCAAAAATAGACAAGCGGCAGCAACTCGGAGTTGGGATATTTTGATATAAATTCTTTCCCTGTTATTCTTACGGCATCGTAATCTTTTCTTGCGAGTTCTTCAATAAAAATGTTTTCCGTCGCATCGGCGGCAAATTCGCCTTTGGGGAAGTTTTTGTATAAATCTTTATAACAGGAATATTTTGTATTTTGGGGGGAATTTTCGCATTTTATTTTCCAAAGGTAATCTTTACCTTTGCCTTTTGAAATTTCAAATAATGAGTATATCGAATTTTCGTTGTTTTTAAGGTAATCATCGACTGCCATTTTGTAATCTTTAAAATCGACATTTTGAGAATATTTGGAAACACCTTGTCGAATAATTGAATCTGCTTTTGGTTTGTCTTTTTGCAAGATAGCGTTTGATACCTGAACAGTCCAACTGTCTTTGATGTCGGTTTTGGCAAGTATTTTATCGGCATCTTCGGGCAAATTCGCAAGCAAATACGCTTTGGCAATCAATGTTAAATCTTTTGAATTGATTTTGGGGTTAAATTTCAGCCAGTTATTTGCAACATTTACGGATAATCTGCCGTCGGGATATTTTTCAAGGTAGTTTCTGAAAGATGTTTCTATTTGAGAAAATTTTTCGGGGGTAACTTCTTTTTTCTGAGAATATCGTATCTTTGCTGCCGTTATTCTTGCAATATAATATTCGGAGGCAATTTTGTAGTCTTGTGATATCTCCGATTTGGCAACATCTTCAAAGTATTTTTTTGCAAGTGTCGGGTTGTCATCAATCAAAATTTGTCCGGCAAAATACTTTGCTTCAAGGCTTAATTTGTCGGAAGGGTAATTGTGAAAAAGCGACTGATATCTTTTAAGTTCGGAATCTTTATCACCTAAGGCTTTTGCACACATTGATTGCCTGTATATTGCAGCGGGTTTCAGTTTTGATGTGCTGCTTATTTTTGAAAACAGATAATAAGAGTTTTGATAATTTCCGTTATTGTAATCTCTGAGTGCCTGTTTGTATATTCTGAATGTTTTTGCGCGGGGCTGGTAAAACCTTGCCGTGATTACACCCAAAATAAAACAACATAGCAGTAAAACTCCGGTTAATATCCCCTTATGTTTATTCATCATTTGGTACATAATAAAACAGTTTAGCAAATCATGTCGAAAAGTAAAAATTTTTATAAAATATTTACATTAGCTTTCACTCGGATATTTATATTTTATAATGTAAAAATAAGGAGAAAAAAATGCCAAACTGGGAAAAGGGACTTATAGCACTCGGTGTCAATCTTGTACTTATAGTGGTATTGTTCAAGGTAATTGATGTGGTTGATGCCAGAATTAAACGAAAAATACAAAGTGAGGAAACGGATTCTCCTTTATTGCGTTTTATGCCGATAATAATAAAATTATTGAAAGCGTTTGTTCTGTTTATTGCTTTAACGGGATTATTGCAAAGTCAGGGGTATTCGGTTTCATCTATCATAGCGGGTTTCGGGATAGGCGGCTTGGCTGTCGGTATGGCGGCTAAAGATGCTATTTCCAATATCTTTGGCAGTATTGAAATTTTATCCGATCATGTCTATAAAGTCGGTGATTATGTTAAGGTTAACGGAATTGAGGGGTATGTTGAAGATATAAATATCCGCTCCACAAAAATTCGCGATTTGGATAATTACCTTATCAGTATTCCGAACAATATTGCTGCAAATGCGGTTATTACCAATGTTTCGCGTGCACATAAAAGATTTATCAATATTGTTTTCGGGGTTACTTATTCCACCGATAACGAAAAAATTAAATGTGCTCAGGAAATATTGAAAGAAATCGCCGCAAACCATGACGAAATTCACAATGATTTTAATGTCGCGGTGTATGAATTGGCTGACAGTTCCATAAATATAAGATTTAGAGGTTACGTAAAAAGCGGCTCTTACGATAAATTTCTCAGAGTAAGAGGGGATTTTTATGAAAAAGTTGTTGAAAGATTCAGAGCGGAGAATATTGATTTTGCCTTCCCTTCCCGTTCTTTATATATAGAAAGAGATAATTCAAAAGTTGAAAATTAAAATTATTACTCTCGGGAAAATTAAAGAAAAATTTTTGAAAGACGGAATTGACGAATTTCTGAAAAGGCTTACTCCTTATGCGTCGGTTTCGGTTGTTGAGTTGTCGCCGATTGAAATTAAAGATGAAAACTTAACCCAAAAAATTCTTGATGAGGAAGGGGAAAAAGTTTTGGCTCTAATCAGACCTCAAGATTTTGTAATTACTCTTGAAATATGCGGGAAACAATTTTCCAGCGAGGAATTTGCTTCTTGTCTTGAAAATTTGACAAATGAAGGTGTAGCCGAAATTGTTTTTGTAATAGGTTCATCTTGCGGAATTGGCAAAAATGTTTCTGACAGAGCCAATCTTAAAATGAGCCTTTCCAAAATGACTTTTCTCCATCAGTTTGCAAGATTAATCCTTATTGAACAAATTTACAGGGCTTTTAAAATCATTAAAAACGAAACTTACCATAAATAATTTCGTATTCTTGGTTTATTGTATATTCTGCCCCAAAGTGATATAATTCTTAACAACAGTATGTAAAGGAGAGTTTTATAATGCAAAAATTTGAATTAAATCTTTCAATTGACGAATTGGTAAAAAGGACTCACAAGGATTATTTGATAACGAAAAAATTTCTGAAAGCCGATGCTCCCGAATATCTTGCCCTGTCAGACGGTGATAAAAACGCACTTAAACACCTTGTCAAAGCCGCAAATATTCTCGAAAAGATTAATATGCAAATTGATTGCAAGCATAATTTGGCGGTTAAAGCGTTTCTTGAAGAAGAAATTAAAAAAGGAAACAATCAGGCAAAGTTAACGAAAGTGTTGTTTGATGCACAAAAAGGCGTAAACGCTATAGATACAATGTCAAACCCGATAAGGCTTATAAAAGGGATAGACGAAAAACTCGGCAAAGGTGTTTACCCCGAGGACTTATCAAAAGAAGAATTTCATTCCGTTCTAATCAGAATGCTTAAAGAAGGGAAATCCGAGAAAGTAAAAAACATTCTCACCCAGCGTTCAATTATTGTAAGAGACGGGGATGAACTTAAAGGAATTGATTATGTCGAATATTTCAAAGACGATTTTTCAAAGATGGCTGATGAACTGGAACTTGCATCAGAAACTTCAACCAACGAAGATTTTAACGAATATTTGAAATTACAGGCAAAAGCACTCAAAACGGCAGACCCTATGCTTGATGCTTATGCCGATAAAAAATGGGCGCAGTTGCAAGATACTCCGTTGGAATTTACGATTACAAGAGAAAATTACGAAGACGAAATGACGGGAACTGTCGTTGAAAATGAAGAATTGTCCAAACTTTTGAAAGACAACGGAATTTCGGCGATACCAAAAGATTTCTTGGGCGGACGGGTCGGAATTGTTAATAAAAAAGGTACGCAAGCACTTATGGCAATAAAAAAATATCTTCCGATTTTGGCTGATAATATGCCGTTCAAAGATGAATACACTCAAACAATTTCCTCGACATCCGATACAAAACAAACTATGGTGGATGTCGATATGGTTATGGCTGCGGGCGATGTCGGGCAGTATAGAGGCGGAATTACTCTTGCCGAAAATTTACCCAATTCGGATAAGTTGTCTTTAACTATCGGCGGTGGCAGAAGAAATGTCTATCATCGACAAATTCGTTTTATAAGCGATAAAGCTAAATTGCAAGAAAGGCTCGATGCGATTTTGGATAAATCTCAGCATAAATATTATCTTGATGAGGCAGACCACTGGTTTACCATCGGACATGAGAATGCTCATTCTCTCGGACCTAAAGAAGGCAGCGAAAAACTCGGTAAGTACAGAAATATTATTGAAGAAAATAAAGCTGATATGGGGTCTTTGGCTTTTGTCGATTTATTAACCGAACTGGGTATGTACACCGATGAACAACGATTGCAAATTAT
>CANQSZ010000064.1 GCA_947626645.1 Candidatus Gastranaerophilales bacterium
TCTTTTTCAATTATTTGCTTTGTGGGGGTAACTTTGTTTACGCTTTTTGAATAAATATCAAGAATTGTTGATTTTTTGGGAAACCGCTTTTGTTTTTTGGGAAACATTTGCCCTGTCAGGTGGTTAATTATGTCCTCGCAGTCGGTTCTGTCCATTATTGTGTAATTATTTTTCAGCCCTAAAAGTTTTGAATATTTCCGCAAAATTATGTTGGAAAAAGAATGGAAAGTTCCTCCGGCAACTTTTTCGCACCTGTTATCCAACACAAGCGTTGCACGATTAAGCATTTCGGCGGCGGCTTTTTTGGTAAAAGTCAGAAGCAAAATATTTTCGGGCTTAACACCGTCTTCTATGAGCCGCGCAACGCGGTATGTCAGGGTTTTGGTTTTGCCCGAACCCGCACCCGCTATTACAAGAACTGCTCCTTGTGCGTGTTTTACGGCTTCAAGTTGTGCGGGATTCAAGTCCTGTTCGTAGTTTACCTTGTAATCCGTTTTTATTGCATCACGTTTTTTTAGAACGTATTTTTTTCGCTCCGGTTTTGTTTGTCCTGTTGTCGTGATACTTTGTGCCATATTATCCCCTTCCCGTTAATTATAATCTATTGGTTGTATGTTTTTCAATATTTCTTTGTAAAGTTTTTATAAGTCGTTGATTAAATTATTAAAGTTTTTTCTTGGTTTGCCGTTATACAAATCGAAGGTGAGATTGATATTATGATAAAAAAATTTGTTATGATAATTTTGGTTATGATTGCATTTGTGCTGCCTTGCATGGCAGATATTAACGCAAAATGGTTAAATCCGCGTAATATAAAAACTTACATCCCTCCCAATCACAAAAATTCGCTTATGATGCGCCATGCGTTTGCCGAATGGTCAAGAATGACCAAAAACAGAGTTATTTTTAAATATGTTTCCAACCCCTCGAGTGCGGATGTTAAAGTTTATTTTGTCAAAAAGATTGACCCCAAAGGGGTAAAAAAATTAGATAAAGCAATAGGCGTAACCCACTACGAAACCCACGGAAACAGAATATTCGGCGCTAAAATTGAAATAGCCGACAAAACACAAGGCGGCGGTGCGTTAAGTAAAGATGAAATTTACACAACCATGCTCCATGAAATAGGACATTCCATCGGACTTAATCATTCCAAAAACAACAAATGTATAATGTATCCGCAAGCAAGAGTTGTTATGGAAATATGCGATGAGGATTTGAATAATTTAAAAAAATTGTATCCGAACAAATAACGGTTTGGTCATTATTTTTTGCCGCTATCAATTCTTCTTGTGTTGTAATCCCATTTATAAAGGTAATATAAATCCCTGATATCTCTTTTCATAATATCTTGAGTTTCCGTTACCGGCATGCTCATAATACTGCTTTTTTTACGTTCGGTTTCCGATAAACCCAAAACGTGTCCGACTTCGTGCAGCATTGTCGTGTAGATTAAGTTTTTGGAATAGTTGCCTTTCTTTTTTGTGGCTATTCTGATTTCACCGTTAACAATATTGCCGTTTTTAATTTTTATATTGTATTGCCCCAAAGGACCGTCTGTGCCGTTGACTTTGTCGGTGAATACAACATCAATATCGGCGGGTGATTTTTGGACAAATCTGAAAGTCAATTTCCCTTCGCTCATTGTCTGCCATTTTTCAAAAGCGTGCCGCATCGTTGCGGATTTTTCATCTGAGGGTATATATACCGTGATAGTCGATTTTGCCCAGTGCGGCGCATCTATTGTATAGGCTTTTGTACCGTTTACTGCCGTAAATATTATTCCTGTTGCTAAAATTAGTATTGATAAGATTTTTTTTATCATAATTAATCCCCTCTTTGGTCTGATTATATGCTATTTTCCGTCAAAAATCAAATTTATTAATCACGTTTGTGCAACGGATTTTACACTGTCGGGATTAGTCTTTTGACGTTGAAAACGAATAAACAATTTCGCGTTTGTATTCTTCGCCGGCTTTTAAAATTCCTTTTTCGCTAAATTCTTCCGTGTTTATTGCGTTGGGATAAAATTGCGGCTCAACGCATAACGAGGAGCGTTTTTCATATCGGCTGCCGCTTTTTCCCATCGGTTGTGCAGTTTTGCCAAGATGGTTTGCTGTGTAAAACTGAAATCCCGGCAGATTTGTTAAAACCTTCAAATTTATTCCTGTTTTGAGAGATTTAACGTTTGCGGCTTCAATCAGGGTTTCGCCGTCGTAATTATCCAGACAGTAGTTTTGGTCAAATCCGGAGCCGATTTTAAGCTGATCGTTTTCCGTATTTATTACATCTGCAATTTTTTTAGGCGTTCTGAAATCAAACGGAGTTCCTTCAACATTTATTATTTTTCCTGTCGGAACGGCAATTTCACTGTTTTGAGTGAAACTTGACGAGTTCGGCAGAGTTACTATATGGTCAAGCACCGAGTTTTCCTGTGAATTTTGTGCACCGTCAAGGTTAAAATAGGTGTGGTTTGTCAGGTTTATTAGAGTGTCTTTGTCTGTTTTTGCACTGTATATGATGTGCAAATTGTTGTCGTTGTCAAACTTGTAGGTAACTTTTGTTTCAACATTCCCGGGGTAACCGTTTTCCATATCCTTTTTTTCATAAGTGAATGTAATTCCGTCTTTTAAGACTTCGGCTTTCCAATTTTTTGTGTCAAAGCCTTGTGTTCCGCCGTGGCAATGGGTTTTGCCGTTGTCTTTGTTACATTCGAGGGTATATTCTTCGTCGTTTATTTTGAATTTTCCGTCGCTTATTTTGTTTGCGCAAGGTCCTATTGTTCCTCCGGCATGTCCGACCGGCGATGTTTCGTAAGGGGTTACGTTGTCGTAGCCTTGTGTTACGTCTATTATTTTTCCTTCTTTGTCGGGAACTTTTATTGATGTAATTGTTGCGCCAAATGTCGATAAATCAACGCTTGCACCGTTTTTGTTTGTTATGGTGTAAACTTGTGCTTCTTCATTGGTCTTTTGTATTGTCCCGAAAGGTTTTTTCTCTATTTTAATTCCGTCATATTCGGGTGTTATATCAGCGTTTTCAACCGTTACACTTTTTGTAAAAGTGTCTTTAATCGGCTGCTGCGCTATAAATGAGGGCTGTACGGTTTTTGGTACATTAATGTTGTTATTTGTATTGAATGCAAAATACGGGTTGAAATCTATCGGCATAATTACTCCTTTTTTCTTTGATTATAATTTAAAAAAAACGAAAAACAGAATAATTTGCCAAAATGTTAAATTTTGTAATTTCTTTTTAATTCTTCCAGACTGTCGCCGCCGAATTTTAAAAGGATTTCGTTAACAAGCACCCAAGCAATACGCGATTCTGCAACAACAGAGCATGCTTCAACCGCGCAAACATCCGAACGTTCAAAGTGCGCTTCGGTTTCTTTCAGAGTTTTTGAATCAACCGATTTGAGCGGTTTTTTCATCGTTGGTATCGGCTTCATGACTGCCGAAACAACTAAATCCTGACCGTTTGTTATTCCGCCTTCAATGCCGCCTGCGTTGTTTGATGTTCTGCCGATTTCACCGTTGTCTATACTAAATTCGTCGTGGTAATTACTTCCGTAATATCCTAAGGGGTTTGTGCCTATTTCAACAACTTTAACGGCGGGAATACTCATTACCGCTTGTGCTTTTCGTCCGTCAATTCCTCTGTCCCAATGCACATGAGAACCCAAACCCGCAGGCAAATTTTGGTATAAAACTACGAATTTTCCGCCGACCGTGTCGCCGTTTTCTTTTGCTAAATCTATTTCTTTTTCAAAATCCCCGCAGCAGCAAGCCGAACCGATTTGGGTAATTTCGGATTTGCAATCTATATTGAGTTGTTTCAAAAGCAGCTTTGCAACGGCGCCGACTGCCACTTCTATTGCTGTTTTTCTGGCGCTTGAGCGCTCAAGTATGTTGCGTAAATTTGTTGAATATTTAACGCTTCCTGCCCAATCCGCGTGTCCGGGGCGGTATGTGGTAAATTCTTTTTCGTCTGTAATATCTTCGGGGGCAATACTCATAACTTTTTCCCAGCTTTCAAAATCTCTGTTTTTTATAACAAGAGTAACGGGTGAACCGATTGTTTTTCCGTATCTGACGCCCGAGGTTATTTCCACTGTGTCGGTTTCAATTTCCATTCTTGCTCCGCGACCGTAGCCTTTTTGACGGCGTTTGAGTTCTTCGTTTATAAAATTTATGTCAATTTCTATTCCCGAAGGTAATCCTTCTATTATTGCCGTTAAGTATTTTCCGTGGCTTTCTCCCGCCGTTAAAAATCTGAATTTTTCCATTTGTTTCCTTTTTTATTTTGCGTTCAAAAATCTTTGAACTTTTGTCTGCATCATTTCTTCCGTTATTTTTGGTCCCGATTCGGTTTCTTCTATTATTTGGTACATTTCAAGCCAATAATTTTCTTTTGACGGCTGTCTTTGCGCGCTGATTTTTATTCCGTTCGGAACTTCCTGTACTATTACATTTTTGTATGTGTTTTTGTACTTTTTCAGTTTAGCAGTTTTTTGTCCGATTTTCAATTCATGAAAAAATCTTTTTGACGGAATGTTGACCGAAACCCTTTCACCTGTCGGTTTTATTACCTCTCTTATGATTTTTACATCGGGTGAATACATATCCAATAATTTTTTGTCGTAGGTGTTGGCATAAGTTTTATACTTATCAAAAAAGTCCATTCCTTGTTGCGGTGTGTAGGCATAAACATCCGAAAATGTTAATATCATTCCGATAATCGGCAGTAAAATTTGTATTTTTTTCATAATTATTTCCTTTCGGATTTAAGTTAAAATTCATCTGAGGTTTTTGCATTCCCCGATGAGGTAGAAAATATTAATTATTTTTTGTACAATGTATTTGTTATGAAAAAAATTTTGATAGTTGATGATGTGCCGGGGTGGGTTCGGTTTCATAGAAATAATATTGAATATTTAAACATACCCGATTTGAAAACAGAATGTTCAAACTCGGCACTTGATGCGCTTTCTAAGGTCGAATCTTCAATTGATGAGCCTTACGATGTAATTTTTACGGACTTGCAAATGGAAAGTAATTTTTTGCCAAAACTTGCAGGAGTTTGGTTGATTGAACAGATTAAAACCTACAAACAATATAACAAAACCAAAATCGTTATAATATCGGCAACCCCTACAATAGCAAGGATTGCCGAAAAATATGGTGTCTTTTATATTCCCAAAACCGTTGTCAGAAACTCAGATGCCGAAATTTATAAAAAGTTTTTGGAATAAACTAATTTTTCAGCTTAAAACTTTTTGTTGAACTATCGTAAGTGTACCACTTTCCATCTTTATAGAAAGTGCCGTCAACTGTTCCTTGGGTGTAGCCTTGATATGCAGCTTGGAACAAGGCATCATTAGGAGACTGACCGCTTCTGCAAGTTCCATCGATATCGCTGTTATCACAATTTACCGTACCCCCGGAGCTGATATAGTAAACTCCGCTCAATAAGTGCCAGCTTCTGCTGTTGCAATCCCATATATAATGGCGCTGAACATGGAAGTATCCTGACGGACAACTTCTTTTATTCCAATCAGACATTACAACATCACGTTTGTTGGCGCTGCTTAGGCATGCATAACCTAATTCACAATAAACTCCGGGTCTGAATGTAGAACGTAAGCCTGCTTGGGTTGCAGCAGCATCTATATTGTTTTGCGAACCGGCATTGGTACATACGTCGCAGTTTGTGCAAACATCATCCCCGCTTTGAGCCGGCGGTTCCGAGGGTTCTTCCGGAGTCGGAGGGCATAACGAGGCATTACAAGAGCAGCTTGTACATGGCGGCGGTGTCGGAACATTGCAAGCGCTCTGTGCCGATTTTATTGCGGGGTATTTGCAGCACGGGTCTGTGTATGAGGTGATTGATGGCATTCTTAATATGCAGCAATCAGCTCCGTTTGGGTCTGCATCACAAACATCCACCGGAGGACAAAATTTTGAATCACAATCACAACTTGTGCATGGCGGCTCTTTCGGTGTTACCAGATACGTTTTTTCTGCTACAACATCGGCTGATGTGCGATCAATTTGGGATTTATATTTCGGGTCAATAGTAAAATATCTCAAATCCCGCCCATAGATATTAGGACCTTTTGGTCCGTTCAAATCCATAATTCCTGTGATATTAGCCCCGCCTGATTGGTGGGTCATACAAATACTTACGCCGTTTTTCAAACTTGCGCAGTAACCTCTATAATCGGGTTTATAGTCAACTTTACCTTGGTTGTTGTATTCATAATACTGTTTTGCAAAACAGTTGCCGTTAGAGTTTCCGCAATCTTTTGCGATTCGGAGGTATTTTTTCATAAAAAGTCCTGAAGTTGATGAATAATCGTCTGAGGATGTAGTGCCGTACATCATCGTTTCAAAAAACGTGGCTTTGTTTTCGGCAACAGCAAGCGCCTCAACAGCATCGGTTATTGCGTTAACCTGTCTTGTAAATTGATGGTCAAGTGCGGTTTTTTGGAAATGGCTCATTAATATCGGTAAAACCAACGCCGCAATAACTCCGACAATCGCTATTGCAATCAAAATTTCCGTCAATGTAAACGCTTTATATCTTTTCATTTTGCCTCCAAATATTATTCCCTGCAAAGCCTGTTTGTTATCTTTATTTTATATTTTGTTCGGGGTATTGTCAATAAAAATCTTAATTTACTGTACAAATATATGATTTTTTTAATAATTGTTGGGGTAGAAACCTCCAACCTACATTGTTTCGGGTGCCCTCCCCCCTTGAGGGGGAGGGTTAGGGAGAGGGGGCAAGAAGGTGATATATGTTAAAGAGAGGGGCAAGTGCCACTAATCTCAATACAAAGATCCTGAAACGAGTTCAGGATGACACATTTGATAAAGTTCGGGATGAAATGATGTGCATGTGTCGTGCCACGAGCAATTAAAATTAAGTTGATGGGTGGAATGACAATCGTTCCACCCATCCTACTTTTTGGAATGTTGTCGGATTGGTAAATCCGATCTACTGTACCAATATATGTTTTTTTTAATCGGGTAATAGATACTCGGATGTGTAATTTTGCCATAGAGGATAATTTATTTTTTCGCTTTGAATAATAATATTGTTTTTAACGGAGAGGAGTTTATATGAAAACGAATATTTATCAGTCAAAAACAGTAAACATGACGGCTTTAAATAACCTTTTTATCGAAATGACCGCAAAACATTGCAACCAGCATTGCAAACATTGTTATATTGATTTCCCGCAGTATAAAAAAGTCGAGGATTTTATCGATATCGATATTATTAAACAAGCGCTCAACGACACTGTTAATGAGGATATTGAATGTATTTATTTAACTGGAGCCGAGCCCATGACACATCCCGATTTTAACGCTATTTTAAGATTGTGCCTCAAACGCTCCAACGTTTGTATCTTCACCAACGGCTCTTTAATCAACGAAAAAAAAGCCAGATTTTTGAAAAAAGTTGAAGACGAATCCTCTAACGAAATTATTTTCAAAATAAGTATTGACCATTACAACGAGATGAAAAACGATGAAATAAGATATCGCGGCGCTTTCAGGCATGCAATTTTTGCGGTTAAACATCTTTTAAAATACGATTTTAACCCCATAATTGCCGTAACAAATTTTACAAAAGAACCCGTCGAACAGCTCTGTGAAGGTTTTATTGCCGTATTCAAAAAAAATAATTTCGATTTGGATTCAACAAACCTGCAAATTGTGCCTTGGCATGACAAAAATTACCGATTTGAAGGCGAAATATCTTCCGAGTGGAAACATTTGGACTGTGAAAACGGCAGAATACTTTGCTCCGGCGGTGTTTATACCTGCCCGTTTCTTGCTAACGACTACAGAGGCAGATGCGGAAGCTCTTTTAAAGATTATACCAAAAGAAGCCCGCTTGAAACGAGCTTCTGTAATACCTGTATTAAGTCTGATAATCCGATTTCGGGTATCGATTTTTCTAAGTTTCAATAACTACTTTTGTGCGTACAATTTTAACTTGAAATTGATTAACAAAACTCTTTTGTTCTTTTTATAAGGAACGATTTCAACCGATTGCAAGTCGAGGAAATGTTGGTGTTTATACATTTCTTTAAGGAAATTGTCGTAATTTGAGTAATTGGCAATCATTTCCATATTCAAGCGCGCAACGTTGTATTTTTCTTTTGCGCCTTGAACAAAGTTGTCATCAGAAGGGTCATAATCATATTTTATGGCTCTTACTTTGATTTGATTTGCTCTGATAAGCTGCAATATTTCGGCAAATTCGCCCGCAATAACCGCCTCTGTGTCCATTCCGGTTTCTATCGGCTTAAAGAAAGGCTTTTGTGTCTTTGACATTTCTTCTTCTTTTGCCTTTTGTTCAGCCTCTTTGCGTTTGTATTCGTCAAGTTTTGCTTGTTTTTTCTGCAAAGTTTCGGTCTTTGTTTTAATTTCGTCTTTTGTTGCAATGTAGGTTTGTACGTTGCTTACAATTTGAGGTCCGAAATAACATATTCCGCCGATTGCCAACAACAGTAACAATATTGATATTAAAAATGGTTTAATTTTTGCAGTATTCATACGTTTTATCCTTTAATCCTATTAGTTTGTTTCTGCCGGTTGAGCTTCGGGTGTGGAAGGAGGCACTTGTGAATCGCCGTCTTTTTTCTTCTTTTCCGTTCCCGTCAATTTGCTCATAAATGATTTCAATTGCGTATCGGACATATTTGTTATTTCAAATACATAAGGTGCCGAATCTACAGTCGAAACCGTACTGTTTATAATTACATCCAATGAACCCGATTTTAAATCCAATTTGCTTAAACGTAATTTGGATTCGGGCATTGAATCTTTTATATTTTTGAAAAATACATATACATCTTCCACCGTGTTGGAACATCCTTGAATATCAACTATACCTTCATCTCCGGTCATAAAATATGTAAGGTATAAATCTTTTGGTATGGATTCGCCTAACGCGGTATATGCCATGATTTTTGTTCTGTTATTTTTCAAAACTTTTTCTATTTCCGCAATCGGGTCAAATACAACTTTTCCCTCTTTATCTTCATATTGTTTAAGCTGCTCGTCAATTGCCGTAATCTGCGTGTCAAGATTTGCACTTTCTTCCTGCTTTTTGTTGCTGATGTTTTGTGTAATTACATTCGCAGCTCCGACAGGTATCATAACAATTCCCAACAAAATTGCCGCAATTATTGTCGCTTTTGACGGAGTTAATTGGATAACCTTGTCGCCCGCTAACGGTATTTCAATCACTTCAACCGTAGAGGCTTTTTGTCCCGATGCGGCAAGGAAATTAACCGCAACAGGCAATACCACATCCGGCGAGGTTGCACCTA
>CANQSZ010000065.1 GCA_947626645.1 Candidatus Gastranaerophilales bacterium
TGCTTGTTGGCATATTCAAGTTGTGCTTTTATATTTTGAATATTTGCACCGGCTACACTTTTGGCATTTTCATATTCGGTGGGTTCGATTAAAAACAGTACATCGCCCGCTTTTACATAGTCGCCTTCTTTAAAATAGCTTTTTAATAAATACCCCGAAATTCTTGCTAAAATGCTTACTTGATACTTTGAAACAACTCTTGCGGGTGAATCATAACTTTTAACAACGTCTTTTTCTTTTATGGCTTGTACAGTAACATTTGGCGGCTGATAATTTGTGCGTGCTTTGTTTCTAAAGTACGTACCCGAATATGATACGGCTAATCTTATCAAGATAGCCAAAATAATGACCGATGCAATTATTATGATATTTTTTTTCACTTTTACCCCTAAAATAATTATTACATAAGATTATTTTTAATGAAAGTAATCATTTTGTTCAACGCGATGCTTCTGTGAGAGATTTTGTTTTTTTCTTCTTCCGACATTTCTGCCATTGTGGTTTTTGTTCCTTCGACAATAAATATCGGGTCATATCCGAATCCATGATGACCAGACTGAACATTTGCGATTTCACCATAACACTCTCCTGTCTCTTTGTTGATAGTTTTACCATTACTGTCAACAAGAGTCATAGCACAAACAAATTTCGCCTTTCTATTACCGAATGGGGCAAGATTAGCGAGTAATTTATCTATCCTTTTTTGCGGAGTATCATCGTAACGTGCGGAATGTATCCCGGGTTCACCGTTTAATGCTTCGACACATAACCCCGAATCATCGGCAAGCGCAATGTTTCCGGATAATTTTGCCGCTTCAAATGCTTTTATATACGAATTTTGTTCAAATGTAGTTCCGGTTTCAACGGGATTAAACCCCGCAGGCGGCAGTACAAATTCAATCCCCGAGCCTTTTGATATTTCGTTTATTTCAAATAATTTATGCGGATTACCTGTTGCAAATACAATTTTTATCTTGTTATTTTCCATATCGCCTTTGCCTTTTGCCAAATTCCGTTATACATCTTGCTAAGAGTTGTTTGTTAAATTCAGGCCAAAACTCGTTTATGATTATCAATTCCGAATAAGCAATCTGCCACAAAAGATAATTTGATATACGCTGCTCGCCGCCTGTTCTGATTAAAATATCAGGGTCGGGAAGGTCTTTTGTATATAAGTTTTCGGATATCAATTCTTCCGTTATATCTTCCTGTTTTATGCTCTTTGAAATTATGTTTTTAACGGCATGCACAATTTCGTCTCTTGAACCGTAATTCAAAGCGATTTGAAGATTTACGCCGGTATTATTTTTTGTTGTTTGAACAGCATTATCAAGAATTTTCCTTAATTTTGGGGTAAACCTTGACAATTCGCCGATAAAATTAATTTTTACGTTTTCTTTGTGCATTTCCCCAAGTTCATTACTCAATGTAACCGCAACCAAATCCATCAAAAAATCAACTTCTTCCTGTTTTCTGTTCCAGTTTTCGGTTGAAAACGCATAAACGGTAAGGTATTTAACCCCAAAATCATTACAGGCGCGAAGGGTGTTTTTGAGAGCTTCAACACCTTTTTTATGTCCTAAAGCCGTCGGTAAATTTTTTGACTTTGCCCAACGCCGATTGCCGTCCATAATTATTGCTATATGTCTTAATTCACTGTCTTTGATTATTTTTTGTAACTCTTTCTCCATAAAAAAATTTTATCATCAAAGCGGCTAAATTTGCGTTAATTTTTGTAAATAATAATAAAACTTATTCAATAACCAAAAGAATATTTTCCGTCTTGTTTAACCTTGCCAAATCTTCATCATTATATATTTCAATAAGATGCGTGATAAAATTATCATCGTTATTTACAGCGGACAAAGCGGCAAGTTTAGGACAGGATTTAACGTAATTTATAACCGACTCAAATTCATAAATGTTTCCCTTATACTCTAATCGCGCATCATCGACGATTAAAAAATTATCATTAAATTTTTTGTTACACCTGATACAATTTTTGCAGTGTTTGTCTTGAATTATTTTTTGTCTGAAGTCGTTACATATTTCGTTATTCCAAACAGTTAAAAGCGAATTTTGTTTTAAATTCCCGCAGCGATTGAATTTGCAGCAATAAATATCACCGTTGGAATGTATAATCGGATTTAACCACGCAGAAGCGCAGCTTAAAAATTCTCTTAAGATTTTTTTTGTAAAATTTTTTATCTCGTTTTGGGTTAAATATGGCTGCATAAAAACATTCTCACACCTTTCGGACTTTATTTTATTAAGATTATCCAAAAATAAATCCGCGTTAAAATTATCTTCACAAAGGTTTATAATACGGTTGTTGTCCCCACTTTTGGTCAGTTTAATAACAACATCGGACAAATTTTCGGTATCTGAGGGTATAATTATGTTAACCCCTTTAATATCGGCGGGTAAATCCTTGTGATAATAAATATTTACCTTGGATTGCGGGTTAATAAGCTCATCATAAAAAGATATTCGTTTAAACTGTTCATAAGTTTTAAAATAATAATTAACCAAAGGTTGAGGGGAAATTTCAGACAATTGAGCACGCAAATTAATGAGTAAATCCTCATCAACCGGATTAGAGTCATCGCAAATAAAATCGATTTCAAGCCTAAACGGTAATTCTGTCATAAATCGTATAACCTCCAAAGGCATAAATATTTGCCGTTTTCAACGTCATCAAACAGGATTTGAACAGGTTTTGGGAAATTAAACGGCGAGACGGTCAAATTAATCTTCCTGAATTGACCCGTTATAACATCAACATTTTCTTTAATATCGTAGCTTGTTGTGAGGATATATTTGCAATTGCTCTTTTTAAAATTATTCAATGCGGTTTTGATTTGTTCAAAATTCAAGTGTATAAAGCAATCGCGACAAAGTATCAAATCCGCTTCGGGTATATCGCAATTTGTTATATCACCTTTTGCAAAACGGATTTTGTCGGTTTCATAAATTTTATTATTATTTATAAGTTTTTCAACAATATCTATTCCGTAATACTCATCAATTTCCGATACTACGTATCTGAACCAGTTAAAATCGCCGCATGGCGCATCAACTATTGTGCGGATATTGTATTTTTTAAACAATGATTTTAAATCCTTAATAAGTGTTTTTGTTCCGCTGATTTCAGAGCCTTTTCCGGATTTTGAATTTTCGCTTTGCCAAAGGTTTTTGTTGTAAATATTAGAAAATATTTCTTCCGTTGTGTCGTTTTTCGACCATACAATGTGGTTAATTATGTGTTCATTCGATTTCATAAATAACACACTCCCCGAGATAAAGTTCTTCTATGCGAAAATCTTCTGATTCATCGTTTTCAATAGCTTGTGCAAGGCTTAAGTATGCGGAATTTGTATAAACAAGTTTTGCTTTATTCCATTTTGATATATATGTTCTAACCGTTGTTTGATTTTCGTCAAGATTTACGGCAAAAAGCAGAATTTTGTTATTATAAGAATATTTCCAACAAAGTATTTTGGAATTTATTTGTTCAATAAAATCAAAACCGTTTTGAATAAAATCATAATATTTGGCATACAGTTCACGCATACGAAAAATCTGATTAAAAGTCGTTAAATTTTCGCCGAATTTGTAAGGCTTAGCTTGGTTTTTAACATAATAATTCGAATACTCGCACTCTAATTCGGGGGAAAGGTTTTTTGTTTCATAGCCGATTCCCATATACGATGGAAAATTCATAAATAAACCGATAAAATAGCGGCATTCGTTAGCCTCTTGAGATTTAAAAATGTCTTTATGCTCCGGCAAATCCATATCGTTTGTGTATATTGCAATACAAGGCGAGGCAGAACATTTTTTCGTTATTTCATTGATGTAATAATTGAGTTTTCTTATGAAAGTATTATTCAAAAACTCAAAGTTTAAATTTCCGAGAACAACGTCAAAATCTTTGTTATTCATATCTTGAATGCCGTTAATATAATAATCACCCCAAAACGCCTCGGCAAACGTCGCAAAATAAGGTTTTGACGTATTAATCTTTTCTTTTAAAATTTTCCAAACTTCTTCACAAACTTGGTCTTTTTCTTCGTTATGTGAATGTGCGACTTGATTATGTGCCATATCGGCTCTCAGGAAATCGAAATCGTACTCGTTTTGAAAATCATATATTTTATTTATAAAATAATCGACGACTTTTTTGTCAAAGGTATTTTTCACAGGATATCCGTTTTTTATCATATAAAATTTGTATGGGGTAATTGCCCCGAAAATTTTTGCGATTGTTGAAATATCATCAATTTTATAAACCGCCCAATCTTCGCCGTCGCTATGCTTGATACCGGCAAATTTTATCGGGCGCATAGGTGAATGTTCAACCACCGGAGCAGGTTCATAACCGTTGTCTCTTATTATCTTTCTTATTTCAAGCCGCCTGTTGTACAAATTGTTTGAATCGGGAAATATCAGCTTATATCTTTCATCTTCCGACAAAGAAAATGTGTTTTGTGGGAGGTTTAATTTTTCTGTTAGCAGATTTTCGACATCATGCCCCAAAACTTGTGTATCAACATCAATCACTTGAGATTTTTTATCGGGTGTGAGTTTAAACCATTCAAATAATGTCGGATTTAAGATAACGATTTCCGAAAAATTGTCGGTATGAGCCAACGCATCAAACCCGACTGCCTTACCCATGGCATGAAGTACGTTGATAACAAATTTTAACTGCTTTTCACAACTGTCAAACCCCAATGATTCCAAATCATAATCGTAAAATTCTTTGTTTAATTTCCACGAATTTTGCACATAAATACTCCCGTCGCCGGTGTCAAAAAGCGGCATAATATGTATTGCGTTTTCGGGAAACGTCAGCGCATATTTGACAATCCCCCAGTACGTTCGCGTTATTCGCGGGTTAATTCCGACAATTTTTGAACTTTTTATCCAATCTGTTGTTTTTTTGTTTGATAACGGAGATTTGATTTTAAATTCAAGCGCTTTTTGCCAATTTTCATGCCCGATTAAATCAATAACATAATCCGCTGACAGTTTAAAATCAAGGTCTAAACTGTCTTTCGGTGTTAATTTGATGAATTTTTTTAATTCTAAATTTGCCATTCCTGTATATTATTATAGTAGAAATTTTCCATTTTTTTGAAATTTTCCGCTAAAATACGCAGAAGTTCATCTCTTTGATTTAGAGCGTTGGGCAAATCGTTTTTAATCCCTTCCAAATGGTTAATCATCTCGGGTAATATTCGACCGCGAATTTCGTTTATATCTTCTTCCAATCTTGATTTTGTTCGCTCGTAGGATAAAATCTGCTGATAGATTGGTTTCAGTTGTTTGTGTAAATTTCGCTTTGCTCTATCCATAAATTCAGACTCGTTTTCCGAATAATTTTTAGATATCAGCGGCGTGGAAGCAAGATTTTCCTCTTGGAATTTTATAAATTCCGTTTGCTTATCAAGGTAATTATTTACTTTTTCAAGCTCAGCTTCTTTTTGTGCAAGTTTTTCTTTTTGCTCTTGAATAGCTTTTGGGGTGTATTCAAGCTCATCATTGTAATAATTTATTTTTCGGCAAAGTTCGTCTCTTTGCATAAAAAGCGGTGCGGATTCTTCAAAGATATAATACGCTTGCAGTGCCAAATCTTGCTGATGCCTTGAATCACGCAGTCTGTTTTGATAATAATTTATCTTTTCGGAATTGTCAATGTATTCGCTTGTTTGGATTTTTCTTAACTTGTAATATTCTTTTAAATCAGCCAGTTCAAGTCGTTCGTAATATTCTCTTAACGTGTTAAAATGGCTTCCGAAGTTTTCACTGTTATACCCGTCATTGCGGTAATAGTTGGCTTTTAATTGGTCTAATGAGGGATAGTGCGGTCTGTTATCATATACTATATAATCGTGATCTCTGATTAATGAATCCGTTATATATTCCTCGGGGTCTGCAAAATACACCCTGTCGGTTTTGTATTTATTAAATTTCACATCATAATGCTTATCTATAACACCTTCAATACTTGAATTGGGGTAATATGAAACCGATGTTGATATTGCTGTTTCGGGAAATCGGAAATCATAGGCATTATGGCTGTCAAACGTTATAGGTTCTTTCGGGTTGGATATTTTATAAACAATAAGACCGGCTGTACTGTAAAACTTCACGTCTTCGCTTGTCAAATACTCCGTATGTCCTTTAAAAGAAACATTAGAAAGAAAATTATTTTTCACCGCTTCGCTGGCTTTTGAATTTGTAACGGACATTTCGCTATCTTTATTTTCGGATATTCCAAAACCCGTAGTGTCAATCTTAACGCGTTGTACCCGTTTATTGATGTTTTGCGTTTCCCCAATTCTTGAAATTTTCATGTTTAACTCCTTTAAAATTACGTTCAAATACGGCTAATGCTGAACTTTTATGCCATTTATACACACAGTAGGACACACTAATCCCTAGTGGTTATATTATAATATATCCTATGGTATATATAAAGTTCTATCTAAAAAATTGTTACATAAATTTACAAAAAACTAAACCAAATCGGAAAACTTCCCTGCAATTTTGTATTTTTTAAGAATTTGTTTAAGCATTTCATTTGAATAAATTTCGGTGGGATAGCAAAAAGTTGTATCGCTGAGTTTGCTTTTTTCTTCATCGATTATGAAAACTCCGTCAGGTGCGGGTTTTAAATAATTCAATTCCGCAGGCAGTCTTATTTGTTTGCCGTTTAGGGTTAACTTTGCATCTTTTGCGTATAAAAAGTTATTTTTATAGAAGTTGCAGCATTTTGCACAAAAGGTATAGTTTCCGTTTTGGCATAAATCCGAGCGAAATTTATTTGCTTTATCGCTGTTCCACAAGTCCCAGAAGTCGTTATCTTTAATATTTCCGAGCGTGCATTCTATACAATTTGAGACGTCGCCTTGAGGAGATATAAATGCGGTTAACCATGGAACGGCACACCTTAAATAGGGGCGGATTGTTTTTAAATCTTTATTAAAATAGTATTTATAGGCTTCTTCTTTAGTTAAATATGGGAAAATAAACCCTTCAATTTCAAGAACATCGGATAATTCTTCAAGTGTTTTGTATAATTTTTCGATAAATTCATCATTAAAACTGTACGATTTAGGAGGAACAAAACCGTTGGAAAAACTGAACCCCAGACGTGTTGACCATTCTTTTTCGGATAAATCATTAAATTCTTCGGGAAATGATTGCAAATGCTGGAATACTATCTGATTAATACCTTGTGTTTGGATAAATTTTGCAAAATCGCGCATTTCATCAATATTATCAGGCAGTACAACGTAATTTACAAAAAGTGAAATATTTGTCCCTTCTGATTTTAAGCGGTTTATTAGCCGTATATTTTCAATTACCTTATTAAAAGTTCCGGAAACGGAACGTATTTTATCGTGAGTTTTTTCCAATCCGTCGATACTGATTGTGATATTCATATCGGTTTTACGGATTATATCTATGTGTTTATCAAGAAACACGCCGTTTGTAACAAGATGAATATTGAATTTTAACTCGGATAAATATTCGACTAAAGCATCAAAATCTTTATACAAAAGCGGTTCGCCGCCAATGAGAATGATTTTGGGCTTGGGGTTTGTATCGGAAATCGAATCAAAAAACTTTTTCCAATCCTCAAGCGGCATATCTTGTTTTGCGTTCTCTTTATAATTATCACCGTATTGGGTACACATTGCACAACGAAGATTGCACTTGTTTGTTAAATAAACCACAAATTCCATTGTAAATGGCAAATCAACCGTCATTTTTACTCCCGATTTAATGTTTCACGCTTATTATATTAAACTCATCATCCCATTCAATTTCGCCATCAACATCGATATTATGGTAATCGTAAGAATTTGAGATGAGTTGTTTATTAAACAGATTCTTTTGAGAAAGAATTTTAATAATATCCGGCAGAAGTTTTGTGCTGCCTGCAAGAGTTCCCTCTTTTGATACCGCCTTAACTCCGTCAAAAAAGACTTCTTCCCCCGCAAAATTAAACTTCTTGATATCACTGTGCGTGCAAGGTAAACAATCGGAAACCAATAAAATTTTATTCATAGGTTTTGCCTTAAACAACAGTTTAACCGCATCATCACAAACATGAACACCGTCAGCTATAATTTCTGTGTAAAGATTATCACAAATTAAAGCGGACATAGCGGTCGATGGTGCTTTATGAGTAACTCCCGCCATCGCATTAAATGTGTGTGTTACCCCGTCACAACCAGATAAATCAGAACCTGTACAGTGTCCTGCTTGAACTTTCACACCTTTAGAACGCAGATAATCTATCAACTCAACATCTGCCAACTCGGGTGCTAACGTTACAATCTTTATAAAATCATCGTCAATAAGCCTGAAATTATCCAAAGTCGGCTTTAAAAAATAATCGGAATTATGGATACCTTTTTTTTCGGGATTAAGAAAAATCCCTTCAAGATGAACACCCGCAATACGTGCCATATCGGAAGTTTGCACAGTTGATGCCTGTTTAATAACACCAATTTGCCGTTTTATATTTTCGACACTGTCTGTAACAAGTGTAGGAAAAATTACTCCGATACCTTCTTTTATGATATTTTTTGCAAGATACAAAACATCCCGAACGGAAGCGGTGTTGAAATCAACTCCGTAGCAACCATGAAAATGTTGTTCAATCAATAATTTTGTTTTCATCTTATATAACACTTCCCGCAAAAACTTTTCTTGCTTCTTCTCTGTCATCAAAATGTATTGTTTTATCTTTCAAAATTTGATAATCTTCATGACCTTTGCCCGCAACAACAACGACATCGTTATTATCGGCTATGGATTTTAAAAGTGCAATCGCTTCTTTTCTGTCGGGTTCGACCGTAACAATGTCGGGATTAACCGATTTTAAACCGGCAATGATGTCTGTAATAATTTGCTGCGGATCTTCTGAGCGCGGATTGTCGCTTGTAATAACAATTCTATCGGCAAGGTTTTGTGCGATAGCACCCATTTTGGGACGTTTTGTGGCATCTCTGTCTCCGCCGCAGCCGAATAAGCATATCAACTTTCCGCCTTCGGGGGTGATTTCTCTTGCCGATTTTAATACATTTTCCAAACCGTCGGGGGTG
>CANQSZ010000066.1 GCA_947626645.1 Candidatus Gastranaerophilales bacterium
ACATTGAAATATCCTGATTAAGCAGGTTATAAATAAACCCTTTCAAATATACTTCGGCACCTTTAATTTTAAACAGTTTAATATTAGCACCTAACCTTACATCAACAAAAGAATCGGTTTTCGGCTTTGGAGATGCGCTTGACATAGTTCTTCCGGAGGCTGATTCAACCGTTGCAAACATATTAAACCTGCTGCAAGGTGTCCAATAAATAGTGCTTTTAATGGAATTTCTCGGGCATCCCGGTAAATCATTATGTGTGGTTAAATCTTGCGAGTTTGTATATGTATAGCTTACTATGGCTTTTATCCATGGGGTTGGTTCAAATGTGATTTTCCCCTCGTAACCTTGTATTCTTGCCGAATCTATATTTTGATATTGACCGATTGTAAAATCGTCATTATATTGATAGCTCAAATAGTCTTTATACTTGTTATTAAAGTATCCAAAATCCAATGAAAGTTTTTCGTTAAAAAATGATTGAGTAATTCCCGCATCCCAATCGGTCATTTTTTCGGCATTTAAATTCGGATTAGCAACCGTTTTTAACCACCCGAAATCAGCCGTAGCAAACCTTTGATACAGAGTCGGATTGTTTACGCTCTGTCCCCAAGAACCTCTAAATTTAGTTTTTGCGTTTTTTATTTTGAATGTCGGTAAAACCAATGCCGCAGATGCGTTCGGGGTTACATAAGTTCCGAAATCGGAGTTATTTATTAATCTTGCTCCGCCTCTTATAAATAATTTATCTTTTATGTTAATAGAGTCGTTCAAAAATAAATCGTTTTGAATTGTATGTCCCGAATACTTTCCGTCTAATATTTGAGCACCGCCCATCCAACTTGTAGAAACATCATGAGATGTGCCGTTTATAAATTCCGTTTCCAAATTATATCCTGCGGATAAGGTATTCCAATCAAATATTTTGTAGTTGTGCTGAGTGATAAAATTCAATCTTGTAGAACTTATTTTGGATATGGATTGATATAGCGGGTCATAATTTATCCCGTCAGGAAGTATATAATTGTCCGACTCATTATGATAAATTCCGAATTTGGCATTGTAGTTATATTTTTCATTGGGGTTATGTTCATAAGAAACCACGTTCATAATGTCATAGTTCAGACCGTAATTATCGGGCGATTGATAGCTGGAGTAATCACCGGCGTTGTGATAGCCGATACCGATATTTTTTCTTGCTCGGGAAAATCTGAAAATGTTTCTTAAATCAGCTTTGTTGTCAAACAATCTCATGCCTGTGTTAGAAACCAAACTCAGATTATTATAATCATCATTATAAATTCTTCCTAAATCGGATGTTCTCATACCTCCGTCAGTTTTGAACCAAGTTAAACTTAAATAATAATCTTTCTTTACATCACCGCCCATAATGGCAACACGTTCTTTGAAAGTGCTAAGATTACCCATTTCCGAGCCAAGTTCAAAAGAAAACGGACCTTTCCCCCTTCTTGTCTGCAAGGCAATCAAGCCGCCGGAGGCATTTGTACCGCCTACGTTACCTATTGCACCTCTTATAACTTCAATTCTTTCCAAATCATCTGCCATAATAAATTGAGGTTCAATTCCCGCGGAAGTCATTGAAGGTCTGTCCGCACGTATTCCGTCAATCGTCATTCTTACTCTGTCCGTGCCTCTTAAGCGTACCGATGTTGGCGACCCCGCCGAGCCGTTTGAATTTTGGATAAATAAACTGCCCTGCTGGCTTAATAATTCCGATAATGATGGTGTTCCTTGGGTTTCTATATCCTTACGGGTGATAACATCAGTGCTTGCGCCTACGCTTGTAAGAGGTTCGGTGTAATTGGAGTAAGAATATATTTCTTTTTCTTTAACATTACCGAATAATAATACAGGCTTTGCATCTTCTTGATTATTAACGGTAAGTTTCTCCTCGGGTAACTCAAGATAAACTTCTTCCATTGCTTCAGCGCAATTTATGGTGGCAAATGCGACCATAAATCCAAAAAATAATAAAAACTTTTTCATAAATCCCGCCTTGTGCTCGCAAGTAATACATAATTATAAACAGGCATTCTGACTTTCACAGCTACGGCATAGTCCCGATTTAAACGGAGTTTCCCTGCTTATTGTTCCAGTATATTTACTGAACACTTCATTGTCAACTTGTAACCTAAAGTTATGGTCAAAATTTTGCTATTTGTAAAAAAATGTAAAAATATAATTTTTGATTGTTAAAAAAAATTGTTTACGAACTTTAAACATAAAAAAAGAAGGAGTAAAAAATGAAAACAGAATTTAGACCACAAATATCAAAAACTTCGCCATCGTTCGGCAGAATTGATATTTCACCGAGATTTACCGTTATGCTTGAAGAAAACTACGGACTGTCAAATGATGAAATAGACGAATTTATAAAAACCGTAGAACAACACGAAAAACACCCCGTAAATATTTTGATGGATAAATCCACGTATGGACCTTTAAAAGCATATTTGTCCTACCATAATAACGGCAAAAATGCTCGTCTTGATACAGTTGATCAATCTACAAGTGACCCAAACGAACCTTTATTTGATGTTCGTCGTAAAAAATATTATCTTGAACCGTTTGACGAATTTATGAATCGTGTACTTAAAAAAGCTGACGATATGCTTAATTCAGCCTTAAAAGAAGAATATAACGGAATGTCCGAAAAAGAAATAGTACGAAATATCTTGATTAAACGTTTGAAAGATACTATACGATTACAAAAACAAAAAGTCAGTGACTCGTTATAATAACGCAACAATACAGCTTTTTTAAAAAATCCTGCTAATCGTGTATTGTCTAAATTTTTATGTTTTATATAATTATTATATACAAAACACCTCGATTTAATTGCGGTTATTGACTTTCAAGATATTTGATAATAAGATTTAACCAAGAATTAAGAAAGTATTTTATAGGAGAAAAAGTAAATGAAAAAAAGAAAAGTTCTTTTAACGGCTCTATTTATTTGTTTTGCCCTCTCTTTACAAGAAATGAAAGCCGCCGAGACACATAAACTTAACGAAGATATAACAGGCGGATCATATACAAATTATCAACAAAATTCTGACGGTGGTGTTTTAGAAACTCAATCAACTCATACAAGCAATGTCACCGATGCTAATTTTCAAAATAATACCGCAACAAGTTCGGGCGGTGCCATATATAATGCCGGTACCGTAAACGTGCAAGGCTCTACATTTGAAGGGAATAAGGCAGAAAGAAACGAATCATATAACAAAGGTGGCGGCGGAGCTATATATAATAACGGAACTTTGACGGTTGACGGGTCTTCTTTTACAAAAAATAAAGCAGGTAAAGGTGACCAGGTTTGGCAAGAAGAAGGTCATGGAGGAGCCGTATATAATAACAGCGAAGCAACGATTACAAATTCGACATTTACCGAAAATCACGCAAGATATGGCGGTGCTATATATAATAGTGAATCCGGTAAAATGACTGTGCAAGGCACATTTACCGGCAATACCGCTCAAACAGGTGCGGCAATTAATAACCTTGGCGAATTAACCGTTCAATCAGGCTCCAAGTTTGAAAACAATTCTACTACAAGATATGACGGTGGTGCTATCGTAAATGTTAACGGCACTTTAAATATAGGTGATAATGTAACTTTCAAAAATAACAATGCTTTCAATGCAGAAGAAGAGTCCGGAACGCAAAAAGGCGGAGCTATTTCTTCTCACGGGGACGGAGATAGCCAAGTTCACATTGGTAACGGTGTTACTTTTGAAGGTAACAAAGCAGCAGAAGGCGGCGGAATCGGTCTATATAAACATAATGATGTAACAATAGGTGAAAATGTTACTTTTAAAAACAATCAAGCAGGGCGAAGCGGCGGTGCTATAAATGTTTATACCATAGATAGTGATACTAAAGCATCAAACTTTACAATCGGCGATAATGCTTTATTTGAAGGCAACCAAGCCGGCTTTGGTAAGGAAGATGAGTATAACCCCGGTTTTGTTTTTGGGGGTGCTATTGCAGTTAGTGAAGGTGCATATACTGAAGAAAAATACAATTCCTTTACCATAGGTAGCAATGCAATATTTAGAAATAATAAAACCCTGCACAATTCTTCCGAAATATACGGTTATGGCGGAGCATTATACAATGCGGCATATCATACAACCGTTGGTGATAACGCTTTATTTGAAAATAATTTTTCGGATTACGGCGGTGCTGTTTATAACCAAGCTGATTTAGTTTTGGGTAGTAACGCAGTGTTTAAAAGCAACACTTCATCTTTGTTTGGCGGTGCCGTATTTAATTCGGGCGGCAGCTTAACTTTAGGCGACAATGCCACGTTTGATTCCAACAGTGCTTCTTACGGCGGTGCTTTATATAATGCCGGTACTAAAGAAAATACAATCCAAAAAGCCACATTCAAAAACAACACTGCGTCTTATGGCGGTGCTTTATATAATGATATCTACAATACATACGAGGGTGCTCAAGACAGCAAATTAACGGTTAAAAATTCAGAATTTATCGGAAACAGTGCAAAATCAGATTCTAATGCCAATTACGGCGGAGCCGTTTATAACCAATCGTTTGTAAATATATTAGATACTTTATTTGAAAATAACACTGCTTTGGATGGCGGCGGCGCGATTTACAGTACCAATTCGAATGAAAAGAGTGAAACTCCCAATTTAAAAATCGAAAATTCTCAATTTACAAATAACGGCGCAGGTTATGGCGGTGCGATAGCATCATCGGGCGCAAATGCGGCAGCAGAGATTATAAATTCATATTTTAACAGTAACTATGCGGCATTGACAAAGACCAAAGAGGCTTCCTCTTATAACGGACAGGGCGGTGCGATTTGGTATGGCTCATCATCGGCGTCAGATTTGGTCGTTAAAGGTTCAACGTTTGAAAACAATACCGCACAAACAGGCGGTGCGATAGCTGCTTATAAAGCCGTTACGGTTACCGATACAAATTTTGTTAATAACAAAGCAGGCGATAAAGGCGGTGCTATCTGGGCTAACGGCGATGTTACCGTTAATGCAAGCGAAAAAGACGTCGTTTTTGCAGGAAACTCCGCAAAAGACGGTGCCGATATTTATATGGATAAATCATCCGCCGATAAAGTCGGCTCTTTAAATATTACAGCCGAAAAAGACCGAAATATCACACTCGCGAGCGGAATTTCGGGTGCTGAAACTTATGATGCCAACTTAGACGGTGAAGGAACGGTTACTTTCAATAGCGAAATTAAAAATGCTAAAATGGCGGTTACAAAAGGTACTTTGCATTTGGCTCAAGGAAGTTCTTTAACCGGAACCACTACGGTTAATGTTACCGGTGCGACATTGGATTCTCAAGACGGCAGAATTAATGATTACAGTGAAAAAGTTTTTATCGGCGATAATTCAAAACTTAAATTTGATTTAAGTTCGGCTAATAAAATCACGGATAAATTCAGTGCCGCAGAAGGACTTCAAAGCGGTACGGTTAAGGTGGAAGATTTTAACTTTATCCCCGATACAAAAGTAAGCACCGGAGCAATTACATCTGCCGATATCAAAGAGTCTTTGGGATTAGGTGATGAAGTTACTTTGGATTTGCCGGAAAAATCGTATAAAACATTAACGTCTTTGCGATATGTAAATGTTCAAAGCGGACCAAACGGAATATCATACACTCCGACGGGTAATTCCTTCAACGACTTTAACCCTGCGGTTATGGTATCATCCGTTGCGGCACAACTGGGCGGATATTTAACCCAATTAGACAGTTATGATGAAGCATTCCGCAATATGGATATGTATATGATTATGCCAAAGAGCATGCGCATGTCGATGAAAAATCGGAATAAATACGCATTGGAAGAAAAGAACGCGAAAATTGAATATGATAAATCCGCGGCACAGTATGATAATACTTCAGTGTGGGCAAGACCTTATGCAACATTTGAAAATGTAGGATTAAAAGGCGGACCGAGAGTATCTAACGTAGCTTGGGGAACATATTTGGGCGGTGATTCCGAATTGTTTGAGCTTCGTAACGGCTGGGAAGGCATGTGGGGTGCTTATGTCGGTTATAACGGTTCTCATCAGGCTTATAACGGTGTAAGTATCTACCAAAACGGCGGAACCATCGGCTTAACGGGAACTTTATATAAAAATAATTTCTTTACGGGCTTAACGGCGAACGTTGGTGCTAATGCCGCAGATTTTTCTTCAAATTACGGAGATGATTCATTTGCACTGTTAAGAACAGGTATCGCGTCCAAAACGGGATATAATTTTGAATTTGCCGACGGTAAGTTTATTATCCAGCCAAGTTGGACAATGTCTTATTCGTTTATCAGCGCCGGAGATTACACAACATCAGGCGGCATCAAAGTAAGTTCTGATCCGTTAAATGCAATGCACATTGAACCGGGATTGAAATTCATAGGTAATGGAAAAGACGGCTGGCAGCCTTATGCAGGCTTGAGTATAGTCTGGAATTTCTTGGATAAAACGGATTTCAGGGCAAGCGATGCCACACTGCCCGAATTAAGCGTAAAACCGTTCTTTAAATATGGTGTAGGTATAAGAAAACTTTACGGTGAAAGATTTATCGGATACGGACAGGTTTACGTAACAAACGGCGGCAGAAACGGTGTCGGACTGCAATTCGGCGGAAGATGGACATTGTAGATGTTACAAAATTAAAGCCCAAAACCGAAAGTTAAAATTCATTGTAAAACGACAGTAGGTTGACGATTTTGGGCTGAGAATTTGAGTATTAATCACTGAAACAGCAAAAAAAAATTTTTTCTGCTTTAATATATTGTAGTGGGTGTGTACATGAAAATCTCTGCTATTACAAATACAAATATTAAATGTTCATATATTTATAAAAATAATTTTTGCACAGATAAACAAAACATAATGTTTGAGGCAAGATTTCCAAACGGATTAAAAAAGCCAAAACATATAAAAACTTATTTAGCGTATATGGATTTTGCAAGGTATAATCCGCTAAAAAAAGATTTTGGAACATATAAAATTCCTGTTCATAATAAAGAAATCGCCAAAAGACTTAAACCTCAATACAGTTCTGCTGAGTTTAAATCCCTGTTTGAATTTGCAAAATCAAAAGGTACCTTTGATTATATTATGGAAGATAGTACCGGCTTTGTAAAAACTTCTTTGATTAATAGAAAAGAAAACGAATTGATGTCTGACATGATATGGATAACTGATTCTTGTCATAATATGGAATTGCTAAAGGAAAATGCTCCTCAAAATTGCACTAAAGTTTTGAATAAACTTGCAGATCTATATGAAGGTCAACAAGCAGACTTTGATAAGATAATTGCTAACCCGAATAAGTATAAACACAACGGATTTTGGCCTCAAGAAACAAGCGGTATAGGTCATTGTTTTGTTCCGCAAACACAAAAGCCACACAAATGGTTTGCAAAAACAAGACTGGAATCAATCGGCAATTATTTGCAAACAACTTCAGACCTCATCAAAACGGGATTTAATGGTGGCAGTTACGGTTACAAAACTGTAAAAGAAGTTCCTGATACCGTAGTGACATCAATAGCTAATTGTACGAAATATTTACAAGCAATAAACTATCCAAAAGCACGCTCTTGTGGCGCTTGGGAAGAGCAAACCTTTGTAAATTCACTTACAAGTGATACTTCTATAATAAACCAAGGGTTGCGTGATGTTATGGATTTGATATTTGCACCTACCGAAAATGAAAACTTGTTAAAATTAAGAACTCGTATATTAGCTTCAAAACACGGGGATGTTTTTGAAAATAAAAAAGGTCTTGAAAACTTATTGAAACAAGGTGAACAAAGAATAATCGAACAACCGAACATAGAAACAGCAAAGGGTAATTACTCAAAAAAAGTTAAACCATGGGAAGAAAAATGTCTTGAACGTAATGATGACGTGGCGTTAAGTTTTATGTTTCAAACTGAAACCCTCAGTCCAAATGTTGAAAAAGATAGTGCAAAAAAATTACTCTATCTTAAAAAACTCACTAAATCAATCGTAAGACCAAACGGTGCAATAAGATATCACGGCGATGAGTATTTAAACCTTGATTATCACGAGTTAAAAAATCCTTGGACTGATAATAAAAAGAAGAACGAAGCTGAATGGTTTCTTGTTTCTGAGATAGCAAATGCCTATGGTTCTGTTGCAAAGAATATTTTGAACAATATTGAAAAGATAGGTTTAATGACTCAAAAAACAGAAAAACTATTAAACATTGCAATTAAAGGTGAAATTGAATATATAAATAGAAGTTATGCAAGAATAACTCCTAAAAATATGACAAAATCGAATAAATATTCTTGCCCCGCATATAGATTGCCCGAAGCATACGAGGCAGTAACAATCCGATCCGGTCAGATAAAATTTGTGCCCGGTGCCCATAGTCCGCTAACTTGGGCGGAATCTTCATTGTATAAAGCATCTAATCAACTTATCTCAAATTTGCAAAGAATGGAAAATCTTAATATCAATCAATGAAATACCACAAAAAAATACTCAAATTACTCTTTAGTATTTTAGGTCGGTTTTACTAAACCGACAATATCAAAATTCTCAAACTACTCTTTAATTTCTCAGGGGTAAAATTGCCTTGTAAAGTAAAGATAAGATGACTTTAAAGAATAAATTACATTTATCACTAAGCGGAAAAAGAGTTCTTGACCATTTTGAATTTGATATATTCAACCGACTTCCGACCTGCTATGAGTTAGTATTGTCGTGTAAGTTCGTCTTCTCAATATATTTCCACCCACTCCGACCAAAACGGACTATGAATATACAATACATTTATCCAATAAAAAAAGAGCTGTGGAAGCTCTTTTTTTTATTGGGCCCGGAGGGATTCGAACCCACGACCAAAGGATTATGAGTCCTCTGCGCTACCGCTGCGCCACAGGCCCTTGTGACGACTTATCATATTCAGTTTTCAATGCGTCTGCGGGCTTGCGGTAGCTGCGCTACC
>CANQSZ010000067.1 GCA_947626645.1 Candidatus Gastranaerophilales bacterium
CGGTGCTAAATATGACGGTGGTGCTATAGGTATTACCTGTACCGTAAATACCTATAGCACCACCGTCATATTTAGCACCGTTGTTTTCGTATGTGCTATCTTTAATGGTTACATCTTGGGTATATCCTGTTCCTGTATAGAATGCACCACCGATACCTTTATCGCTACTATTTCCATCGGCAAATTGATTGGTTTTAGTTTCATTAATATGATTGCCGGAAGTGGATGAAGATGCAGCCATAGCAGTTTGCACGGAAAGAATAGTGCCCAGCATCAATGCCAAAAGCATTTTACTCTTTTTCATAAATTCTCCTTTTCTTTTTCTACCATTAATTCCAACTCTTAACAAAACGATTATATTACAAATTATCTATTTTGTTAAGTATTTTACGGGTCAATAATATATCATATAAAAAAACTTGTCAAGTTATATTAATATTAATAGTTATAAAAAATGCCAAAGCGAAACCCCTTTCATATCAAGACTTTTATAAATGCTATACAAAATAGATAAATTAATAAAAAATGTTGGGTTATGTTTTTTAACCCAACATTCTTATTTGATGTTTTTAATCCCGTTTTTGAGCGTTTGATTTTCAATTTTGCCTACTCGTCATCCGACACATTCGGCACTTTGAACGCAAAATATTTAAACAAAACATAAGTCACTATCCCCACCAGCAATATCGAAATGAATTGCGCAACATAGACATTTTTTATCATAAATCGAACCAAAAATTCCAGTATAACTACGTTTAAAACGTAACTTACAGCCCATGTGGAACAACATTTGATATACTCTTTTAAATAATTTCCCATCGTACAGAAAACAAAAAACTTCTGGTTAAAATACGAAAAAACAGAAGATAATGACCACTGCAATATTACGCATGCCTGATAATGTTTATCACCGAGTAAATAGAGCGCAATCGCAAATATAACATACGAAAATGCCGCATTTATACTCCCTACAAGAAAAAAACGTATCTTATCCGGAATTGAACACCACTTTTTGTAAAGAAATCTTAACATTTCCATAATTACAATTCCACATCGGTTTCTTTTATCGGCGCACCGATTACACGCTCAATTTCAGCCGCACTGATATTGTATTGCAATAATGTTTGGTAATAATTCAACTGAGCGTTCAAATAAGTGTTCTCGGAATCTTTAAACTCTATTGCATCGCCCAAGCCGACCTGATAACGTCTGAATGCTTGGTACTGTTGTTCTTTTGCCTGTTGAAGCGCAAGTTTTGAAACCGCAATGCTGTCATGCGAATTTAAAAGATTTATATAAGCACTTTTTACATCAAGATAAACATTCTGTCTTTCCTGTTCATAATCCGCAACATACTTTTTGTAAGCCGCATTAGCTTCATCAACCTGTTTCTTCAACAACATCAGATTAAACGCGGAATATTCGAGCTGAAGCCCCGCAGCATATCCGTAATCGGCGTTGATTTTTCTTCCGCCGTACTGATAAGACCCAAACGCACTGATATCAGGTGTGAACGCTCTTTTTGCACTTCTGACATTCAATTCCGCAGCATCCATTCTCTTTTTTGCCGCTAATAGCGACGGTCTTGAAGATTCCGCTATTTCAATCAAATTCGCAAAATTTACATTATACTCTTTTGTATTCAATCCGTCTTTGAGCACAACTTCCTCAAGCTCGGGAATCCCAACCGCATTGGCAAGCTGCACCGACGCCAATTCCAGCGTGTTTTTTGCTTTAATAAGATTGAGTTTTGCATTACCCAAATTGTATTCGGCATAAGTTACGTCGATTTTTGCCTTTTTACCGATGTCATAATACGCTTTTGCCTGTTTTAATTGCAGCTCATAATCTTTCACGGTTTCTTCATAAACAGCCTTTTGAAGTTTTGCAAAAACCATATTATAATAAGCCGTTTTCACGTTATAAATAACGTTTTCAATACTTGTTTCGGCATCGTATCTTGTGGATTCATAGGTACGTTTTGCAGAATCGGCATTGGCTTTTGTCTTTCCGAAATCAAATAAAAGCATATTGGCAGAAAGCGTCGGTACGTAGTACATATCGTATTTTTGGACAATCATGTTGGCAAAGTTACCGCCCATTGTCATAAACATATCGTTACGAGAATAGCTTACTCCGGCACTGATTGTCGGGAAATAATTTGACCATGCCTGACCGATTTTTGATTTGTAAATTTCGGCATTACTTAATGCAGACATAATTGCCGGATGATGAGTTATTGCAAGTTTTATGCAATCGCTCAAGGTTACTTCACCTTTCATATCCGTATATTCAATCTTACTGTTTATCGCGGGAAACTTCGTTTCGTACATGCCTTCGGCTTCGCGGGAAGATTTTACCCTCGAACGTTGAGTGAATTTTAACCGTTTTATTTCTTTTTTTGGATTCGTTTTAGCCTTATCCGGCTCAACAATTTGAATTTCTTTCTCTTTCTTCGCCAAGAGTTTTTGCTCATCGTTTTTCGGCGACTTTTTAGCATAAGACACATTTAACGTAAAAGTCAGCATAGAAATTATTAAAATTAAATTCAAAAACTTTTTCATGGCTATATCTCCAAATCCTTATCGGTAATTTCGCGTTTAGGGAATTTATCAACAAATTCTTGAACAATGACGTAAAACGCGGGGGTTAAAACAGCACCCAAAGTACATGCGGCAACCATACCGCCAAATACGGTAGAACCAACAGAAATTCTTGAATTAGCACCTGCGCCTGTTGCAAATATCATCGGCAATACACCTATGATAAATGCCATTTCCGTCATCATAATTGCTCTAAATCTTAACTTTGCCGCTTTTATTGCCGCCTCTTTTACGGGAAGTCCGTTCTTTTCATGTTCTTCTTTTGCAAACTCGACAATCAATATTGACTGTTTAGCCGCAAGTCCAATCAGCGTAATCATACCGACTTGCGAATAAATATCAAAAGACTGATTAATCATCATCTGGAATATCAACGCACCCAATGCCGCAATCGGAGAAATTAACAGTACGGCAATCGGAATTGTATAACTTTCATACAATGCAACAAGGAAAAGATAAACAAACACCAACGCAAAAGAAATAATCATCGCCGTTTGACCGGAGGCTTCTCTTTCTTGCGCGGAAGTTCCCGACCAATCGAAAGTCATATCAGACGGCAAAACTCTTTTTGCAACCGCTTCCATCGCCTTCATCGCATCACCCGAACTTTTCCCCGGAGCTTGCTGACCTTGAATTTGCACCGATTCATACTGGTTATATCGCGTAATTGATGCCGTTCCTACCGTTTGTCTTAATTTTACAATAGACAAAACAGGAACCTGTACACCGTTTTTATTTTTAACATAAATTCCTTGCAAATCGGTTGCTTTATTCCTAAAATTACTTTCTGCCTGTATTTGAACCTTAAATACACGACCGTATTTATTGAAATCGTTTACATAATAAGTTCCGAGCATAGAAGAAAGCGTTGAATACAATTCTTGCAAATCAACATCTTGAGCAAGCGCTTTTGCATAATCAATATCCAAAATATATTGAGGAACGTTAGCTTGGAAAGTAGTGTTGACATTAGACAAAGTCGGGTCGGAATTTGCTTGAGCGATAAGTTTGTTAGCCCAAGATTCCATTTGCTGAGGTGTATATTCGCCTTGAGAAAGCATTTGAAATTCAAATCCGCCCATCATACTCATACCGTTAATCGCCGGCGGTGAAAATACAATTATTGATGCTTCTTTTATATCCGCAGCCGATTGTCTTATCTTTGATAAAATCGCAACGTGAGTTAAATCCGTCGGTCTGCCTTGGATTTTCCTTTTAACCCAGCTTATGGGGTTTATTTTTCTTTCGTCATAATCTTTTAATCTTATAATTGCAAAAGCGGCATTGGTTGAACCTGTTCCGCCAAATACAATCAATCTTTCGGCATCGACACCTTCAATATTTTTTATCCTGTCAACAAAATTTCTTGCAACTTTTTCCGTTCTCGATAAAGATGCACCGTCAGGAAGTGTAATGGTTGAAATCAAAACCCCTTGATCTTCATCGGGAATAAACCCCGTTGAGATAAACTTAAACGAAAGTGCAGTTAATAATATTACCGTCAAATATGTAACAATTACGAGTTTTTTATCATAAACATACTTTGTTACAAATTCCATATAAAAATCTTCTAACCTTGCAAAACCGTCGTTAAAATCACGAACAATTCTTGCAACTCTGACACCGATTCTTCTTCTGATTCTTCTCAAACGTGTCATAAACGGATGATTAATATCATCGGGAATTTCTACAAGTTCTCTGCCTAAGAAATGAGAACACATAGCAGGAGAAAGCGTTAATGCGCACAAAGCCGAAATGGCAATTGAAACAGCGATACAAACCGCAAATTGTTTATACATAACGCCTGTCATTCCGCCCATAAATATAATAGGCACAAACACCGCCATCAAAACCAAAGCCATTGCAACAAGAGCGAAACCGACTTCTTCCATGGTCAATTGCGTTGCAATGATGGCTGATTTACCTTCTTCAATATGTCTTTTTACGTTTTCAATTACAACGATAGCATCATCGACAACCACACCTACCGCCAAAACCAATGCAAACAAAGACAAAAGGTTAATAGACATTCCCAAAGCCTTCAATGCCGCAAACGTACCGATTAGCGATACCGGAATTGTAACGCACGGAACCAATGTTGCAAACCCGTCGCCTAAAAACAGGTAAATAATTAAAACAACGATTAAACCCGTTAATAAAATCGTAAATTCGACTTCTGTCATTGATTCGTGAATGTAATCGGCATCATCTTTCATCGTCATAATTTTGATACCGTTTGTCATTCTTGAATTTAATTCATCTACCTTAGCGTGAACCGCTTTAGATAAGTTGATAATATTAGCATCGGGCAATTGTGAAATAACGATGACAGCAGAAGGTTTGCCGTTAACCAAACCCAAGTTTGAATAAGATTGCGCACCGAGTTCGACTCTTGCAATGTCTTTCATTTTTATATTAGAACCGTCCATATTGGAACGGATAATTATATCCTCAAATTCCTTAACATCGGCTAAACGTCCTTTGGTTTTGAGTGTCAATTGTAAAGCAGTCGGGTCATCGGTTGGCATTGCACCTAAAGCACCGGCGGTTACTTGAGTATTTTGAGCGGAAATTGCATTACGAACCTCGGAAGATGATACATTTAACCCCGACATTTTTTGCGGGTCAAGCCATATTCTCATCGAATAATCGCCCGCACCGTAAACATCGACATCGGCAACACCATCCACACGCTTTAATTCGTCTTTTATGTAAATAGAACCGTAGTTAGTCAAATCCAATTGCGACCAATTGCCATGTTAGGGGAACAGGGTTAATATCAAAGCACCCGAACCTGATGTTCTGCTCACAGCCGTTACGCCCGTTCTTTGAACATCTTCGGGGAGTTGTGATTGAACCTGCTGAATCCTGTTTTGAACATTCATCAGGTTGATGTTTTTGTCCGAACCGACCTTGAAATACATCGTCAACTGGTAACTTCCGTCATAAGAAGTTGACGTCATATATGTAAGATTTTCAACACCGTTGAGTTTGTTTTCCAAAACAGTTGCGACCGAAGATTCAATAACCTCGGCACTTGCACCCAAATATGATGCCGTAACTCTTATCTGCGGCGGAGTTACATCGGGATAACTCTCCTGTTTTAAACTCAACAACGACACCAAACCGATAATGACAATACAAACAGATATAACAAGAGCAAATCTCGGTTTTTGGATAAAGAAAAATAATTTGTTTTTATCAAATATTTTTTTCATTATTTTTTACCTTCATTCTGTTTTTTGTTGTAAGTATCAACATCGGTTATCTTAACCTTTTGACCCTCTGTTGTAACATTTTGAATACCCGTTACAACGACCTGATCGTTTTTATTTAATCCGGATTCTACAATCCAGTTGTTATCAATATCATCGGAAACTTTTATATCTTTTCTGACGGATTTTCCGTCAACAACAGTCCAAACATAATATCCGCTCATCGCATCGCCTTTTGTGCAAGACTGAGGAACAGTCATAAACGAAACTTTTTTGGGTGAAACAAGAGTAACCTTCATATAATCCCCGGGGATTAAAAGTCCTTTTTTATTGTCAAAAGTTGCTCTCATAGGAATAGAACCGGAATTTTGGTCAATTTTATTATCGACAAAATCGATTTTACCGTCTTGGTCATACCATTGACCGCTGTCAAATTGAACCTTAACTTTTACGTCTTTGAACTTGTCGCTCGATTTTAAAAGTTTTACAAAATCATCACTTTTTAAGCTGAACGAAACATAAACAGGGTCAACACTTGAAACATTTACCAATGAACCCGAATTTGCGGTAACATAGTTGCCTTCGGTGATGTTTAATTTACCTATTCTTCCGTCAACCGGAGATTTTATTGAAGTATAGCTTAAATTAACTTTGGCAAGTTCAAGCCTTTGTTTTGCGGCATCTAACAGTGCCGAGTTTTGGTTTCTTGTTGCAAAACTTTGGTCAACATCAGAGCGGCTTATTAAATCCTCTTTGATTAAAGCATTTGCGCGGTCTAACTCTTGTTGAGCATTTTTTAAAAGCGCACTGTATTGGTCAACAGTCGCTTTGGAATTGTTAACCTCAAGCTGAAACTCTCTTGGGTCAATCTGGAAAAGCGTTTGACCTTTATGCACAAAATCGCCTTCTTTAAAATATTTTTTGAGCAAAAATCCCGAAACTCTGGCTATAACATCAATAGAATATTTAGCCTCAACTCTGCCCGTGGATTCCGCCGTTAAATAAACTTCTTGATTAACAGGAGGGCTTACAACAACCTCTTTGGGCTTGCTCATAGCTATTTTCATAAAATATCCCATCACCGCTCCCGATACTTTATTATATATTATTGGCACTATAATTATTAACAATACCAGTATTGCCAATCTTTTCCTAGTCATTTTAATCTTCATAAACTTCTCCAGTCAGGTTTTTTAAGGTAAATTGTTTCACAATAATGATAAATAATCATCAAGCAAATGTCAACAAATACGCAAATTTATACTCCATACATATTACTAAATTATTCGCATAAATTTATATATCTTAATAAAAAGCAATTTTTCATGATAAAAATACTTTATATAAACAGGGGAAAATAATAAATGTACACAAAATTTTTGAATACCGTATTACATAAAGGGATAAAAGCGCCGAAACTGTGTTGGCGAACAAGCTGGCTCGGTTCAAAGTGCAACAGCTTGTCAAGAAGTATTCGCTATACATTCAAGCCGAACAAAACCGCAAAAAATTTCCAAAAGGTAATGTTTTCAAACCCCACGGAAAAAGAAGTGCAAAAGGTCTGCAATGAGTTTGAAAAAGAAACCGGAATAAAGATGTTTATGGTTCATCCGAGCGGAGCATACAGTTTTAACGATTTCGGAAACGTCTTAATGAATGAGATAAAAAAACAAAGGTTTCCAAAAGATATCAAATACGTAATATTCGGACACGGGGAAGGAAGTTCACTTGTCCAAACCGGCAAAAACCGCTGGCGGGCGGAAGGGGATTCAAATATCGGTATTTTTGATTTTATAAACAACAAAATTCCAAAAGGGGAAAAGGTGCTTGTTAACTGCTGCGAACAAACGCCCAAAGAAATTAAACACCTTATCCCGAAAGACAAGCCCGCAATAGGGTATCCTGTTAATACCGACGCCTCAAGTTCATATCGTTACCCGCTCAAAATTGTCCAAAGCGGAAGGAATGAAATTATAGGCGGCTGGGCAAACGGCATTATGACCCTATATTAAGCCGCTTTATAATCGATAATTTTTGATTTTTTATCTGTCAATTTTTTTGATAACTTTTTTCTCAACGCCGTTACGATTGATTACTTCAACCGGTTCGGGTGATTGTTTTGTTGTTTTTTTGACGGATATCGGTTTTACGATGTCGGCGGAATTGTCAAGCGAAGGGTCAAGCGGTGTTTCACCTTCGGTCGTTTGAGGTGCCGTAACTTCGCTTTGAGTTTCAACATCGTCTTTATTTTTATTTTTTTCTTTTTTTACTCTTTCTTTTTTATTTTTAACCTTTTTTTCGGGCTTTTCTTCTTGTTGAATTTCGGAAACTTCCGAGGACACTTCTTGAACTTGCTCGGGTTGTACTTCGGATTCGGGTTGAATTTCCGGTTGAACTTCGGGCTTGGTTTGGGGCTCTAATTCCGTCTGAGATTCCGATTTTACTTTTTTGGATTTTTTTCGTGAATGTCTGACGGGTTTTTCTTCTTTTGCCTGTTCATCCGCGTTTGTTGTATCTTCTTTTACTTGCTCCGAGGTAATATCCGCGGGAGTTTCGACGGTTTGTTCGGGTTCGGGTGTGCCGAATGACGATTCAACAAACGAATTTATTTTATCCTCTTGTTCTTGTTTTTTTGATTTTTTCGCTTTTTTAGATTCTTTTTTATTAACAACGGTTTCGTCTTTTTGTTCAACCGCAGTATCCAAATCGGCATTAACCTCGTCTGAAACGTGAGTTTCGGGGGTTAATTCATCGGGTTGCGGTTGGGTTTCAATTTCTTGTTGTTGAACATCATCATTTATAACATTTTCGCTTTGAACATCTTCTTTTTGAACATTTTCGCTTTGAATATCGGATTTTTTCTGTTTTTTAATTTTTACGGGTTTTTCCTGTTGTTCGGGTTCAATATTTTCGACCGGCTCGGTTACGGCATCTTTTATCGCACTCTCGTCGGCGGGAATTTCAGCCGCGGGTCTCAGAACGGGAAGTTCTTTTGACTCATCTTCAAAGTTTTCTTTTGCCTGTTCTTTTGCTTGCTTTTTAGCTTGTTTTTCAGCCTCTTTTGCGGCTT
>CANQSZ010000068.1 GCA_947626645.1 Candidatus Gastranaerophilales bacterium
CGAGCGGGTCAAGACAATGGTTTTGGAATTTGATAGATTGTTGTTTATTTAGGGGGGGGGGTAAATGTATGTTACCGATTGTATTGTAATCTGATAGGGTATTGTTTTGGGGTAAGGGGTAAATATGTGCTACCAATTGTCGTGGGGTTTGGTAGAGTGTCGGTTTTTATTTCCCCTCCCCCCTTGAGGGGGAGGGGCGAGGGGAGAGGGGGCAAAGGTGATATGTGTTATAAAGAGGGGGCAAGTGCCACTACTTCCAATAGAAAGATCCTGAAACAAGTTCAGGATGACATGTTTGGCGAAATTCAGGATGACACAATTTAGAAAGTAGGATGGGTGGAACAATTTTCATTCCACCCATCAATCCCATTCATTCCACCCGCCGACTTAACTTTGATATAAATACTTGAAAAAAAAATATATTTGTGTGAAAATGGGTTTACGCAAGATTATTGCGGGAATACTATTTGGCTGAGTAGCTCAGTTGGTGAGAGCGTTCGGCTCATACCCGAAAGGTCGACAGTTCGAATCTGTCCTCAGCTAGTTTTTTGTGTCAGATTGGTAAAACCGACCCACATTTTGTAACGCGTGGGTTCTAAATCGATGGGTGAAATGACAATCGTTCCACCCATCCTACATTAAATTTGTCAGATTGGTAAAACCGACCCACATTTTGTAGCGCGGGGTTCTATATCGATGGGTGGAATGAAACCGTTCCACCCATCCTACTATTTTTTTGTTTTATGTATAATTATTATATGATTAAAGATTTAACCACGGGGGAGCCGTTAAAAATTATTTTACTGTTTTCGATACCCTTACTTATCGGAAACTTATTTCAACAGTTATATAACCTTGCGGATATTGTCATCGTGGGGCGAATCCTCGGGGTCGATGCACTTGCCGCAGTCGGTGCCGTTACTCCTCTATTCTTCCTCATAATGTTTGCAATTGTCGGTTTGAACAACGGTTTCACTGTCATTACCGGTCAAAAATTCGGCGCGGGCGATTTTGACGGCGTCAGGCGTTCCGTTGCCGTATCAACAATTCTCAGTACCGCAATTACAATTGCCTGCACCCTTATTTTTTCCGTTTTTATCAAGCAAATCCTGTTTTTGATGAATATTCAACAAGATATTATGCACAACGCTTATTGGTATATTCAAATTTGTATCTGGGGTTTGGTTACGGTCAATTTCTACAATCTGCTTGCCAGTATCGTCAGAGCCTTGGGCGACAGCAAAACACCCTTGTATTTCTTGATTTTAGCGTCAATTCTTAATGTGTTTTTGGCACTCGTTTTTATTTTGAAATTTCACTGGAATGTCCCCGGTTCAGCCGTTGCGGTCGTTTTGTCGCAGGCTTTTTCGGCATTGCTGTGTATCTTTTATATAAATTTAAAATTCCCGATTTTGCATTTGAAAAAACAAGACTGGAAATTCGATTTTCTTCGCAACAAACAAGACAGAGAATTTGCCAAAATTCATCTTGATGTCGGAATCCCCGCTGCCGTACAATTTATGGTGTTGGGATTGGGAATACTGATTATTCAAAGCGTTTGTAATTCCTTCGGAACCGACGTTATTGCGGCATTCACGGCGGCATTGAGAATTGAACAAATCGCTACAATGCCCTTGATATCTTTCGGAATCGCGCTTGCCGCGTTTACGGCTCAAAATTTCGGGGCTAAAAAACTCGGAAGGATTAAGAACGGTGTTCTGAAAAGCTCTGTGATAAATTTGATTTTAAGCCTTTGTGTGGCTTTTGTTATGCGTTATTGGGGAGCGGATATCGTCGGATTTTTCATCGGGAAGCAAAACACCGGAGTTATAAAAATTGCGCACGATTATATTTGGATAAGCACATTATTTTATTTCTTCTTAGGTCAAATTTTTATATACAGAAACGCACTGCAAGGCATGGGCAGACCGCTTATTCCTTTAACATCGTCTTGTGCCGAGCTTTTGGTCAGGTCGTATGCCGCCGTTTTTCTTGCCGTTAAATACGGTTATTTCGGGGTCTTTTATTCGGGTCCGATTGCTTGGATTACCGCCTCTGTTGTCGTCGCGATAGGGTATTTCATCAATATTTTCAGGCTCGAAAGAAAAACTTCCGCCTAAATAATTTACCTTTTATCAACGGTTTTTATAATATGCCAGCCGAACCTTGTTCCTACAGGATCGGAAATTTCTCCGGGTTTAAGGTCAAACGCAACATCCGAGAATTGCTGCTCCATTTGTTTCCTCGTAAAATATCCCAAATCCCCGCCTTTTACGCTCGACGGGCATAGCGAATAAATCTCTGCCGCTTGTTCAAAGGTTATATTTCCCGATTCAATATCTTTCTTGATTTTTAGTGCTTCCGGTCTTGTTTTTACCAGTATGTGGCTTGAACGTACTTCACGTACGTCTAAATTGGGGTTTAGAAAATTGGCATGCGAACTTAACCCAAACATCATTATCACAAAAAGTGTAAATATTTTTATTATTGATTTCATTTTTTCCTCCTGTCTTTTAATATTTATATTCTAATATCAAAAAATAAATCCTACAACTGTATTGACCGTAATACCAAGTAATATCTGTAATCCCCCCAATAAACAATTATTGAGATAAAATTGTTATCCAAATCCTCGGCTTCCAAATACGTATCGGGAATCGGATCACGCTTGGAACTTTTAAAATGTTTTCCGACAAATTGGAGTGCTTTTTCTCTGATAATTTGCGGCTTTGTCATCTTCACCTGCGGAAGATTGTTTTTATAAAACCCGAACGGTACCATCTCTTTTTTATAACAAGGAACAATGTATTTTATTTTTCCCGCTTCTTTAAAAAGCATATACCAATTGCCTTCATGCTCTCTTGGGGTTAAAAGATAATACCCCGGCTGAATTGTAATGGTCTTAAAATACAAAGGCGCAGTCAATCTGAAAAGCGGATAAGGCGACCAAGTTGAGTGCATTGTGTCTTGATATTCGTCAGGGTCAATATCATGAACATATCTGTGCTCCGGAACCGGCATGTCCCGATACATTTGCTCAATATCAATTTCTTCGGGGTATTCATCGTCTGTTATTTCTTGCGCATTCACATCTTCCGGATACGATGCAACAGGTGCATCCTGTTCTTCACTTAACCCGACAGGTGCTATTAATACGGTAAATAATAATATTAATGCCAATGAAATTATCTTTTTCATACTCTAATTTTAATATTACTTTGTCAAAAATCAATCGTTCTTATAATTGAGAAGATAAAATTAAAATATTGTTAATATAAAATCAGTTGGAAAAAATTTTGATATAATAAGACTATGGGTGATTTGGAAAAAAATTATGAAGATTTTATATCAACGGTAAGCCACGAATTGCGAACACCACTGACTTCAATTCGAGGTTTTTCGCAGACACTTTTGTCATCATGGGATAAACTCGACGACGAAAACAAAAAAAAGTTTATAAAAATAATTGAGGAACAATCCAACAGGCTTATCCGCTTAATTGAAAATATGTTGACGGTTACAAAGTTGCAATCCGGCAACAACCACTATCATTATAACGAATTAAGCATAAAACCTTCAATCGAGCAGGTAATATCCATGGTAAAAACCCAATACCCGACGCATAAATTTGAATCGGATATTCCCGAAAGAATAAGTGATATTTTTGTTGACAAAGATAAATTTGAACAAATAATGACAAATTTAACAGAAAATGCGGCGAAATATTCTCCCGAAAATTCGACGGTAAAAATAAGCGCATCAGCAAACAACAACAGCGTTTCAATAAATATATCCAACATCGGAGTAGGAATAGACGAAAAGGATTACGAAAAAATATTCACCAAATTTGCAAGAATAGATAATCCGCTGACCCGAAAAGTGCAAGGAAGCGGTCTGGGTTTATATATAACAAAGAATTTGACAGAGAATATGGACGGAAAAATTTCGGTTAAATCGGTTCCGCTAAAAGACGATTCTGACTTAAGCGAAATTACATTCACACTTCAAATGCCCGTCAAAACTATAGAAGAACAAGCGAGGATAAAATGCAGTCAGTAACTTTAATTATCGATAAACGCTTAGAACTTTCAACAAAATACAAAAAACTTTTGGAAACAAACACAAATACAGTGATGATTTCAAAAGATTTAATCTCGGCACTAAAAATTATACAGGATAAAGAGCCTGATTTAATAATCATTTCAGACAGTGCCAATGAAAATCTGTCGGATTTTTGCAAGCAGATACGAGCTTTAACCTACAATATGCGCCCGATAATAGTTGCAATGTCAAAATCCGCAGACTTTAACGACAGAATAGAAGTCCTAAATAGCGGCGCAGACGACTTTTTGTCAGAGCCCGTTAATCCCGACGAATTTAAAGTAAGGATGAAAGCTCATTTGAGACGTGAATTTGAATCCAATCTCGATTTGAAACTGCTTCTTCCTAACAAAAACTACTCACTGAGAGCAATCAAGCGAGTATTTTCTAACGACACGGACTGGGCAATACTTTATGTCAATATCCAAAATTTTGACAGTTACAAGCAATCATATACCGAACTTGCTTCTGATAAACTTTTGCAAACATATAGTGCCATCATTCAATCTTCACTTGAAGAAAATGACTATGTCGGCTTGATTGATGAAAATATTTTTCTGATAATAACAAACACGATAAAAGCGGAAAAACTTGCGAACTTTTTAACTTTTGTTTTTGATTCCGTATCCAACAAATTTTACGCGGAGCACGATTTGCAAAGAGGTTATATGATACTTCAAGGCGACGAATTTGCAGGCAGAAGGGCAAATTTTGTTCATTCTACAATAAGTGTCGTAACAAGTGAAGCGGGTTCGTATAAAAATTCCGCCAATATCCTTAACAGTCTGAGACAAATTAATCGCATGGCAGATTTGCCCAATAAATCAAATTATCTTATTGAACGTCAAAAAATATCCGCCTCAAATTCTGTTGTCGAAAAAGAATTTAACAACCGCATACTCATATACGAAACGGATACGGCATTAAATACTCTGTTGAATACCATTTTGAACCTTCAAGGCTATCAAACAAATGTGTATGAAGATTATTCGCTTCCTCAAACGGATGAATTGCCGGCATTGATAATCGTTGATGCGGGCGATTTGGAAAAAAGAAACGGTTTAAATCTTTGCTATCAAATTAAGCAGCAGGAAAAATTTAAAAATACAAAAATTATCGTAACGTCAATAATTCACGACAAAGAATTAATCCTAAACGCGGGAGCAGACTTGTATCTGCCAAAACCTTACGAAGTTCCTAATTTGATTAAATGGGTTAATACATTCATAAAAGAGTACAACAATTAAGCTGCACATAAAAATAAGCATAACCAAAACCCGATTAATAAAAACCGATTAGCTCAAAATTTCTTCCAAAATTTCAGCATTGCGCGGAGCATCTTTGAGTTGTTGTTTAGAAAGTCTGCGCATATAATTTCTCAGAGCTTCTCTGATAAGTTCACTTCTGGAGCAGCTTTCACTGCTTGCTAACCCATCTACCCTGTTCAAAAACTCATCAGGCATTGTAACTAAGATTTTAGCCATAAATATAAACCCTTTCTTGTCCGACATTATATCATGACGGAATAATTTTATCAAGTCAAAGTTTACCCTCTTGACCAACCCAACCGTACTATTGTAAAAAATATTTAATAAAATAATATTAATTTGAAATCAGAAAGGAGAAAATATGGAAGAAAATCAAAACAATCAGGAAATTAGAACGGAAAGACAATACACATGCGACAAACACCCGTTTTGGAAAGCGTTATTATGCGGTCTGATGCTTTTTGCCGGTGCGTTTTGTGCATCTTATGTCCTCACAGATTGGCACATGAAATCGTTAATGTCTTATATGCGCCCCATTCCGCCCCACAGAATGGACAGAATGTTAGAACGCGATATTAAACGATTTGAAAAAGAAGAACGTAATATTGCCCGCCAAAGCGCAAATGTTATTCACCTTGAGCAGAATAAAGATGCCTACAAAATTATCATTGATTTAAGAGCTTTTGACAACAACGAAAACAATGTTCAAGTAAGTTCAAACGGCAATATCTTAACAATCAACGGTCGCTCAATAAGAAAATCCAAAAACAACGAACAAATTTCGGAATTTCAACAAAATTACATGTTCGGCGATAACGTAAGATTGAAAGACCTTACAAAATCCGCGGAAGGTAATTATTACATCATAACCATTCCGATTGGCGATAAAGATAACGACTAACAACGTACAATAAACAACCGGGAACCGACTTATAGCTCATAGTCGGTTCTTTTTTTTATTGTTTATCAAAATGATTTAACCCCGCATTTTTATTTACTGATGAAATGACATCTTAAACGGTTAGTGATACAATGGGAATATGAAAATCTTAGGAATAGACCCTGGAATGGCAATAGTCGGTTACAGTATCGTTGATTTTGACGGTAAAAATTTGCAGCTTTTACATTCGGGTTCGATACAAACTTCAAAAGACCAAAGAGAATCCGCAAGATTGTTGGAAATTTTCAACGATATAACCTGTATTGTCGAAAAATATCAGCCCGATATTTGTGCGATAGAAAAATTATTTTTCTTCCGAAATCGAACAACTGTTATGCCCGTTGCACATTCAAGAGGGGTAATTTTAACGGTATTAGAGCAGCACAATATTCCGATTTATGAATATACGCCAATGGAGGTTAAACAGATTTTGACCGGATTTGGCAGAGCGTCTAAAAAAGAAGTCGAACAAATGGTTAAAATCAGCTTGAACACTGATAAACTTCCCAAACTCGATGATACAATCGATTCGATTGCGATTGCAATATCTTTTACAAGAAGTCCGGAGGCTATGGATTTTACCGGCAAAAGATGATAAAATCCAAGGGTAATGCTGATTATCTTATCGAAATTTGTGAGATTGTAAGCAGATAAGAATGAATTAAAGGTAAATTATGGATAAAATTACTATAAAAAACATTATCATATTGAGTTTAATAACGGGTTTGATATTAGGATTGTTAGCACCTGTGCCGATTGTGGGTATGGTAATGCTTTTTGGGGTTTTAATTTTTGCCTCCCCATTGGTTATGGTCTATATGATTATGGATTCAAAATATGATTTAACCGATGCAAAAGACAGTATTATAACAGGTGCAATAATCGGGTTTAGTGCCAATATTACTTTTTCTTGCACATATTGTATATTAATGGCACTATTATCAAAGGTTTTCAATTATACGACAAATTTTTTCCTGACTGCGATGATTGTTAATTCTCCCATTTGGCTATTATTGACATTTATAATCTTTTTGGGAGTTTTATGTGCCACAACAAACGCATTCACAGGGTTTGGAACATATTACGTTATCAATTTTATAAGAGATATGTACGAAATTAAACATAAAGATAATAAAAATAAGTTATAGTAAGCGGATTATAAATACAAAAGGAAATAAAAATGGCTGAATTTACATCAAAAATAAGAACAATCGAATGGGTAGATACGTATTCAAAAATGGTTGACCAAACGAAATTTCCGGAGCATTTTGAGTATGTAAAAATAACAACGGGCGAAGGAATGTTTAATGCCATAAAAACAATGATTGTCAGAGGCGCACCCGCTATCGGAATAGCCGGAGCTCATGGAATTGTACTTTTCGCTCAGGAGCTTGAAAAACAAAACCTGACAAAAGAGGAATTTGTAAAAAAACTGCTTGAAAAATCCGATTATATGGCAAGTGCAAGACCCACCGCCGTAAATCTTATGTGGGCTGTTGAAAAGCAAAAAGAAATAATAAAAAATTCAAAATCCGATATAAAAACACTTATTGAAGAATTAAAAACAAACGGCAAAAAAATGGAAGAAGACGACATTTCAATAAACAAAAAAATCGGAGATTACGGAGCACAAGTAGTGCCCAAAGGCGCAACGATATTGACCCACTGCAACGCGGGAGCGTTGGCAACTGTCGGATATGGAACGGCACTGGGAGTTGTTCGGTCTGCGTTTGCAAAAGACCCTGATATACAGGTTTTTGCCGATGAAACCCGCCCCAGACAACAGGGCGCAAGAATTACCACGCTTGAACTTACGATGGATTCAATTCCCGTAACGCTTATCACAGACGGCATGTGCTCGTATTTTATGAAAAAAGGAATGATTGATATGGTTGTAACAGGTGCCGACAGAATTGCCGCAAATGGCGACAGTGCAAACAAAATCGGAACTTATACAGTCGCAATCGCGGCTAAATATCATAATATCCCGTTTTATATCGCAGCACCCCTTTCAACAATCGATACTTCGATAAAATCGGGCGATGAGATTGTTATTGAAGAACGCAGCCACGAAGAAGTTACCCACATTAACGGCAAACCGATTTGTGCCAAAGGGGTCAACATTATTAACCCGGGGTTTGATGTTACACCAAACGAGCTCATTACCGGAATTATCACCGAAAAGGGGATTTTAAGACCCGATTACGTTAAATCGATTGCACGGGCATTTAACGGTTAAAACCTGAAATCACGCTCGCCGTGTGCGATTTTTTCAAGATTATCTTCGACAACGCACTCCAATTTTTGGTTGTTTAAAGCGGCAAGTTCTTTTTTTATAAGTTCTTCTCCGACTTTTTTTGTATCGGGTGAAGCGTAGTCTTCCAAATATTCTTTCAAGGTCATAATAGCGTTGGGGTGGCAGAAATTATGGATTTGTTTTTCTTTGCAAATAGCCATAAACCTGTCGCCGACACGACCTTCGCGATAACAAGCAGTGCAAAAACTCGGCACATAACCTAATTTCATAAGCCAATTTATGACTTCATCAAGGGTTCTTCTGTCTGAGACATTGAA
>CANQSZ010000069.1 GCA_947626645.1 Candidatus Gastranaerophilales bacterium
CCGGAATGCTCAAGCTGCGATTGCGACCCGAAATTCTGCCCGCCAACGAGCGCGTGCGATTCAGACCCGAACGGGCTTGAGTGTTGCCAAACAAGGGCAGGCTCAATAGCTTCGCCGTCAGACCCGTGTTGTTTATATCCGGCAATAAAATCGGTGCAAAGTATTTGCAAGGAGCCAACCCCACCATGTACAAGCTGCTCGTGTAATCACGCATACTGTACAACACCTCCTGGCGAACCCGAAACACCCGCAAATGGCGGAGGAGGCGGAGGACCCGATCCGTGCCAAATTAACCCGACATCAATCGAATGCTGCCGAACAAAAGATATAACCTCAATAAATGATGCCTGCTGTGCTTTTGATGAAATAAAAGAAAGTAATAAATATTGTCGGCTTCCTAAAAATCATTGTACTTGTCATATAACAAAACTTGTCCTTGACGATAAAACTTTTCGTGCTGAATTTGCAGGAGATGGTACCGTTGATTGCAGTTCAGCAGTAACGTTTAATTACACGGGTCAGAAAGTTTATGGAGGAAACGGCTCAGGTTGTACCAGAACCTTATCAGGTACTCTTGATATACCTAGCGGTCATGTCCAAGTACATCCTTACCCTTTCTGTACGTATGGTTATAACAGCAGTTATCCTTCTGCAGGTGAAAATTTTTGTTATAACAAATATACATCAAATGGATATATAGAAACTACTTTCCCATTTCCACGTCAAGAAATTATTTATCCGCACAAGGATCCATCATACTAATAAAAGTAGGGTAGGATGGGTGGAACGATTGACATTCCACCCATCGACCAAGATTTTACAAATAAAATTTTAACAAACTAATAATTCAATTTACCCCTTAAGACTATATGATGCAAAGCAGGTTGGGCGTTTATTCGCTCAACCTTTTATTTTGATTAAAAACTTTACCAAACATGTCATCCAGAACTTGTAACTTGCCCCCTCCCCCCTTGAGGGGGAGGGGCTGGGGGAGAGGGGGAAAGGGTGAGAATTTATTTTGGTTTAACCCCTGTCTTGGCTTGCTCGCATTAAACGGCGTTACGTGTCGAATGCTCAACGCATCCGCCACTTCAGCCTCTGCTCGCAAGTCGCTCTCCTGTCCTTACGGACACCCTCCCCCTCCAGGGGGGAGGGAATGAAAATTTAGTCGGTTTAGTAAAACCGACCTACCTTTCGAACTTGTTTTAACACAAATATTTCACTTATCTGAAAATTGGTAAGATGCTGAAACAAGTTCAGCATGACACAAACACATCATATCATCCTAAACTTCGCCAAAGTTGTCATCCTGAATTTATTTCAGGATCTTATATTTGGTAAATCAAAAATTTAGATGCTGAAACAGCTAATGACTTCGTCAACGCATACAGGCTCAGTCATCCTCACTTCGTTGCGGTGCTTCGCTTTGTAAAGTTCAGCATGACACACGCGTTTTGTCATACCGCGAGCGGGTCAAGACAGAAAGATTTCGTAGATTTTTATTAATATAAATGATTGTTGGGATAGGTTTTTGTTGGGGTAGAAACCGCCAACCTACAACATGTTGCCGAGTGGAATGATAATAGTTCCACCCATCCTACCTTTGGGGTTTTGTCAAATTAAATTTTTAATAATTGTTGGGGTAGAAACCGCCAACCTACATTTATCCTCGCGAGATTGAAGTTGGCGGGTGAAATGAAAATTGTTCCACCCATCCTACTTTCTTAAAAACTTTACCAATAAAAAACCGTGCCACTGTCTATCGAAAGTTACAAATCCGATGTCGTTTAATACTTTCTCCTTCAAAGGCTAAGACACCCGCAAAATCAATCTTAGTGCTGCTGAGTTTCCTCCCTGACACGGTTCAAAAGTTTACGCCGCCTTGGTCTTTGCTATCACAGATTATATTAAATTTCAACGTACTCATAAAGTCCTCACAACAGGCTCTGCACCCCGCATAAACTTCGGGTCGAGAGATTGCAATTCCCCGTGGAGCACGGCTTAGTTTTATACTATCATGATGATTTTTTTTAGTCCAGTATCTTTTTTATTTTTTATATCGCCTGATTTACCGATGTTTTATTCCTTTTTAATCTTATCCTTATTTTTAAAGAAAGGAGTATTCTATGACCCGACGATTGGAATTGTACAAATGCAAGGTTTGCAATAACATTGTTCAGGTGTTAATTGACGGTGTGGGCGAGCTTGTTTGCTGCGGTGAGCCTATGGAATTATTACAACCGCATACAAATGATTCCGAGTTTAACGAAAAACACGTTCCCGTTTTTGAAAAAGACGAAAACGGAAATGATGTTGTGAAAATCGGTTCCGTTCCTCACCCTATGGTTGATGAACATTTTATTCAATTTATCGAAATAATTTCAAAAGACAAAAAAGATATGAGATTAAAGTATCTGTTCCCCGCAGATGAACCGCGTATGGCGGTCAATGAACCGTTTGATTTTGATTATTCCGTTGAATATTGCAATATCCACGGTCTTTGGGCAAACAACAGCGAAAGGGATGAAAAATGAAAAAACCGCAAACGTTATTAACAAACAAATTAATAAGGAATTTTATTCCGCTTATTTACATCCTTCAATGTCTGATTATTTTTCTGAAATTGGCTTGTACGGCTTTTTTAACCGGTGTAAAATTCAATCTTGTTAAAAATCAGACTTAAAAAAAAATGTTTCTTAAACTTATTTATGTGTTTTAATATTGCGGATTTGTAAAGAATTTGTTTATTTTCCGAAAATATTTTAATATATAGATATGACTTTAGGGAAGATTTTATACGTTGATGATGATAAATTGTTGACTTCAACTTTCTGTACTTTGATGAAAGTTGAGGGCTTTGAGGATGTTGTTGTGTTCAACAACCCGACAGAAGCCGTTGAATATTTGAAAACGGAAACTCCCGACTTAATAATTTCGGATTTTTTGATGCCCGAAATGAACGGTTTGGAGTTTTTGCGCGAAGCAAAAAAAATGTACCCCGAAGTCAGTATGATTTTACTCACGGCTTATGCCGATAAAGAAAACGCGATTAAAACAATCAATGAAATCGGTGTTTATAAATATATCGAAAAACCTTGGGATAACGACGATTTGATAATGAATATCAAAAACGGAATTGAGCGAAGTCATCTTCTGGCAAGTTTACGAGAAAAAATAGCAGAACTTGAAAAAGCTAAAAAACAATTAACCAAATATTCCGAAAAACTGGAAGAAATTGTCGCCGAACGCACAAAAGAACTGACACTTGCAAACAGCAAACTCGCAGGAATTATCAACTATTGCGCCGACGGAATTATCATTATTGATTCAAAAGGCAATATTGAGCAGGTAAATCCTGCATGTGAAAATATGATCGGGCTTCCCGCAGAATCACTTTTGAAGATGAAAATTCAAGAGGTTGCTTATTCTGATAATCCCAAAATGAACAAAGCTCCAAAATCGTCGGTCAAAAGTACGATTCTCGGTTTGTCGTGCGACAATTCGGAATTTTTATTGAGAGATTTGTATTTGCACAACGCTATCACAGAAGAATCTATCCCTGTTGAAATAAATTTTGCCTCTTTAGCCGATGAAGATTCAAAAGAAGAAAAATTTGTCGGTGTTATTCGTAACTTCAGCCAGCAAAAAGAAACCGAGCGTTTGCGCGATGATTTTATCGCAACATTAACCCATGATTTAAGAACACCATTATTGGCAGCAATCCAAACTCTAAAATTCTTCCTTGACGGTTCACTGGGCGAAATTGCCGACAAACAGAAGGTTTTACTTTCAACAATGCTTCAAAGTAACGAGGATTTGCTCGGGCTGGTCAACGCACTGCTTGAAGTTTACAGGTTTGAGAGCGGCAAATTGTCCTTATGTAAAACCGTATTTTCCGTTAAAGACCTTGTAACTCAGTGTTATGAGGAATTGAAACCGCTTTCATCCAAAAAGAATATTTCGTTCAATCTTCACTGCGAAGTCGATGATGATTTGTTGATTGATGCTGACAGAGCGGAAATTAAAAGAGTGATTACGAATTTGTGCGGCAACGCGCTGAATTATACAAATAAAGACGGCGAAATTAATGTGTATGTGAAAGCGCAGCACGGCGATTTGATTTTCTCGGTTTCCGATAACGGAAACGGAATACCCAAAGAAGATATACCGAATTTGTTTATGAGATTTTCTCAAGGAACAAGCAAAAAACGCTCAACCGGTACGGGATTGGGCTTGTACCTTTCAAGGCAGATAGTTGAGGCGCATGGCGGAAAAATTTGGGTGGAAAGCAAAGTGAACAAGGGAAGCGAATTTTCGTTTATTTTGACGAATGTTGTTGCTAAATCAAGAGTATAAAGGCGGGTTATGATGACAAAGACTGTAAAAGTTACTATAGTTGAAGACCACGATATGACAAGGATGGGGCTTTCGTTTGCACTGTCAAATAACGAATCAATAGAAGTTTTGGGCGCATGCGCAGACGGAATGGAAGGGGTTAATCAGGCATTGGAATTAAAACCCGATTTGGTTATTATGGATATCGGATTGCCCACAATTGACGGAATTGAAGCAACAAGAAAAATTAAAAATGCCGTGCCCGAAATTAAAGTTTTGATGAATACTTCCCGCGATAATGAAGACGATATACTGGATTCGTTTGCAGCGGGTGCTGACGGTTATATTACAAAAGGCGCAACTTCCGAGCAGACAATTTCGGCTATCAAAGCCGTAAGCGAAGGTGTCGGCTGGCTTGACCCCGCTATTGCGCGCGTCGTTCTTTCTAATATCCGGAAAAACAGCCAAATAGAGACTAAAAAAGGTGTAATCGATTACAAAAAAGGTAAAAACCTTTACGGACTCACCGAACGCGAGATGGAGGTTCTGGCACTGCTTGTTGAAGGGTTGAAAAATCCGCAGATTTCAAAAAAATTGGTTATTACCCTTGCAACCACCAAAACTCACGTACATAATATTCTTCAAAAACTTTATGTAAACACTCGTTCAAAAGCTGTTGCTACCGCCATGAAAGACGGCTTGGTTTAATCTTTACAAGAGGTTTTCTATGTTGAAAAAGATTTTGTTTGTTTTTATTGCACTGTTTTTCACCGTTAACCAAAGTTTAGCGGCAAAAAATCCGTTTAAAAATTTCAAAAATCCTTTTGTACTCAACAACGACACCCGCGCTCAGGAACTTAAATACCAATATGGCGTTTTAAAAAAAGATGAAATAAAAAAAATGGATAAAAAAATTCTCAACCGTACCCCATCAGGTTATATGACGGTTGATGAGTATGAAGCGTTGTCTGAATATAAAGACAAATCGCTTATGGAATTTTCAACTCCCGGGGTTGAATTGCCGCCTGATTTTAAGTATGTTCCGCATCCTCTATACAGCATCGTAAAATACAACAACCCCCCGGGAAGTGTCGAATTGTCTTTGGGTAAACGACTTTTCCTTAAACGTCAGATTAACGCTCAAGGCATTGTTTCTCCGGATTATTCAAAACTCGATTATCCCGCCGTTTATTATTACGCCGACAGTGCTTCGGTTGCTTGCGATTTGTTTGTTATTCCTCTCAGAGAGCAAGACAATAATTTGAACAGGATTCTCAAAGCCAACGTCGCTCAGCGCGATGCCGAGCCGATTTTATCCACCGATAAAGTTATTGACAGTTACGCGATTTATCGAACCTTAACTCCGGTTGATTTTTCGGCTGACGGAAAACGACTTCTTGTTAAACTTAAAACAGGAAGCAGCCAAGACGGTGTTTGGCAGACCAAAATTTTTGTTTACGATTTTGATAAAAAACTCAGCTACGATTTAAGTGATATCAGAGAGGCTATTACCTACTATTGGAAAGAGTATGAAGGACTTAACCTTGACGATAAACGCTGGGATATTATACCTTTGGGTTTTGATGTGAATTATCCCGACAGAGTTGCCGTTCAGGCGTACGCTTATACGGGTGAAACTCCGGTTTATCTCGGTTCGTGGAGCATTGACGTTTTCGGAAACCAGTCAAGATTGATTTCGCTTAAAAAAGAAGTTGTGCCAAAAGTCAGTATGAACGGTCTGAAACTTGTTAAAGACGGTGTTGAAACCTATCAAACCGTACAAATCCAAGAAAAATTTAACAAAAAACAAGGACAAGCGATGATTAAACAGGCTAAAGAAGCCGATAAAAATTCCGTCAAAGCCATTAAAGACGAGTTTAAGTATTCCATAAAAAATATTGACGACGATTACAAAGAAGAATTAAGAGACTATAAAAAACTCCGTTCTCTAACGGGTTCAACAGAAAACAACGAGCTTGAAAATACTTATAATCAGTATTTGGAACAGCAATGGCAAAAAGATGTAACCAAAACCGAAAAAGAAATTGACAAAAAGAATAAAGAAATTGATAAGATTAACCAAAAAATCGAAAAATTGAACAGTGAAATGCCAACCTTAGAAAATTCGCAATTTCCGACCGATGTTGAGAATTTACCGGAAACTGATGAGCAGACGCAAAATGATGATACGGTTAATTCTGCGGATTCTGAGCCTCAACAAGTCCGATAAGTTCAAGTTTTTGTTTTCTTGTCATTTTATGTTTAATTCTGTATTCTTCTTTCATCGCTTCTTCTTTTGAAGGGAATGACTTTTGATATACGAGTTTGGCGGGCTTATTTGCACGGGTATATTTTGCGCCTTTTCCTTCAAGGTGCAGTTTGTATCTTTTTTCGGGATTGTCTGTGTATCCGCAATAAAGCGTGTTTCTTTGCGTTAAAATAATATATACGTAATGACCTTTTTCCATATTTGTATTATACCTTTTTATTCGGAATTTATTTTTTAATTTGCATAATTTTCATATATTTGATATAAACTAAACGTATGAATAAATCTTACGCAATTTGTTACAATCAAACAATGAATAATTCCAAAGATGTGATGGAAAAACTCAAACATCTTTTAGAGTCTTTCGGCGTCAATCCGGTTATTTTGGATGTTGATAATTTGCAATCGGGATACGATTTTGTATTTGTTATAGGCGGCGATGGCACGATATTAAAAGCGGCAAGGTTTTATTCAAAATATGAAACTCCGATTTTCGGTATAAATTTGGGCAGATTGGGGTTTTTATCCCAAGCATCCGAATGTGATATGCAAAATGCCGTCAGGCAGATTTTTAGTGAAAATTACAAGATTGAAAAGCGTATGATGCTTTCGACAAACGGTTATAACGCTTTGAATGACTTTGTTATAAAAGGTGCGGCAACTTCAAGGACATCAAGATTTTCGCTTGAGATAAACGGAAAATTCGTATGTGAATATTTGGCTGACGGAATAATTATCTCGACCCCGACAGGTTCAACCGCGTACGGAATGGCAGCCGGAGGTCCTGTTTTAAGTCCCGATGTTGAGGCTTTGGTTGTTGTTCCGATTTGTCCGCATACATTTTCCGCAAGACCGATTGTTCTTTGTGCCGAAGATGAAGTTAAAATTTTATCAAGTCCGGGGAATAAATATACCGTAAGTGCCGACGGTCAGCAGGTTTTCACGTTTAATGACGATTTGGTTGTGAAAAAATCGGAATTTTATGCAAACCTTGCTTTGTTAAGCGGAAATGATTTTTATGAAATTCTCAGAAACAAGCTCCACTGGGGAATTTCGCCGACTTTTAGCTGCAACTCTTTTCAATAATATTAATTTTTGTTCATAATTCGAAGAAAATTATTGTACTTTTTTTCTATTTAAAATACTATATTGTTATAATTACGCAATTAGTAGTTATATGTTTTAGGTAAAATCAAGTAATTAAATAAAAAGAGGTAAAAAACGTGGAAAATATCGTCTCTGATATCTTTGCAAGAAAAGATGAACCATCAAATGATCAAACATCGAGATTGGGTGCAAACCCGACAAATATAAAGGTTGTCGGTGTCGGCGGCGGCGGAGGTAACGCTGTTAACCGAATGATTCAATCGGGATTATCCGGTGTTGAATTTTGGTTAATGAATACCGATTTACAGGTATTAGTCGGCGGACAGACCAAGAACAGAATCCAATTGGGTTCTTCTTCGACCCAAGGTTTGGGCGCAGGCGGCGATCCTATAGTCGGTGAAAAAGCTGCCGAAGAAGCTCAACAAGAGATTACACAGGCATTAGAAGGCGCCGATATGGTGTTTATCACTGCGGGTATGGGCGGCGGTACCGGTACCGGTGCTGCTCCGGTTGTTGCCAAAATTGCTAAACAATTAGGTATCTTAACCATCGCAGTTGTTACAAAACCGTTCACATGGGAAGGTAAGAAAAGACAAAATCAAGCAAATTCCGGACTTGAAAAATTGAAAGAGTGCGTTGATGCCGTTATCGTTGTTCCCAACGATAAACTTCTTCAAGTCGTTGACAGACAGGTTTCTTTACAGGAATCATTCATTATCGTTGACGAGGTCTTGTTAAGAGGTGTTCAAGGTATTTCCGATATCATCACCGTTCCGGGAATTATCAACGTTGACTTTGCCGATGTCAAGACCGTTATGCAGGCTTCGGGTTCTGCTTTAATGGGTATCGGCAGAGCTCAAGGCGAAGGTAGAGCAATTAAAGCCGCTGAAATGGCTATTAATTCGCAATTGCTTGAATCTTCAATTAATGGCGCAAGCGGTATTGTTGTCAATATTACCGGAAGTTCAAACATGACTTTATACGAAATCAACGACGCTACTTCCGTTATTAACAATGTCGTAAAAGACGATG
>CANQSZ010000070.1 GCA_947626645.1 Candidatus Gastranaerophilales bacterium
GTAATACATATATGAGCCTAAGGTTATGTAGTCAGAATCGCTATCTGCGTTCAAATCCGCTATGGAAATGTTGCCTTTGTGAATGGTGTTATATTTATCCTCCATTTCTAGCAGTCTTTTTAAAGCAGCCAGTTGATTTTCCAGTCCCGCAGCTTCTAAATATTCTTCCGTTTTTTCAAGTGCAAATTCCAGTTTTTGCTGGTCGTCTAAAGATTCATAGTACGATTGTATTTCATCGGCGTATTGGTTTACTTTATTTTTATAATCGGTAAATTCTTCACCCAATTCTTTTCCGATAAATTCTTCAATTTCTTTAAATGTCAGAATTGAATTTTCGTCTTTATCCAATTGGTCAAAAATACGGTTTAAAGACCCGAAAAAGTCATGATGGGAATCTTCCCAATCGTCGTCTTGTGTCAGGGCTACCAGTTGCGCTCTTGTAATGCCGCTTTCTTTTGTGATTGCGGGATTTAATTCGTTCAAATATTCAAAAAGCGTTTCGGTATCGGAAAATTCGCTTATGAATGATTTTTTCTCCTCTTGCGGAATATCCGGTTCAATGGGGATTGGAGAGTCGGGGTTGTGAATATTATAAATTATCGCTTTTATTCTGCTTATTTCTTGAGGTGAAAAATCCTTGTAAGTTGTCGATAGTTTGATTTCGTTCGGGGAAGATGTATCCGCAATATCTTTGTAAATCTTTTCTATCGCCTCATCACTGAGCGTTGAACCGATTGAATTTATGCCGATTTCGTTTTCAACTTCTTTGGTGTTTAGAATATCGTTTTGGGGAAGATAATCCCGTTTTGAAGCAATATCACAGTTTCGGCTTAATTTATCCGATTCTTTTGCCAGTTTTTGTTTAATCGTTTGCATAAAAAGAGAATTATTGATTTCCATTAAATACCTCTAAATTTGTCTAATGTTTTATTTATCGGTATTTATCAATAAAAACTTTAATAAAAACGCAAATATTGTAAAGTTATGTAAACTACAATTACAATTGAACTCTGATTAAACTGTTAACCGAAATAATTGCGGGGTCGTTTTTAAATATGTTGACAACATTTTGCATATCTTTTTCTTTACAAATCTCGGTGATAACGGTAATTCTTGCACTGTTGTCTTTCTCGACTTCTTTTTGAACAATGCTTGCAAGGCTGATATTATTATCTTCACAGGCTTTCCCTATTCTTCCGATAACGCCGATACTGTTGCGGGCGGTCATTGAAAGGTAGTATTTATTTTCGGTGTCGGAAATTTCGATACTTTTAGCGTTTTCTTCGTGGCGGCATCTCATCATTGGAAGAAGATAGTCAGTATTTCCGATTTCGGATACTATGGCTAAAATATCGCCGACAACGGAACTTGCGGTCGGAAACTCGCCTGCCCCGGGACCCGATAAGGTTACATCGCCTACGGGATGACCCGATAAAGTTACTGCGTTTGTTACATAATCAATATGAGCAAGCGTTTGGGTTTTGCGTATGAGCATCGGATGAACCCTGACATCTGCCTGACCGTTCTCGTTAAGCTCGGCTGATGCTATAAGTTTGATTTTATACCCCATTTCGTTTGCTGCTTTCATATCCTCGGGGCGAATTTTTGTTATTCCTTCACGATATACGTTTTCAAATTTTATTCTTTTATGGAAAGCGATTGTGGCAAGGGTTGTAATCTTGTATGCCGCATCAAAACCTTCCACATCGCTTGTGGGGTCTGATTCTGCGTAGCCTAATTCCTGTGCTTCTTTGAGAACTTCATCATAAGATGAACCCTGCATATCCATTTTTGTAAGAATGTAGTTTGTTGTTCCGTTTAAAATAGCTTTAATTTTTGTTATTTTGTTTCCGGCGAGAATGGTTTTTACCGGCATGATTAAAGGTATGCCGCCTGCGATTGCCGCCTCATAAAGCACGACTTTGTTGTTTGCCTCGGCTACGTTAAATAATTCTTCGCCGTGTTTTGCCAAGAGTTCTTTGTTTGCGGTTACTATGTGTTTGCCGTTTTTTACGGCTGTTTTTATTAAATCAAAAGCCGGATTTATGCCGCCTATAAGCTCTGCAACAATTTGTATCTCGGGGTCGTTCACCACTTCATAAGGGTTGTCAGTTATTATACTTTCATCAAGATTTTCTATATCGCGTTTTTTGTTTTTGTCACGTACGGCTATTTTTACAATCTCTATGTTGTCAAAACTTCTGAGTGTCTTATAAACACCGCTGCCTACCGTTCCTAATCCTATTAATCCTATCTTTATTTTGTCTTTCATAAGTTTTAATATATCATAAATATTTTTTTATTGTAATTATTTTTAACATTGAACTTGCAAAAATGAATTTTTCGGATATTATAATAGTACTATAGAAAGAAACATTAGCTAGAAAAGGAAATACATTATGGCAAAACATTGTGAAATATGCGGTAAAGCACCGATAAAAGCGGCAAAATTAACTTTCTCTCATAAACAGATTGTTCATACTCAAGAGCCTAACCTTCAAACAGTAAAGGCTGTCGTAAACGGTTCGGTTAAAAGAATCAGAGTTTGTACTTCTTGTTTAAAAGCAGGTAAAGTTCAAAAAGCGTAACAAGGTTTAATACCGTTAATTAATAAAAAAAGAGAACTTAAACAAGTTCTCTTTTTTCGTATTATGACAAAATTTGTTTCAGCATCTCATTCCCTAACCCCCTGAGAGAGTGAATATTTCGTATATTTCTTCGTCGGAAAGTTCGGTGATAATCTTTTCGCCTTCGTAAACCGCCAAATCCGCAAGCTCTTTTTTGGATTTAAGCATTTCATCAATTTTTTCTTCAAAAGTCCCCAGTGTTATCATTCGATGAACCATAACATTCTTATCCTGTCCGATACGATATGTTCTGTCGGTTGCCTGATCTTCAACAGCAGGATTCCACCACAAATCATAATGAATAACATTCGTTGCACTCGTCAGGTTCAATCCCGTTCCACCCGCTTTTAATGACAATATCATTATCTTTGTTTCATCGTCGTTTTGGAACTTGTCTATAAGTTCTTCCCTTTGCGGAACAGTCAGGCTGCCATGGAAAAATAACGGTTCGGTATTGCATTCTTGAGAAAGAATTTTACACAAAATGTCGCCCATTTCTTTATATTGGGTGAAAATTAAAGTCTTTTCACCCCTATCTATTATACTTTGAACCAAATCAATACATTTTTCCAATTTCCCCGACATCTCACGTGACATTTCACCCGATTTTAAGAACTGGTACGGGTGGTTGCAAATTTGTTTTAACGCCGTAATAAGTTTAAATATATTGCCTCTCCTGTTTATTCCCGTAAATCCGCTGATTTTTGTCATCATCTCGTTAAGAGTTTTTTCATAAAGTACCGCTTGAACCTTTGACAAATAGCAATACTCGTTAAGCACCATTTTTTCAGGCAAATCGGAAATAACATTTTTATCCGTTTTCAAACGTCTCAACACAAACGGCGAGATAGACATTTTAAGTTTGCCGGCTCTTGAATTTTCCTTAAACCGCTCGATAGGAATTGCATAACTCTTTTGAAACTCTTTGAGCGAGCCCAAATAACCTTTGTTGATAAAATCAAATATACTCCACAATTCGGTTAATCTGTTTTCGACGGGAGTACCGGTCATGGCAATTTTGACATCGGACTTGAGCATTTTTATCGCAAGCGTTTGGGCGGTATCGGGGTTTTTAATATTCTGTGCTTCATCAACAACTATAACCCCCCATGTCTGTTTTTTAAGTTCTTCAACGTCAATTCTCATAATAGCGTAAGTCGTCAAAATAACGTCATGGTTAACGTCAAGCTCTCTGTCCGTTCCATGGTAAATAACCGCATCAAGGCTCGGCGCAAACATCTGAAGCTCTTTCATCCAGTTACCCATCAAAGTTGTAGGACAAATGACAAGTACGGGCTTTTTAAGTTTGCCTTCTTCTTTCATCTTCAAAATAAGGCTGATAACCTGAATGGTTTTACCGAGCCCCATATCATCCGCCATACAAGCCCCAAAACCTTTGGTAATATTTGTCCATAACCATTTCAAGCCTATTTCCTGATAAGGTCTTAATTCACCGTTCAAATCTTTGGGGATTGCAACTTCAACAGGTCTTGTAAAATCAGCCAGCACTCGTGCAAATGCAGAATCATAGTCAAAATCGTATTCATTGAGTTGACCCGACAACGATGCGTGGATTAATTCCATTCTCGTCATTGATTTTAGATTAGATTTTGCAATTTGTTCAAAAATTTTCTTGCTTTCTTCTTTATCAATAAGCACGTATTTGTTTTTATATTTGATTAAGCCGTTATTTGTATCGACGAGCTTTTGGAACTCCTCAAGAGAAATTTTTTCGTTTCCGATAGCAATATTGTATGAAAATTCCAAAATATCATCGAGCGAAACTTTTTCAAAAGAATTATTATTGATTAAATCAGCCAAATCACCGCTGCGTGATTCTTTGACCTTGGCATTAATAGAGGCTCTGGGGATGACAATATTAACCAACTCATCGGGCAATATCACTTCTATTTGTGCTTTTTGCAGATAATACGCTGTCTGGGTGATGATTTTATAGACTTCGTTAAGGTTCAAATCAAGGTATAACTTTTCTTCATCCTCAAAAAGATTTTCCAATTCCGGCATGTACCTCAGAGCATAGTTAAGCTGCTTTTCGACAATTCTGGATATGTCGCTTGATTTTGCACCGAAAACTTCTTCATCGGTATAAAGTTTATCTATTAGTACGCTTTCGTCAGTTTTTCGGTTTTTGATATGAACTTTTAATCTGAAAATTTCATCTTCAAGTTTTTCTATTTTGAAAAACGGAATAACGTCGTATTTACCCAAATACAATTCGTCAAACCATTGGTCGAAACTTTCGGCAATATCATGACCTTTTAAAACCGAGCGCTGCTCCAAATCTTTCAACAGATACGTTCCGGATTTAACATCTTTGAATCTGTACATCTTTATCGACAAAAACTTATATATTACATAATTTAAGTACGTATAAATAAATTCGTAAACAAAATCTTTGGGTTTTTCACCCGAAATAAACAAATCATTCGGCATACATTCTTCAAACCGGTTAACAATCCTTGCCATTTTTTGATTATTAATAATCGGCTCGTAAACAATGCGGAACATTTGCCCGTAGCGTTTAACCGTCGGAATGAAGTACAATTTTTCAATCAATTTCATTACAAAGTAGGTCAACTTATTCAAATATATAAATGTGGGCGACAAATCTTCAATATCAACAACATTACCAAACCCGCCAAAATAATCCATGACTAAATCCCATGCCATAAAATACCCGACTTTGTCATCAAGAACTTCCGACTTGAACCTAAAAAGAGAACCTTTCGACTTCAGATAATATTGAAAATTGTTTGTGGGGGTAACAAAAAATGACAAATTACTTACCCCTTCTTTAGAAGGCTTATTTATCAGGTAAAAGTTTGTGTTTCTTGTCGGAGGATTCGGGCTTAAAAAAATTCCCGCAAATTCATCTTCAATAATTTGATAAATCATACTCAACGTGTATCGAAAATCTTTACTCTTAAACCCTTCGGGGTTTTCGCTCAAGTTGAAAAATAATTCGTCAACATTATTTTTTTTGAATGAAAAATCTGTTTCAAAGTCTTGTATCTTATTTGTCATAATCTCTCTTACACAATTAATGATTTACCTGTCATTTCCTTAGGCTGTTCAATACCTAACAGCTGCAAAACCGTAGGCGCAATATCACATAAAGCACCCGTTTGTCTTAATTTTATACCCTCAGGAGCATTAATCAACACGAACGGAACTTCGTTTGTTGTATGTGCCGTTTGCGGTTTACCCGTTGTTTCGTCAACCATGACTTCCGAATTTCCATGGTCTGCAGTTAAAAGCATCACTATATCGTTATTTTTGCACGCTTCGGCAATTTTTCCGACACATTCATCGACAACCTTGCAAGCCTTTGTTGCCGCCTCTATTACTCCCGTATGACCTACCATATCAGGGTTTGCAAAGTTGACCAAAATAAATTGATATTTAGTATCATCAATCGCTTTGAGGACATTTTCACAAACCTCATAAGCACTCATCTGCGGCTGCATATCATAAGTCGCAACCTTTGGCGATGCAACAAGAACACGCGTTTCATGAGCCTGCGGTTCATCTATTCCGCCGTTAAAAAAGAACGTTACATGCGCATACTTTTCCGTCTCCGCCGTCCTGAACTGGTTTATTCCGTTTGCCTCCAATACATCACCTAATATATTCACAAGTTTTTCTTTCGGAAATGCTACAGGGAACGTAAAAGTTGCCTCATAACTAGTCATTGTCGTGTATAAAATATTTTTTAAAACTTTCTTCCTCTTAAATCCGTCAAAATCAACGAAATTTATAGCCTTGGTAATTTCTCTTGCTCTGTCGGGGCGGTAGTTAAAGAAAATAATAGAATCGTTATCGTGTATTCTTGATTCCTCACCGCCAATAACCGTCGGCAAAACAAATTCATCTGTTTCACCTTTTGCGTAAGACTGTTTAACCCCCTCTACCGCACTTTGAGCATGCTCACCTTCGCCAAACAACAACGCATTATATCCTTTTTCAACCCTTTCCCAACGGTTGTCTCTGTCCATTATATAATAACGACCGATTATAGTCGCAATCGGCGGAAGATTATATTTTTTAAGCTCATCTTCTACCGTCTGCAAATACTCACACGCACTCGAAGGCGGAGTATCACGCCCGTCCAAAAACGCATGAACATACACCCTTTTTAAACCGTTGTCCGATGCCATTTTTATTAACGCCAACAAATGCTCCAATGAAGAATGCACGCCGCCTGTCGAAACTAAACCGTATATATGTAATGCCGAATTATTCACCTTTGCATGCTCTATTGCCGCCAAAAGCCGCTCGTTTTTGAAAAATGAACCGTCTTTTATCGCGTTATTTATCTTTGATAAGTCTTGATAAACAATTCTTCCTGCACCTAAATTCAAATGCCCGACTTCCGAATTGCCCATCTGACCAGACGGTAATCCTACATTCTCACCGTCTGCTTTTATCGTTATAAATTTTTCTTTTTTTTCAAGCTCATCAACATGTACCGGATGTGCCAGTTTCGTCGCGTCATACTCAGGCGAACCTTTTGATATCCCCCACCCGTCCATTATACATAACAAGACTCTTTTAGCCATATTAAATCCCTCTTTCTAAACTGTACTTAGATGAATTTTATCAAGAACATATTTTTTTTTCAATGGGGGTAGGGGTAAATGTATGCTACTAATGGTATTGTAACTTGGAAGGTTATTAGTCTTTTAGGGTGGGGTAAATGTTGCTACCGGTGACCCGCCAAAAGTAGGGTGGGTGGAATGAAAATCGTTCCTCCTATCTTACTCCACTGTTATACTTTTTATTATGCAAAGCAAAAAATTTTATAATTGTTACAAATTATTTTCACATGATTGAAATTTATAACAATTTTTGTTATTATATAGATATATATTGTTATTTATGAGGTATTTTATGAACATATCATTAACACCGAGATTAGAAAAATTTGTACAGGATAAAGTTGCGTCAGGACTTTACAATTCAGTCAGCGAAGTAATTAGAGAGGCATTAAGGCTGCTTGCCTCAAAAGAAGGAATTTCCGAGGAAAGATTAGCTCAATTAAACAGAGATATTGAAGAAGGTTGGAACGATTTAGAAAACGGGAATTACCGCAAGGGACACACCGTTATGAAAGAAATAATCAATAAATATGAATAAATTTGATTTAGTAATTGAGAATACGGCTGAGAGAGATATTTATATAATTGCGGATTATATTGCAAAAGATAACAAAAAAGCGGCTTTAAAACTTGTTAAGGAATTTTATAAATCTTTTGAAATGTTTTGCTTGCAGCCTAATGCGGGTTTTGTACGCAAAGATTTTACATATAGAAATGTTCGATTTTACGTTGTGAAAAGAAAGTATTTAATTATATATACAATTATAGACAGTTCAATACATATTTTAAGAGTTTTATCCACTTACCAAGATATTTGTTCTGCTATATAAAAATTAGAACTTAAACGAGGGAGTAAAGGGGAGGGAACATTAATACCCACCCGCCCACCCCAAATTAAAAAGACATAGTAGGATGGGTGGAACGATTGTCATTCCACACATCAAATCCCTCACCACCGCCCGCATATACCTTCAAAACGTAGGTTGGCGGTTTCTACCCCAACAAAAATCTTGCAAATTACAATATCATCGGTAACATACATTTACCCCCTAAAAAACCAAAATCTCGCAAATTACAAAACTATTGATAACAATATTTACCCCCGCCCCAACAAAAATCTTGCAATTATTTGCATTTCCAATGCACTTTAAATTCTTCAATATCAGCTATTGCCCTTGAATAATCCCCGCTAAAC
>CANQSZ010000071.1 GCA_947626645.1 Candidatus Gastranaerophilales bacterium
AGAACGGTTCTGAATCAGACGAATGTCTTTCGGTTTTTGTTCCGTCTTCCAATTCGCCTTCTATTGCCTTTACATCAACCGGTGACGGCATATAATCAACAACCGCGTTCAATAACAACTGAACACCTTTGTTTTTGAATGCCGTACCGCATGTAACGGGAACTATTTTGTTTTCGCAAACCGCTTTTCTCAAGCCTTTTTTCAATTCTTCAACAGTAATTGAATCAGGGTCTTCAAAGAATTTTTCCATTAATGTATCGTCTTCCGAGGCAATAGCTTCAACCATTGCATCACGATATTCTTTTGCTTTTTCAGCCATATCAGCCGGTATGTCTTCTTCTTTAATATCGGTTCCCAAATCGTTTGTGTAAATTTCGGCTTTCATAGTCATCAAATCGATTAAGCCCGTAAATTTATCTTCAGCACCGATAGGTAACTGAATGGGAACAGCGTTTGCGCCTAACCTTGTTTTGATTTGGTCTGCTACTCTGTAAAAGTCAGCGCCTGTTCTGTCCATTTTGTTAACGAATACCATACGGGGTACTTCGTAACGGTTAGCCTGTCGCCAAACGGTTTCAGACTGTGATTGAACACCGCCTACCGCACAGAATACAGCTACCACACCGTCTAATACACGCAGTGAACGTTCAACTTCGATTGTAAAGTCAACGTGTCCGGGGGTGTCAATGATGTTAATTTGGTGTCCCTTCCATTCAGCCGTTACTGCCGCTGATTGAATAGTGATACCTCTTTCTCTTTCTTGATCCATAAAGTCTGTTACTGCTGCACCATCGTGTACTTCACCTATTTTGTGTGTTTTACCGGTGTAAAACAATATACGTTCCGTTGTGGTTGTCTTTCCGGCATCGATGTGGGCTGCAATACCAATGTTTCTGATTTTTTCCAATGGAGTTTGTCTTGCCATTTTTCTTTTTCCTTTTTCTATTTATATGTGTACATCGCTATTTTATTTCTAGCCTCAAATAAATTATCCCATAAACATAATTATTTTCAAATACAAGGTGTGGGTTTATGAATGAATATTAAAAACAGTCTTGTTTCTAAAATCACAAGACTGCATTTTAAATATTTCCCTCGCAAAAATTATTTTTTAATCTTTTTTGCCGCTGTTTTTGGTTTAGATTTAGATTTAGCGGTTGTTTTTGATGAAGATTTTTTTGTCGGGTAATAATCTCTTACAACCCCTTCATAAGCATCGATATAAATTTGTCTTATATCTTCCATCAACGGATAAGCGGGGTTTGCGCCGGTGCATTGGTCGTCAAATGCCAACTCAACCATTTCATCAAGTTTTGAATAGAAAGCATCTTTTGTTACACCGAAATCTTTGATTGAATTAGGAAGTTTAATATCTTTCATCAATTTATCAACCGCTTTAATCAATAATTCGACTTTTTCATCGGCAGTTTTTCCGCCAAGTCCTATTTCATCGGCAATTTGACCGTATTTTTCTTTGGCATTGGGGAATTTATACTGCGGGAAAGTTGCCTGTTTTTTAGGGAAATCAACGGCATTATATTTAATGACCTGTCTGATTAACAGTGCATTGGCAACTCCGTGCGGAATGGTAAACATCGCGCCGAGTTTGTGAGCCATCGAATGGCACAATCCCAAAAACGAATTGGCAAATGCCATGCCGGCAATTGTTGCCGCATAGTGTATTTTTTCTCTTGCCACAGGGTCGTTGCTTCCTTCTTTAAACGACCTTTCCAAATATCTGAAAATTAATTTTGTCGCCTCAAGTGCGTTTGAATTGGTAAAATTCGTTGCCATACAAGAAACGTACGCTTCCAAAGAGTGAACCAAAGCGTCTATTCCCGATGCTGCCGTCAAGCCTTTTGGCATGCAATCAACAAAATTCGGGTCAATAATTGCCATATCAGGTGTTAAAGCGTAATCTGCAATTGCATATTTAACGTGCGTTTCATCGTCTGTTATAATCGAAAACGGTGTAACTTCCGAGCCTGTACCGGATGTTGTCGGGATTGCAACCAAAATAGCTTTTTTGCCCAAATCAGGTATTTTGCAAATTCTTTTTCTAATATCCATAAATCTCATGGAAATATCATCAAACACAGTGTCCGGCTGCTCGTACATCAACCACATAATCTTTGCCGCATCCATCGGAGAACCGCCTCCCAATGCGATTATAACATCGGGTTCATAAGGTCTTACGATTTCCATTGCCTGATGTATTGTCGATAGTGTCGGATCGGGCTTAACATCAAAGAAAATTTGATAATCTATTCCGATTTCATCCAATACGTTTGTAACATTATATACAGCTCCGGAATTGAACAAAAATCTGTCCGTTACGATGAATGCTCTTTTCCTTCCTTGAAGTTCTCTCAAAGCTAAGTCCGTAGCACCTCTTTTGAAATATATTTTTTGAGGAACCTTAAACCATAACATGTTTTCTCTCCTTTCAGCAACCGTTTTATAGTTCAATAAATGTTCAACTCCGACATTGCCGGAAACAGAATTTCCGCCCCAAGAACCGCATCCGAGCGTTAATGACGGTTCGAGTTTAAAGTTGTACAAATCACCTATCCCGCCTTGAGATGAGGGGGAGTTGATTAAAAGTCTGCAAGTGGGCATCTTCTGTGCGTAACTGTCAATTCTTTCTTTTGAACGCTCATCGGTATAAAGAACCGACGTATGCCCCGCACCGCCTTTTGAAACAAGTTCAAATGCCATTTCTGTGGCTTGTTCAAAGTTTTTTGCCTTGTACATAGCTAATACCGGTGATAATTTTTCTCTCGAAAACGGGTCAGACCAATCAACGCAAGGTCTTTCAGCTATAAGAACTTTTATATTCTCTCCGATTTTAAACCCCGCAAGTTCTGCAATCTTATGTGCTGTCTGTCCTACTATTAAAGGATTTGCACTGTCTCTTTTTGTGTCAATTATAGGAAGTTCGATGAGTTTTTTCGTTTCTTTCTCGTCAAGTATATGCGCTCCGCGGAACTCAAATTCTTTTTTAACTTGCTCATAAACACTCTCAACGATAATAACCGACTGTTCGGATGCGCAAATCATACCGTTGTCAAAAGTTTTTGACATCAATATCGACGACACCGCCATTTTTATATCGGCAGTTTCATCAATAACCGCGGGAGTATTCCCCGGTCCGACACCTAATGCGGGATTGCCTGATGAGTAAGCCGATTTAACCATCCCCGGGCCGCCTGTTGCCAAAATACAATCAATATGCGGGTGTTTCATCAATTGGCTCGATAATTCAATCGACGGAACATCAATCCAACCGATAATGTCTTCGGGAGCGCCCGCTTTTACTGCCGCTTCCAGTACCAGTTTTGCCGCCGCAATTGTACATTTTGTGGCTCTGGGGTGAGGAGAAAAAATTATCGCGTTTCTTGTCTTTAATGCTATGAGAGATTTGAATATCGCCGTTGATGTCGGGTTTGTCGTAGGTATAATCCCCGCTAATATCCCCAAAGGCTCGGCTACTATCTTTGTTCCGTTAATCTTATCCTCTTTTATTATGCCGCATGTTTTTGCATCTTTGTGCTTGTTGTATATATATTCCGCAGCATAATGATTTTTGATAATCTTATCTTCAACAACTCCCATGCCCGTTTCTTCCACTGCCATTTTTGCAAGGCTGATACGTGCCTTGTCTGCCGCCGTTGCCGCAGCTTTAAATATCTTGTCAACCTGCTCTTGTGTGTAAGTTGAATATATCTTTTGCGCTTTTCTTACACGCTCAATAAGCAGCTCTAACTGCCGAGCATTGTCAACAACACTCGATTTCGATAACGCTTTTTCCGGTTTTTTTATGTTTTTTTGATTCCTTGTAGCCATAGTCCTTCTCCTTTATAACATAGCCGAGGTATAAATGTACAATTTGTGATTTTTTTCACAATTTAATCATACTACGAATATTACATTAAATCAAGTGTACAATATACAATCTTTATTTTTTCTTTATATAGCGTTTTGTGAGTGTTATTTTGGTTTGTTTATAAAGAAAAAGAGGGCATATAATACCCTCGTTGGAATTAAGAATAGCTGGAAGTATGAAAAAGATTAATTATATTAAAATTCCAAATTAAATAATGTACAATTAGCCTGACGGGTAATGAACAACACATTCGGGCTAATATTTTAAGCCAAATTACATGCCCGATTGTACTACTATTAATAAACCCCCGAATTGTTGTATAGCAGTCAATAAGTGTACTTTTGGCACTTTATCCCTAAACATCGACAGTAAGTGATTTTTAACTTTGTTTACAAAAGTTTACAATAGGGGTTGACAAAAAATTTCTTATAGTTTATAGTGAAGATGTTAGATGAAGTGTTAAATGAACACTTAATAACAAAGGAGGCAAACGATGATTACAATCAATCCTGTAAATTTAACTAATAAAAGAATAATATCCTTCGGTGAAGGGAACTTAAATAATGTTGATTCAAGAGTCGGTTTAATGTCATTGGATAAAAATTCAAACAACAAGATTAATTTTGAAAAGGACTTATACATCACGACAAAAGCTGATTCTGTTCAATCCAATCCGTTAAAAGCCATCGGATACAATATTGTAAAGGCTTATAATATACTATGTACTCCCAAAAGACCGGCTAAACCGGAAAAAACCGAATCAAGATATATTCATATTCCGTATATGGCTTAACGGTTTTAAATGTAAGACTTAACTCTTTTCATTTACCCTTAAAAAAAATAATCGAATCATAACATCTTTTTATTGATTATTTAGAAATGGCTTTCTTCTTTACGTTGGAAGTCATTTTTTATGTTAAAAATTTTTACAATACGTATAGCAAAAAAAATTTTTCAGCGACTTTATACAGATTGAAGGTGGAAAATGATGAAAATAATGCCGACAGTTTCTGCTATCCCGACATTCGGGGGCTGGAAACCTTCCAAAACCGAAAACGAAGCTAAAATATCGCAGATGTGCAATATCATTAACAGTGGTGATATAGACACAATAGCGATATCGGGGCATGTATTTCCCGACACGGATTCTATCGGGGCATGTTATGCCATGGCATATTTGCTGCATCAAAAAACCGGAAAACCCGTTGATATATACACGTTTAATAAATTTCCCGACAGATACAGGTTACTTGAAGACGGAAGTTTTATAAATTTAACAAATGTTAACAAAGTATCGCAGGATTTGTTAAAATTAAAACATTACGATTTAGCGATATCTGTTGATACGTCGGACATAAACCAAATGAATCCCCATTATTACAACACGATATTTAAAAATGCAAAACATACGTTTAAGATTGACCATCATCAGCTTCCGGAGTGGATAAGTCAGACTGAGAGGGAGAAAAAGTGTTATGCCGATATTAACCTTGTTGATGCGGATTGTCCGTCGGCATCGGAGTTGGTTATGCAATTTACAAAACCGTTGGGGCTTTCACCCGTTAATTTGCCTAAAAAATTTAACGAAGCGGTTTATATCGGAATTTTGGGTGATACCGGCGGATTCAATTATTCAAAAAGTTATCTGCCGTATTATGATTCGTATTTGTTGGTGAATAACGGATTGATTCCCGAAAAATCGGCTATTTATATGAATCCGAAAATGACAAGAGAGGCTGTTGATTTGATTACGCTTGCGCGTCAAAAAGTTCGGTATTCTCCTGACGGTTCGATTGCTTATTTGTATTTGGATCCCGATCTTAATAATGCTCTTATGAAGCTGCGTGATACCGATATTATTAACGATGTAAAAACAAAAATTAAATCGTTTATTAACTCTTTAAAAAATGTTGAAGGGATTAAGGTTACGGTGTTTATACAAAAATATCCCGATGACGAGTATCATTTCAATATGCGAAGCAGATTAGTTGACGTTTCAAAACTTGCGCATCTTTATAACGGCAACGGACATTCTAATGCCGCAAGTTTTGCATATTATTCGCATAAACCTTTTGATAAAATAATTGAAGATATTATAACCAATATGCAAACGTATATCACCGATCAAACCGCTTAGGACGGTTATGGTTTAGCCTTTCGGGTATTTGACAAGGGGGCATGTTTATAATATTTTACTCATTATTGTAATGTTTAGCGGTAAACACGGTTACTTTTATGAAAAAGCATTTGATAATAACTGCGATAATTTTAAGTGTAGGATTCGGGTATGTATCCTGTTTTGCACCCGCTTATTGTGCGAAATTAACAAGAAAACAGAAAAAAGAGAAAAAATTTATTGATATCGGTAATGTTAATTTTGAGGATAAAAATTACGAACTGGCGATTGAGTATTACACGAAAGCAATCGGCATAAATCCGCAAAATGCGCAAACTTATACCAAAAGAGGAAATTCCAAGTATCTTATGGGGGATTACAAAGACGCCGTCAAAGATTACACAAAAGCGCTTGAAATTGACCCTAATAAAGAGAATGCTTACTACAACCGCGGAATAGCAAAATCCGAGCTCAAAATTTACGATGAAGTTTTGGCGGATTACACAAAAGAGCTTGAACACAATCCCGATAACGTTAATGCTCATCTCAACCGCGGTACAACGCTTGTGCTTTTGGAGCGTTACGATGAGGCGATAGACGATTTTACAAGAGCATGTGAATTGGATAGTAAAAATGTTACGGCTTTTTATGACAGAGGATTAGCAAAACGGTATAAACAGGATTATCAGGGGGCTATTGATGATTATTCGCATGTTATTGAATTGGATTATAATAATGCTGATGCTTACAACAATCGCGGGGTCGCAAAGTTTTATTTAAAAGATTATAAAGGTGCGGTTGAAGATTTTTCAAAGGTCGTTTCTTTGAACAAAAATTTTAAAAGGGTCTATTATAACAGGGGCTTAGCGGAATTGAGCTTAAAAAATTATGAAGATGCCGTTGTGGATTTTACAAGAGAAATCGAATTAAATCCCGAAGATGATTTGGCTTATTATGACAGAGGGCTTGCACAGTGCGGTTTGGATAATTATATTTCCGCAATAGATGACTATACAAAAGCTATCGAAATTAACCCTCAAAATGCAAACTATTATTCTTCAAGAGGCACTCTAATCAGCGCAACCGGCGGTGATTTAGCTAAAGCGCAGCAGGATTTGGATAAGTCAATCGAATTAGACGGCGAAGATTCCGAAAAATATTTTACCCGCGCAATTATACTGTGCAAATCCAAATCGTACCTTTCCGCTGTTGATGATTTGAATGTCGTTTTGAAAATGAATCCGAAAAATACGCAAGCCCATGATTTACGCTCCTTTGCCATTCATTCGCTTAATGATAAATAATAACTTATATTAATTTAATTGTGAAAAATGACGATGGTGTTATAATTGTTTTCAAAAAGGAGAGTGTTGTATGGAAATAAAAATTGTTGAAAACACAAAAGATTCTGTTTGTGATGTTCTTATTGTCAATAAATTTGAAGGAAAAGAAACTTCAAATCCGCTTGTAAACAGATTTGCGCCCGAAACATTTGAAGGAAAAGCCGGCGAGACTTTCGTTATTCATACCCAAAAAGAATATCCTTCCGTTTGGGTGTTGGCTTTGGGCTTAGGCAAAGAAGAAAATTTAAACGGCGATGTTATAAGAGTAAATGTTGCCAAAGCCGTTAAAAAATGCATCGAACTCAAAGTTCAAAAAATTGCCTTTGATTTTGAGATGAATTATGATTATGCAATGCCGCTGATTTTGGGTGCGGAAATTGCCAATTATCATTTCGACAAATATAAAAACAAAAAAGACCCGCGAATCGGCGAAATTTATTTGTCAAATGTAAATGTCGAGACGGTTGAAAGGGCAAAAGTTTTCGCTGATTCAATGAAACTTGCAAGAAATTTGGCAAACGAACCCGCCGCATTTGCTACTCCCGCAAAATTGGCGGAAATTGCTAAAGGTTTAGACGGGGTTGAAACGACGGTTTATGATGAAGATAAAATAAGAGAAATGGGAATGGGTGCGTATTTGGCGGTAGGACAAGGAAGTATTCAGCCTCCGAAATTCATTCACATGAAATATGTTCTTCAAAATCCTAAAAAAAGGATTGCAATAATCGGTAAAGGAATATGTTTTGACAGCGGCGGACTGGATATAAAACCGCCTTCATCAATGCTTACGATGCGCGATGATATGTCGGGTGCGGCTTGTACAATTTCCGTTATGAAAGCGGTTGCAAAACTTCACCCCGAGGTTGAAGTTCACGGGATAATTGCCGCTTGTGAAAATATGCCTTCGGGTTCTTCTTATAAACCGGGGGATATTCTCACCGCCAAAAACGGCAAGACTATAGAAGTTGATAATACCGATGCGGAAGGTCGTTTAACCCTTGCCGATGCACTTTGCTATGCTTGTGAGCTCGGAGTTGATGAGGTTTTTGATATTGCAACTTTAACCGGTGCTTGCGTTGTCGCG
>CANQSZ010000072.1 GCA_947626645.1 Candidatus Gastranaerophilales bacterium
TCGTCTGATTATTCTATGAGAATTTGGCTAAACGCTGATAAAATGGCTAATTATCAACTGTCGGCAGCGGAAGTTTCGGCGGCAATTCAATCTCAAAACCTGCAATCGCCCGCGGGAGACTTGGGAGTTGAGCCGATGAAAGATAAACAGATGATTAAACTTACGATGAGAACAAAAGGCAGATTGACCGATGCACAAGAGTTTGAAAATATCATTATAAAATCTTTGCCAAACGGTGAACAGGTAAGGCTGAAAGATATTGCAAGAGTAGAACTTGGCGCCGAAAGCTATTCTAATTTTTCAAGAATTAACGGCAAAAACGCTGCAATTATAACCGTCAGCCAACTTCCCGAAGCGAATGCCATTGATTTATCGAATAAAATTCAAGCAAAGATGAAAGAACTCAGTAAAACATTTCCGAAAGATATTGAATATAAAATTCAACACGATGAAACAGAGTTTGTCAGAGAATCAATCCACGAAGTAATAAATGCGGTTGCACTGGCAGTTTTATTGGTATCAGCCGTTACTTATTTATTTTTGGGAACGGCTCGCGCGGCACTTATTCCGTTTTGTGCAATTCCTGTTTCTTTGATTGGCGTTTTTATTTTTATGAAATGGTTTGGATTTTCGATTAATTTATTGATTTTATTCGGGCTTGTATTAGCGGTTGGGCTTGTAGTTGATGATGCAATCGTTGTTTTGGAAAACACTCAAAGGCATATTCAAGACGGCAAAAATCCGAAAGAGGCAACGGAAATTACGATGAAAGAAGTTTTCGGAGCGGTTGTTGCAACGTCATTGGTATTAATGGCGGTGTTTGTGCCGGTTTCTTTTATGAGCGGAATAACAGGACAAATGTTCAGGCAATTTGCACTGTGTATCGCATCATCAATCGGCTTATCAACCCTTGTTGCACTCACTCTTGCGCCCGCTCTTTGTTCAACGATTCTTGATAAATCATCCGAAAAAGCCGATTTTAAATTTATTCAAGTTTTTGATGATAAATTCAACGGACTTCGAGATAAATACTTAAAATACGTTGACAATTTTATAAATTCAAGCGGCTTGACGCTTGGTGTATTGGGATTGTTAACACTTTTGACAATACTGTTATTTTGGCTGATTCCTCGCGGATTTTTACCGACAGAGGACAGAGGTGCGGCATTTACTCAAATCCAGCTTCCTGACGGCTCATCCGCCTCAAGAACCGACGAGGTTGCAAAAGATGTTGAAAATAAAATACTTAAAATCCCCGGAGTTCAGGATACAATTTCTTTAGTCGGCATGAACGGTGAAAACACGGCATTTATCGTATCAAGATTTAAACCTTGGTCAAAGCGAAAATCTAAACAGGAATCCTTAAACGGTATTCTTATGAATATCAATAAAGAATTTACGAATTACCCGTCAGCAACAATTGCGACATTTTCCCCGCCGGCAATTTCGGGTTTGGGAATGTTTGGCGGGTTTGAATATCAGCTTTTGGATAAAGGTGAAAGAACACCGTCGCAATTATATTCACAAGCTCAAAAACTTATCGCTGATGCGATGCAAGACCCTGCACTGGCAATGGTATATACATCATACAGTGCAAATCTTCCGCAATTGTTGATTGATGTTGATACGGATAAAGCATTGGCACAAAATGTCGATGTATCTGAAATTTATAATGCGATTGCCGCATATTACGCGAAATCTTACGTAAACGATTTTAATAAATACGGCAGGGTATATAGAGTTTATTTACAGGCGGATTCGGAGTTTCGCTCGAAAATATCCGATTTAAGTAAAATTCACGTTAAAAACAGAAACGGTCAAATGGTTCCTTTAACTTCGGTTATAAAAATTAAAAATATCGTAGGACCTTATGTCAGAACGAGATTTAATATGTACCCGGCAATAACGATAAACGGAAGTGCGAAAGGAAATGTCAGCTCAGGCGAGGCAATCCGCACAATGGAAAAAATATCCGATAAAATTCTTCCCCAAGATATGGGCTATGCTTGGTCGGGAACTTCATTACAGGAAAAACAATCAGAAGGTCAAATCACGCCGATTATAGCAATGTCGTTAGTGTTTGTATTTTTGTTTTTGGTCGGCTTGTACGAGAGTTGGTTCTTGCCGATAACGGTTTTACTTGTAACACCCGTTGCACTGTGCGGTGCGTTGTTTTTTCAATACATAAGCGGCTATTCGCTTGATATTTATTCACAAATAGGATTGGTAATGCTTTTGGGTTTGAGTACAAAACAGGCAATATTGATAGTCGAATTTGCAAAAGATGCACACGAACAGGGATTACCGATAAAAGAAGCCGCAATCAATGCCGCAAAACTAAGGTTTAGAGCGGTAATGATGACAAATATCGCATTCATACTCGGTTTATTACCGTTGGTGTTTGCATCAGGTGCCGGCGCCGCATCAAGACACTCCGTCGGAATGACTGTTCTTGGAGGTATGATTGCCGTCGCTTTTGTCGGAACTTTTCTTGTCCCCGCATTTTACGTTATGGTCGAAAATTTTAAAAGTTATACCGCTGATAAATTGAGGAGAAAAAATGAACAGAATACTTAAACTGTTTTTAATATTTGCAATACTTATAATATTTACGAACTTATCGGCTTACGGTGTTAATCAGCAAAACACTATTAACAACAACGAATACCCGTCTTTTGATAAAGTTGAACCGATGATTGACAATAAATCCGAACTCATTATTTCGGGATCGGTTGAGAAGAATATTGAAATTAACCTTGATAACTGTATAAAAATATCGCTCGGAAACAACCCAAAAATTAGTGCGGCATTTAACGATATTTTGGCAGCCGATGCAAGAATTAAACAGGTATGGGCAAACTTTTTCCCCTCAATATCGTGGCAAACAAGCTATACTTATTTAAAACAACTTCAATTGTCCGATGCGTTCGGCAGAAACTTGCAGTTCAGTTACTATTTGGCGGGGCAGGCAACTTTGCAGCAAATGTTATACGATTTTGGAGTTACACAAAATCAGGCAACAATCAGAAGGCTAAGTTATGACGAATATAAAAAGACGTTTGAATCGGTTGTAAACGATGTTATCTATCAAACAAAAGATGCCTATTATAATCTTTTATTGGCGTTGGAAAACAAAAGAATTGCAAGTGATACGGTTGAAAATTACCAACTGTTTTACAATCAGGCAAAAGCATTTTACAAATCGGGAACAAACCCCAAAGTTGATGTTACAATCGCCGAGACTAACCTCAGTAATGCAAAATTACGCTACATTCAGGCAGAAAATTCCGTCAATTTAGCCATGGCAAAATTGAATAATGTAATGGGTGTTCCGTATATGGAAAAATACGGTGTAAAAGATAGGTTAAAATACAAACCTGTTTATATCAGCTTTGAACAGGCAATTGATATAGCAAGAGAATCAAGACCCGAATTGAAATTGGCGGAATTAAAAGTCGAAGAAGCGAACCAAACCGTAAAACTTGCCAAAAAATCATTTTACCCCTCATTATCGTTTGAAACACAGTTCCAAAAAGGGGGCAAAAGCTGGTGGTCAAATGACGGTTACAACATCGGCGGATACTTGATTTTCCCGACAATAAACGTAATGCTTATAAGAAACGAAATAAAAGAAGCAAAGTATTTGTACGACAAAGAGCTTGCAAACGCAAAAGACACCCAAAATTCAATATATTTGGAAATACAAAATTCATACCTCAAACTTGACGAAAAAAGAAACCAGCTTCCTTATGCAATTTTACAGATAAAACAGGCAAAAGAAAACTACGAACTCTCGTTTGGCAGATACAAAGTGGGCGAAGCTACCCCGACAGAATTGAAAGACTCCGAAGCGACCTACGAGCAAGCTCAATTGACATACTATAACGCACTTTACGAATATAATTCCGCAAAAGCCGAACTCGAAAAATCGATAGGCAAAAACCTCTCAGGCGACTATGATTGTGTTAAATTGGATAATGATTAAGAATTGTTAAGCTGATTTTAAGAAAAAAGGCAATTTTTTTAGAAATATTTACTTTATATATATGTAAGATATAAAAAGAAAAGAGAGAGAATTATGTTAGCTTCACAAGGACAAAGATTTGGAACAATGATTAGACCGACAAGGCGCAAAAAAACTGCTGCCGAATTTGAATATTTAAAAGCAAAAGATAAAAGAATGAGATTTAACAATTCTCAAGACCCGATATATTACGTTTTCGATTGTATTGAAAACAGACCTATAAGCGTTTTGGCAAAAGAATATGTTAAAGATTCAATATTTGAAGTAATCAACTTTGTATCAAAAGTTGTTGGATAATCAAAGGAAAAAGGATAGGAAAAAACACGAAACAGCGGTCAAAAGACCGCTATTTTTTTTAGAAAATTAATGTTTGAGGATAGACTTCCTCGACATATTCAGGCCAATCCTTAACATTCATAAACCCGATAGAAAACTCGGCGGTATTCAGCCCTAACTGCTGCGCCCCCAAAACGGTAATAGGCGGTCCGGCAGGAGTGGTTCTTGCGGGGTTGTCGGGGTTTGAAATAACGCCTGTGCTTCTTAAAAGTGTTACCGCAAGCGATTTTTTATAAACTTCGTACTCTGTCAAACCATGCGTAATAACACCCAACCCGTTTGCCCACGCAAACCTTTGCATCGGAGCGGTGTTTGTTGCCGCCTCATGACCTTTTTCATGCGGCAAATTCTCTCTGATGTTGTAATTCGGGTCAAATTTTCGCTTAATCAGAAGATTCATATCCTCAGAATGGACTTCATCAACATTGCTCGGGAAATTAAACCTGACTTGCCAAAGTCTGTTTGTGAGCAAATTCGGCCACTTAATTTTGAAATTAAGCAGCTTGGATTTTTTATTCAAATAAACATCAACACTGAAAAATGAAGTTACAATCCTTATACCGCAGCGCAAAGGTCCGTCCATTATAACTCTTGCCGATTTAATTTTTGCAACTTCGCCTTTATCATCAGGTAATGGTCCGAAATTATACGTATCACCGCGGTCTTTGTAACGGACAAATTCGATAAAGTTTTTATAACATTTTGACTTGTCGTAAACATTAATCTTACCTTTTACAACTTCAATTCTTATTTTTGAATTGAATAAATCCGTATTATCGACATTCAAATCGGATTTTGCATTTTCGCCGTTAAACTCTTTTAACAGAGTATAAATTCTTTTGTAATCTTCCGTGACGGGGATTTTGGAAGTATTATACAAAATATCCGGTGAAAATCCGAATCTTTCCGAGACAACCTGTGAATCGTTATCAACCTCGGTTCTTTCAACTTCAAGCAGCTTGTATTTGTCGGGGTATTTAAACGAAACGGCGACGTCTTTTGGCTGGACAAGACGAATTTCCTCAATAATTGTATCGGCAATTTGTCTGATTTTATTATACCTTGTAACGTTTTCTTCGTGAACCAAATCCGTCGAACATCCGCAAATACTGTCATGAGCTTGATTTTGCAATAATAATTTATATGCGTATTGTATGGATGATTCATAAAAGTTACCGAAATTTAATTGAAGTTTATTTGCCAAATCCAGTTTATAAGAGCATTCGGTATTAAGCTGTTTAATCTTGGTTCTTGACGAATAGGTGCCTTGCAAAATAAAAGTGCTCGAGTTGTCTCTCAATTCGTCTTTAACTTTGAGCTTAAATTTCACCGCATCAAAGTAATCAAACGGAGATTCAAGCACGATGTTATAATCTTCAAGATAGGTATTTGCAAGCTCAATCTGCTCCCAAATATCTTCGGGGATTCCCAAATGATCGGCACCAATCGGCAAGAGTAATACATCTTTTGATTTTTCGGCGATTCTGTCAAGAGTTCTTTTTAAGGCAGCAGCTTTACATTCGGGATTGCCGACACCCGAAAATACGTCCATATAATACCCGCGAATTAAATTAACTGTTTTTATTCCGTCGAACAAAAATTCAGACGGCAACTCCCCACAGCCGCGCCAAACTATTGCCTTATCTATCCCAAATTCTTTTAATATTTCGGGGATATTACGGCTATGACCGAATGTATCGGCAAAATATCCGATAAAATCGGTACACCCGAATTCTTGCGCATATCTTAAGCCGATTTCAAGGTTTTTTCTAAAGCAAATTCCGTCGGTTAAAAACTCGTCAACAAGGCAATAAAAAGGACCTATAAAAAGTTTTTTATCTTTAACAAGCTGTCTTACCAAATCGATATTTTCGGGTCGAAGTTCAAGGTAATCAAGTAATGCAGCGATTTGTCCGTCAAAATAAAACGATGGAATTTTATTCGTAACAAGCATGTCTAGAATATTATCAAACACTCTTAACAATCTGAGTCTGAACACTTCAAACTCGCGATACCACTCTCTATCCCAATGGGAATGGAGGTAAGCAATTACTTTCTTTTTTTGTTTTTCTTTCGCTGCCATAAAAATATATTAACACTATTACTTAGTTAGGGCTAATTGTTAAGATTATACTTACGCAGAATATAAATTTTCAATAATCGATTTTAAAATAAGCGTAATCAGAGGAGGAAAAATGAAAAAATATCTTCTTACATTATCGCTTATAGCCTGTATTTTAGCTATGAATTGTGCGGGTTTTGCTTATACGGTAACCCAATATAAAAATGTTCCGACGAGAAATTATGACAACGTTAATAATATTTACAATAACGACTTATCCCATGTCGAAAGATATCTTTTTAACAGAACATTTACAAAAGAAAATAACATTTCACGAATTAACAGAATAGAAAATGAGTTATTTAATAAAACATACGATTCGATGTCGTTTAGCAACAGAATGAATAATGTTCTTGCAAACTATCAAAACCAATACAACAGGGGATATTATAACGCGAACAACACCGGATACTACACAACAAATTCCACACTAAAAAACAGAATAATAAACAACCTTGTCGGACAACCCACTGGTTACACCCCGCCTTTAAGATATCCTTATATGAACGGATTTAATCGCTCATATAACGGAAGTTATTACGGAACAAACGGATGGGGATATCACAATTCTTACCGACCGACTTACGGCGGTATGGGTGTTCATATACTTGATTAAGTATTATGTAAAAAATTTATTAAAATATCAATAAAAATAATATTTTAATGATACCATATAAATTGTAAATACATTACAAGGAGAGATACAATATGTGTGGTATTGTCGGATATGTCGGGAAAAAACCGGTTGTTGATATATTATTAGACGGTCTAGAACAGCTTGAATACAGGGGATATGATTCATCCGGTGTTGCTTTAAAATGTACCGACAAGATAAAAGTTTATAAAGCCGAAGGAAAGTTGATAAACCTCAGAGAAGAATTGTCAGGGCATGCTTATGAACTTGCAAAATCCACAACCGGAATCGGACATATCAGATGGGCAACGCATGGCGCACCGACAGTATTAAACGCTCATCCTCACACTTGCACTTGCGGTAATCTTGTTCTCGTCCATAACGGTATTATCGAAAACTACAAAGAACTCAGGGAAGAACTTGAAGCAAAAGGCTGCAAATTCCGTTCTCAAACCGATACCGAAACAGTCGCACATCTTGTCGCATCAATATACGGCGAGGTTAAAGATTTGACAAAAGCCGTTCATATTGCAACAAAAAGACTTGAAGGAGCTTACGCGCTTTGTATAATGCACAACAACGAACCCGACAAAATTGTTGCAACAAAAAGAAATGCACCGTTGGTTGTCGGATTGGGCGAAAATGAATTTTATGTTGCCTCGGATGTTCCTGCATTTATCAAACACACCAAACGTGCGGTTTATCTGAACGATAATCAAGTTGTAACACTTACTGCCGATTCAATGAAACTTGAATCGGAAAGCGGTGAAGTGCTTGAACCAAAAGTTGAACTTCTGCCATGGGAACCTGTAGCATTGAGCAAAATGGGTTATAAACATTTTATGCTCAAAGAAATACATGAGCAGCCCGATGTTATTCGCAATATTTTAGTCGGAAAATTACACACATCGGATTCGCCCATAGTATTGAATGAAGTTAAACTGACAAGAGAAACCCTAAAAAAACTTAACCGAATACAAATCATTGCCTGCGGAACATCGTTACATGCCGCAATGATTGGAAAATATATCATCGAAAATTTCTGCGAAATACCTGTTGATGTAGAGGCATCAAGCGAATATATCTACAGAAAAACCGTAACAGATGAGCATACACTTGTAATAGGAGTTTCGCAATCCGGAGAAACTGCCGACACCTTGACGGCAATAAAACAATCAAAAGCCAAAGGG
>CANQSZ010000073.1 GCA_947626645.1 Candidatus Gastranaerophilales bacterium
CCGATGTAACCGCAAGCCAAAAACCCGCTTTCGGGTTCAAGAATTTCAACCCCTTTTGATTTTAAGGCAGAAATATTTTCTTGAATTATAGAGTTGTTCCACATATTCATGTTCATTGCGGGCGCAATAATCATTTTTTTAGAAAAAGCACAAGCAATCGATGTTAAAAGATTATCCGCAAAACCTTTTGCAATTTTTGAAACGGTATTTGCGGTTGCGGGAGCAATAAGCATAACATCTGCTTCATCGGCAAGCGATATATGCTCGGGTTTCCAATCTTTTACATCAAATTCCTCAACATAAACTTCGTTTTGGCTCAAATTTTGCAAGGTAAGTTTTGTAACAAAATTCAGTGCATTTGGGGTACAAACGACTTTGACATTAATCCCGTTTTTTTTAAATCTGCGGATTAAATCGCAAATTTTATATGCGGCAATCCCGCCGGTTATTCCGAGTAAGACTGTTTTAGCTTCTATGCCCATTATTCACCAAGCTCCTTGCGGGTTATATCTTCAACTTGCAAAACCGCACGTTCCAAATCGTCATTAATAACCGTATAATCGTATTTTTTGGAGCGTTCAAGTTCGATTTTTGCCTCATTCAATCGTCTTTGAATGGTAGCCTCATCTTCGGTATTACGACCTCTGAGGCGGTGTTCCAATTCTTCTATGGAAGGAGGTACTATAAAAATTAATACGGCTTCGGGCATTTTTTCTTTAACCTGTAATGCACCTTGCGTTTCGATTTCGAGAATTATATTCATTCCCTGATTAAATTTTTGCTCAATAAATTTTTTCTTTGTTCCGTAGTAATTCCCCGCAAATTGAGCATACTCAAGAAATTTATCTTCTTTAACCGCATTTTCAAATTCCTCGCACGATAAGAAGAAATAATTAACCCCATCAACTTCGTTGGGGCGCGGACTTCTTGTGGTACAGGAAACGGACAACATAAATTTATCCGAGTTTCTTTTCATAAACTCGTTTAATACAGTACCTTTGCCGACGCCTGAGCAGCCTGAAATTACAAACAGTTTTTTATTCATAGGTTGATTATACTATGAAATTTCTCATTGGAAAATAATTAATTTTTCCTTAATTTTATTAATAAATTTCCATATTCGTTATATAAATATAATGTAAGAGATGAGAAAAGGAGTATAAATTATGTTAAAACCATTAGGAGACAGAATTGTAATCAAGGTAGCAGAAGATACCGAACAAACATCGGGCGGAATATTCATTCCCGACAGTGCAAAAGAAAAACCTCAAAAAGGTGAAGTTGTAGCGGTAGGATTGGGCAAAACCAACGACAAAGGCGAAAGAGAACCCATGGACGTGAAAGTCGGCGACACAATCCTTTATGCAAAATACGCGGGAACAGATGTTAAAATTGACGGCGTTGAATACAAAATTTTATCAATAAAAGATGCCTTAGCAATCATAGAATAATTGTCAAAATATAAAACAAAAAAAGGAGAAATATAAAAATGGCAAAACGTATTATTTTTGACGAAGAAGCAAGAAAATCGCTTCTTAAAGGAATTGATGCAGTAGCCGATGCGGTAAAAGTAACCCTCGGACCCAAAGGAAGAAACGTTATTTTAACAAAGAAATTCGGCGCACCGCAAATCGTTAACGACGGTGTAACTATTGCAAAAGAAATCGAATTAAAAGACGCACTGGAAAATTCCGGAGCGCAATTATTAAAAGAAGTATCATCAAAGACAAACGATGTTGCAGGAGACGGAACAACAACAGCTTCGGTACTGGCTCAGGCAATCGTCAGAGAAGGTTTGAAAAATTTAACCGCAGGAGCAAACCCGATGTCAATGAAACGCGGTATTGACAAAGCGGTTGATGCAGCGGTTGAAAAAATCAAAGCAATGTCAAGACCGGTAAATACAAAAGAAGAAATAGCACAAGTTGCGGCAATTTCAGCAGGAAACAACAGTGAAATCGGCGAACTTATCGCAGAAGCTATGGAAAAAGTCGGACACGACGGTGTTATAACGGTTGAAGAATCAAAATCGTTCGGAACAAACCTCAAAGTCGTAGAAGGTATGCAGTTTGACAAAGGCTACATCTCACCTTACTTTGTAACCGACCCTGAAAGAATGGAAGCCGTTTTGGAAGATGCTTACGTACTTTGCGTTAATAAAAAAATTAACTTAATAGCCGATTTGGTACCTGTATTGGAACAAGTTGCCCGCGACGGAAAAGCATTATTGCTTATAGCAGAAGATGTTGAAGGCGAAGCGCTTGCAACATTGGTTGTTAATACAATGAGAAAAGTATTAAGAGCAGTAGCAGTAAAAGCCCCCGGATTTGGCGACAGAAGAAAGGCAATGCTTGAAGATATCGCTATTTTAACCGGCGGTGAAATGTTTACCGAAGAACTCGGAATTAAACTCGAAAACGTAACAACCCAGATGATGGGTAAAGCAAAACGAGTAACCGTAACAAAAGACGAAACAACAATCGTTGTAGGCGACGAAACAAAAGCAGCTGTTCAAGACAGAATCAGAATAATCAAAAAACAAATCGAAAGCTCTGATTCGGAGTACGATAAAGAAAAATTACAAGAACGAGCAGCAAAATTATCAGGCGGAGTAGCACTGATTGAAGTCGGTGCAGCCTCAGAAGTTGAGCTTAAAGAAAGAAAATTGAGAATAGAAGATGCCTTGAACGCAACAAGAGCAGCAAACGAAGAAGGAATAGTTCCCGGAGGCGGAGTTGCATTGTTAAGAGTTCAACAAGAACTTAATTCCAAAATAGAAACCTTGGAATTTGAATCGGACGACGAAAAAGTCGGCTACAAGATTTTAACGGCAGCACTCGATGTACCTTTAAGAGCGATAGCACGAAATGCGGGAGCAAAGGCAGATGTCGTAGTTGATTGCGTATTGGAAAAAGAAGGAGCATACGGTTATGATGCTTTGGATAGCAAATACGTTGATATGTTCCAAGCAGGGATTGTAGATCCGGCAAAAGTAACCCGTTCGGCACTAATCAATGCCGCATCGGTCGGCTCAATGCTTTTGACAACGGAAGCAGCAGTAGTCGAACTTCCGGAAGAAAAATCTTCAACCCCCGATATGTCAGCAATGGCAGGCATGGGCGGTATGGGCGGCATGATGTAATTTCATCAGGCTCATAATTTATAAAAAAGCGAAACTGAAAATCAGTTTCGCTTTTTTATCATTTTTATTTGCATATATTTTTTTTGAACTCATTTAATTATTAATCTTTTCTTTTAAAATTTCCACTTCGGCATTCAATTTATTAATTTCGCATCTGATAGGATCGGGAATACGATTGTGCATAAGATTGCCGCACTCATCAATAACCGAGCGGTGAACGACCCTTCCGGGGACACCGACAACGGTTGAATCATCGGGAACATCTTCAATAACAACCGAACCGGCACCGATTCTCACATTGTTTCCGATGGTAATATTGCCTAAAACTTTTGCACCCGCACCGACAATGACTTTATTGCCAAGCGTGGGGTGGCGTTTTCCGGAATCTTTCCCCGTTCCGCCAAGTGTTACTTGCTGATATATTAAAACATCATCTCCGACAACGGTTGTTTCGCCTATTACAACCCCTTCACCATGGTCAATAAACAGACGTCTGCCGATTTTTGATGCCGGATGTATTTCAATTCCCGTTATTATCCTTGTTATATAAGAAATTACCCTCGGAATAAGCGGGATATGCCATTTATACAACCTGTGAGCAAGCCTGTAGGCAATCAGAGCGTGCAGCCCGGGGTAACACAATATAACTTCCAATATATTTTTTGCCGCGGGGTCGTTATCGTAAATTACTCTTATATCTTCATTAACTTTTATTATTCCACGTTTAATTACGCTAAACATTTTTACCTCACAAGTTTGGCAAATTTACGTTTGCCCGCTTGCAATATTACCTCGTTGTCAAACGAAACTGTATAAGACACCTCAGCAATCTTTTCACCGTCGATTTTAACACCGCCGCCTTGAATTAAGCGTTTTGCCTCACCTTTAGATGCAACAAAATTCAGATTAACCAGCAAATCCAAAATATTTACGCCCTGTTCAACTTTAACTTCGGCAATATCATCGGGAATACCTTTGTTTGAAACAACATTGATAAAATCTTCTTGGGCTTTATCGGCAGCTTGTTTGCCGTGATATTCTTCGGTGATAAGATGAGCCAATTGCATTTTGATATTGCGCGGATTAACCGTTCCGTCAGAAATTTGCTTGTCATACAATTCGAGTTCGTCTTTGGAAATATCGGTTAAAAGGCTGTAATAGCGGGTAATCATATTATCGGGAATACTCATAAGTTTACCGAACATATCTTTTGCACTGTCTGTTAGGGAAATACAATGTTCGGGGTAAGTTTTTGACATTTTAACAACCCCGTCGGTACCTTCCAACAGAGGCAAAAGAACAACCAATTGCGGATATTTTTTACCGTAAGCGGCTTGAATATCGCGACCCAAAAGGGTGTTAAATCTTTGGTCTGTTCCGCCCAGTTCAATGTCGGCATCAATTGCAACAGAATCATAAGCCTGCATAAGCGGGTAGAAAAATTCAACAATTGATATGGGTTTACCTTCTGAATAACGTTTTGCAAAATCATCTCTTGTCATCATTTGAGCGACCGTAACCTGTGCGCTGAGTTTCAAAAGTTCGACAAAGCTCATTTTATGAAGCCAGTCGGCATTATTTGTAACTTCGGCATTGGAAACATCAAGAACTTTAGACATCTGCTCAAAATAAGATTTAGCATTTTCTTCAACCTGTTCTTTTGAAAGTGCGGGTCGGGTTTCGGTTTTGCCGGAAGGGTCTCCGACCATTGCGGTTGCTCCGCCGACTATCAAAACTATTTTATGCCCGAGGGCTTGAAATTCTTTTAATTTACGCATAACAACAGTATGACCCAAATGTAAATCAGGTCTTGTGGGATCCATACCGAGTTTTACGCGCAGCGGTTTTTGAGTATCGTGTGAATACTGGAGTTTTGCCGCCAATTCTTCTATTCCCCCGGGTAATATCTCCGCGTTTCTTGCGATATGTTTTGCCTGATTTATAAATTCTTCTCTAATCTCTGTCATTTGTGTTTCTCCTGTCTTATTTGATTATAGCAAAAAAATTTTTTTAAAAAAGGCGGAAACAACAAACCGTATTTCCGCCAAATTGTTATGCCATATTCAATTGTAATTCCGCCATTTCTTCGCGTAAGGATTTTGCTTTTGAATTATAATAATCCAACCATGTTTGACCTGTTTGCGAATCTTTTACTTCATTTTCACAAATTGCACGAACACGTTTTGAATCCAAATCGTTTAATTCAACAAGAATTTCGTAATACCTTTGGGAAGAAATGTATTTTTTTCTGTCTGTTTCGTAGTTCGGGTTAGGGATAATTTTGCCTTGTGAGTAAGCATATTTGCATTTATCATCGCAATAGTTATCATAAACCTCTTTTGAAACCTCAATGTTTAAATAATCGCAGTCTTCGCAAGGAAATTCACCGCTTCCCGTAATTTCATTATCAGAAACAAAAAAATAATATTTCATAATTTTACCTAACCTTTCTGTAAGCCGTAATACTTGCAAAACAACCGTTTTGCCAACTGTCATTAACCATATCCGTATCAATAGCCAGCGTAATTTTTTTGTCCGTACCGACAGGAACAACGCAGCTGCCTTCTGCCGCATCGTTCCCGTTTACTCTTGTGAGGGCAAAACAAAGATATGTCGGAGAACATAATGCGGTGCTTGCCTTCAATTCGTATGCGGTATTGGATGAACCCAAAGTTCTTACACGTGCATTGACTATAACTTCATACACTCCGCTGTCTTTTAAAAGTGTTGACAGGGAAAATGTTTGAGTATAACCTTTTTTGAGCGTTACGCCATTTAAAAGTGAATTGGAACATTTAACCCATTTACCGTCAATATCAGCCGCATTGGCTTTTGAGTTAAGAGTGGTTTGAAGGGTTTGGATATCACTTTTTGCCGTTTGAATATCGGTTTTCATACCGTCAATTCCGGATTCTATTTCGGTAAACTTTCCGGCATTTGCGGTATTTTGCTCGTTTACGTCAGAATTAATATCATCAAGTGATTTTAATACGGACATAAAATTCGCATTAACTTCATCCGCTTTTGCTTTTGTACCGGGAACAAAAGAGTATGGAACACTATATGTCATGTTTTTCCTTTCTGACAATCTCCAAAACTCTTTAGGCTAAATGTATAAACAAAATTAACAGAGCTATTATACTATATTTTAACGGTTTCGTCAAGCAAAAACAGTTGTCTTAACAAGTTAAAACAACTGTTTTTGGCGATTTTAAAATTCTTTATTGAAACTATGATTTAGGTGCTTTTTTAAACAATTTAGCAATCGGTTCATAGGTATATTTACCTATAACTTTACCTGCGGAAGCAAGATAATGAGCAGCTTTTTGCATAAATTTTGCACCCTCTTTTTCCTCAGCCGACAAAACTTTTATTGCTTTAGGGAATAATTTGGGTAAAGCAACCAATACTGCTGCTGTTGCGACTAAACCTAAAACGGTTTTTAAAAACTTTCTGCTCTTTTTCTTCGGTGCATTTTCAGCAACAACCGATTGTTCGGGGGATACGGGGTTTGAATATTTCCCCGGAGCAGCTAAATCAATTTGGTTTGAACGAAAATTTACACTTGAGACCGGACTTACACTTAACATGAGAAAACCTCCTTATGCACTTCACACTACACTACATATAAAACACCTCACCCATTAATTTTGACTTTTTTCATCCGCTTTTCAAAATTTCGTTACAAAAATTTACAATAATTTTGGAATAATTATAAACGATTTGTCATCTATAGGGATGTAGGAGGAGAGAAAAGATGGCAAAACAGGAATCAATTATTAATATAGAGAAAGAAAACATAGCGGAAGCGGAATTTATGTCGCGGGGATTGGTTAACACCGAAACAAAAAAACGCGCATATATTAACGCTTTAGGAGCCGAATTGGCAATAAAATATCTTGAATCGGAAGGAATTGGTGCAAAGAAATCTCACAATTTGCACTCCATTTCAAAAATTCTTGAAAAATACGATATTGCAGACATAATGCTTCCTAATATTCACATTGACACAAGAGTTGTTTTTAACGAAAATCAAATATTTATTCCCAAAAGCCATTTTGCGAATAATCTTGTTCCTGATGTTTATTTTGTATTAAAACTTTCATCGGATTTTAAATATGCCCAAATTCTCGGTTTTATAAAGCCCGATGAAATTGATAAAAATAACGAAAACAAAGATTACTGTTTTGTCGAAAAAGACAAATTAACCTCCGCAGACGAGTTCAAAAGTTTTGTAACCGGTTTTAAAGGCGACACCGACAGCAAAATTGACGAGAACAAATTGCTCAAAGGTCGCGAACTCTACATACACATGGCAGACCATAATATAAGTGCCAAAGACGAAAAATCGCTTATAAAACTGCTCCTTTCAAGTGATGAACTCAGAGAAAGCGTTTTGGAATTTGATAATTTTGAAACACTTTCCTACAGTGTCGGAAACACAGTCAGCGACAGACTGGCAGAAACCGAAACAGTTGAAACACTTCCCGAACTTGACGATTTTGAAGATTCACAAGACGAATCCGAAACAGACGAAGAACAAGAAGAAATTGTTGAAGAACAAGAAATTGAGGATGAAGAAACCGACGAATCGGAAGAAGTTGTTGAACAAGACACCGAAATCGACGATTTGGAAGAAGTTGAAATAAGTGAATCTTTGCAAGTTGATACCGAAGAACTTGATGTAAGCGAGCAATCGGATTTGAACACCGAAGAATTAGACACAACAAGTCTTGAAGATATAACACTTGCAGAAGAACCCCAAGCAGAAGAATTGCCCGAAATAACGGAAGATTCGGTTGATGAAATCGGCACGATTGACGAGACAGACGAAATTGGCGCGATTGATACGATTGATAAAGTCGATGAGATTGGCGAAATTGATGATATAGGTACAATCGGCGAAATTACCGAAATCGACCCGATTGATGAAATAGGTGAGATTGATGAAGTTGCCGAGGTTGAAGAAACGACCGATGATTTACAAGAAGAATTAGAACCGTCAAAAGACAAAAAGGACAAGCCCCAAGTCGCAGATACGGTAATAGCAGCGGCAGAAACAATAGCAGCAACAGCAGCCGCAGCTGCCGCAACCGCAGCAACGGCAGCAACGGCAAAATCCGCGGAAGTATCGGCTGCCGCGGCTATA
>CANQSZ010000074.1 GCA_947626645.1 Candidatus Gastranaerophilales bacterium
GCAGCCTTTTGATGCTCCGATTTTATATTCCGCCCAAGCAGCACAATTAGCATCATTTTCCACAAAAACAGGCTTTATTGAAAGTTCGCCAAATTTCATATTCGGATATTCTTTTGCAATGTTTCCGGTTGAACCGACAATTGAGGTATTTTGCCTGTTTACAGCACCGCATGTGGAAAACGCTATTACATCAACTTCGTTTTCGGATTTTTTTATTATTTGGCGAAAAGTTTGCTCAATTTGGTCAAAAGTTTTCGGTGTGGAATGTTTTTCGACTTCCGATAAAAACTTGCCGTTTTCATCAATTATCGCACTGTATATTTTTGTTCCGCCGACATCAATCGCCAATGCTTTTTTCATAACCTTACTCCGCTAATTTTGATTTGTTTCATTATTTTGGGTGTTGTTATTTTTTCTGAATACAAATCGTTTTGTAATTAATTGAGGTCTTGTAATGGCAGAACCTATTACAACGCAATGTGCGCCGATTTCAAAAGCCTTATCGACCTGTTCGGGTTCCCATATACGACCTTCTAAAACGACAGGAATATCCGTTTGTTCCACAAGTTCTTTGAGTAATTCAAAATCGGGCAGGGCATTGGGTGATTTTGCGGATTCTAATGTGTAGCCCGCAAGGGTTGTCGATAAAATATCCGCACCCGCTTTTTGTGCTTTTATCCCTTCTTCTGTCGTTGAGATATCTGCCATTGCCAGTTTTTTATTTATGTGAATAAATTTTATTAAATCCTGTAATTTCTCGTTATTGGGACGTTGACGTTGTGTTCCGTCAACGGCTATTATATCGGCTCCGGCTTCTACCAGTTCAATTACTTCTTTTATTGTCGGTGTAATATAGACAATTTCTTTCCAATTAACGGGAATAATATTGGGTTTTGTAAGCCCGATAACCGGAAGGTCAAAGAGTTCTTTAGCGGTTTTTACATCTCTTGTTCCCGCCACTCTTAATGCGCCTGCTCCGCCTGTTACGACCGATTTCATCATTGCTGTCATGCACTGTTGTTCATACAATGGCTCTGAGGGCATTGCCTGTACCGATACTACTACTGTTCCTTTTATTTTTTCTATTATATTTTCCATACCTTAATTATATATTAAACATAACTTTTTTTCATTATGCTATAATAATTGTGTTAACACAATGAGGTAATTTTAATTATGAATAAGACTTTTGTAAAGTATCCTTTTTTAACAAAAGATGTAGAAATTTATGAAAGAGATAACGGACACAGAATCGTTTTTGCGCATAAAGAAGGTGAGATGGTTAATATATCTTCGTGGGTTAAAACAGGCTCGATAAACGAAGATGATAACAACAACGGAATTTCACATTTTCTTGAACATTTAATGTTTAAAGGTACTCATTTGCATAAAGTCGGCGAATTTGACAGATTGCTCGAATCAAAAGGGGCAATCGTTAATGCTGCCACTTGGAAAGATTACACTTTTTATTATGTAACTTTGCCCAAAGGAATTGACGGCAAAGATTTCGATTTAGCAATAGATTTGCATGCCGATATGATGATGAATCCCGTTTTTCCCGCAGAAGAACTCGGCGCGCCGTTTGATATCAACGATTCAAATGTTACCGATAAAAGAGAACGCCACGTCGTAATCGAAGAAATTCGTATGCGAAAAGACCAGCCTTGGACAAAAGTCTATAATGTTTGTAATAAAAATCTCTACACATCTCACCCTTATAAAAGAGATGTTATAGGCACACCCGAAATTATTTCGCGCTTAACAAGAGAAAATATTGATAATTATTACAGAAAATTCTATACCCCCAAAAATGTTATAACCATTGTTGTGGGCGATTTTAACCACGAAGAAGTTTTAAATGTTCTTTGTGAAAAGTTTAATTTTCCCGACAGAATACAGGGTGAAAATCGCGTGAATGTAATTGATAAGCCCGTAACCGAAACAAAATACGTTGAAACGACGGCTAATATTCAAACTTCATATTTGATGTTCGGCTGGCTCGGTGCAAAAGCCTCGGAATTAAAAGAGTCGATTTGTCTTGATTTAATCAGTATTATTTTCGGCGACGGCTCAAGTTCAAGACTTCAACAAAATCTTATAGAAAAATTGCCCGACAAAATTTTCAATATGATTGGTTCGGAGCATTACCAGTTTAAAGACGGCAATAATTTCTTTATTCAGGCAAATTTCAAATCAGATGCAAAAGAGCGTGCCGTTGAACTTATTAAATCCGAATTAGAATCATTGTTAAATAACAGAATTAGCGATGAGGAATTATCAAAAGCAAAAAAACGCATGAAATCACGTTTTGCTTATGCCGCTGAAACCGTTTCCGAAATCGGTGAAACTATCGGTTATTATATGACCGTTTGCGAAGATTTAAAACTTGTGGAAGATTATTTGTCGGATTTGGAAAACATTACGATTGACGATTTGGAAAATGTTATCCGCAAGTATTTGTCGATTAATAATGCGGTAATTTCCGTTTTGGTACCGTCCGAATCGTAAAATTAAAAGGGTTTAAAATGACTGTTATAAAAACGGAATTTGATGAGAAACTTGAACAAGTACGGCTGGAGTGTATGAAATGCGAAAAGTGTTCGCTATGTCATTCAAGGACAAATACGGTTTTCTCGGGCGGTGTTCCCAATTCAAAATTAATGCTTATCGGCGAAGCTCCGGGGTATTATGAAGATATGAAAGGTGAACCGTTTGTCGGAAAAGCCGGTCAGCTTTTGGATAAAATTTTGGGTTGTGTCGGATTCTCAAGAAAAGAAAATATTTACATCTGCAACACTTTAAAATGCCGACCGCCCGAAAACAGAGACCCTTTACCCGAAGAAAAGGCGGCTTGTAAAGAATTTCTCGACGCTCAGGTTAATATTTTGAAACCTCGTATAATTCTTCTGTGCGGCAGAGTTGCGGTTAATTCGTTTCTGGATACAAAACTGGGGATTACAAAACTTCGCGGGCAATGGTTTGAAGGTCCCGATTTTTCCAAAATGATGCCTATTTTTCATCCGTCTTACCTTTTAAGAAACGACAGCAGAGAAAAAGGTTCGCCAAAATGGTTGATGTGGCAGGATATTAAAGAAGTTCGCAGAGTTTACGACCAAATGAATGTTTAACCTTATCTGCACGTTTCTTCGTCAAAGTCGATTTTTCCGTTAAAGTTGTTATCTATACCGTCCGAGCAAGAGCCGATTGAGTCTTTACTTTCGGGTTTGGGATTGTATTTTAAATATTTGTCGGGAATCATTTTCCAAAGGTATAAAAAGTGGTTCTTGTAGTTTGCGGCAATTTTACCGTTCTTTATTATAACGGTGTTTTCGTCATTTTTATTCTCACCGCTATTAGAAAGATTCATTGAACCCGATACGACATATTCATCGTCTATAATGACGGATTTTGAGTGAAGTTTTCCGGCATAGTTTTCTGCTTTAACGCTAATTCCCGCATTCCTTAAGCGGGAATGCTTTGTGTTTCTTGTATAAACACTGTTTGCATCTATTATTATTTTTACGTCAACCCCTCGTTTATGCGCATTTATAAGTTCTTCCGATATTTGAGTGTGGGTTATTAAAAATGCAGGAATATAGATGTATTTCTTTGCGTTTTGTATCAATTGAACAATTCTTGCTGCGGATTTATCTTTGGGTGAAAAGTATATTTCAACAATTGTGTTGCCGAGTTTGAATATGTTATTTCCTTCGTTGTGAATTTTATCAAGATGAAATTTTCCGTTTATCATCTGTTCAAACTCTTTTTCGTAGTAATTTGCAATTTCTTTGGAATTTATTATGAGAATATCGTTTTGGTCATAAGAACTCAGTCCGGTGTTGGAAAAGTTCATTGAACCGGTGTAAACTTTTTGGTTGTCAAATATTGCGAATTTGTTGTGCATAAGCATATCGCTTTGTTTTATTGAAGATGTTTTATCGGAGCGGGATTTATTTGCGATATTTTTTATAATTTCGTTGTCCTGATAATAATTTTTTTGAGGGTTGTAATACTCATCAAAAACGAGCCTTATAATAACGCCTCTGTTTCTTGCATTTTTCAGCGCGGTTGATATTGCGGGAATTTCCGTATAACCGTACATCGCAATATCAATATTTGAATTTGAATTGTTTATCAATTTTAAAAATTCGGTGCATTCTTTTGTTTGGCATTTGTTGTCGGGTTTGAGATGCTGAGTGAAATTTGTATAAAAATGGGTGATATTTCCGGAACAAACAACGGAAGGCGGCGCTTTTATATTGGGAATTTCAAATATATCTTTGCCGTATTTATGCTTAAATACTTTTTTATTGTGGTGGCAGAATTTGCAAGGTATTGCACTTTTAGGCAGCTGCTTTTCGGGGATAATTACAGTATCGTGGGCAAGTTTTCCGTATTCGCAATCAAGTGTGTGGTATTTGTTTGAATGGTGGTTTAATATTACAAGGTTTAATTTTCGTGCGGTTTTTAGTGCTTCGTTGTAATTCTTTTCGTTTGATATTTTTCCTTCCGTTATCCCAAACCCGCTGTTATTCAAAAGGTTTACGTAATTTATTCCGTTTATGTAAATGTTTGCGTATTTGCATTCGTTAGTTACTTTGTTTGTGTATTTCAATGAAACTTTCTTGTTTTGAAGTGTTTTTTGCGAATATTCCCAAGCGAGATATCCCAAAGAAATCATGTCGGTTTTTGATAATTTCAGCTCTTTTGAATATTTTTTGTAAAACTCATCTTTTGGTTCAAGTGAAAAACTTTCGATGTTGTCTGCGCAAATAATTTCTTCGGGGGTAATTGTTTTGTTTTTATCCAAATCAATCCCGAATTTTACGGGCGTAAATATCTGCAAAACTTCTTTTGATTTTTCCGAACCGATTATAAATGCCGTAAATACGGCAAGTGTCGATATCAGCAAGATTGTTGTTAAAATCTTTTTCATTATTCCAAATTCTTGTAATTCGTTATATCATAACCCATTCTGATAATATTATCCTGAAGGTTTTTATTTTGCGTGATTGCAAATTCTTTTGTATGAGAATCTTTTGTTGCGTTGTTGTATTTGCAAGGATGAATAAGCGCCTCTGTGATACATTCTTCATCAATCGCTTCCAGTCCGTATTTTATCGCATCAGAATCCATCATGCCTGTATAACCCACACCGATTATAAAATCGTTCGTTCTTAATCCGTATTCATCAAGCGTTTTTCTGTTAATTTTTGTGTAATATTGCAAAAGTGCAATTTTTATCAGATTTATGGGATATTTAAAATTCAGATGTTTAATCAGCTTTGGTATAAAGTAAAATTCTTCATACTGAGTTCTTACAAATTTTATATTGTACTCTTTTGCAAGTTTGCAGGTTATTTTAAAAATTTCGGGGATTGCGTGAGTGTGAACGTGCGAATCTATATGATCCGGCTTAACATTTTGAATAATTTTTTCAATCTGTGCCCGAAATTCCTGTTCAATCTGTCCTAAAAGGTATTTATTATTTTGTTTTAGAATTAAAGCACCGTATCCGATGTTGAAATTACCCTCAGAATCGGTTAAAAGCGGACAGTCGGTTAATGCTTTTCCTTCCATAATATTTAAGTGAACCCCGATACCTAAATTCGGACAATCGGGTAAAATATCGTGAACGGCACTTTCAAACCCGTCTGTATTTGCGCAAAGACTTGCACTTGTTAAAAATCCGTTTACATAACCTTCCAACACCGCTCTGTTGTGATGTTGTGTTAACCCGAAATCATCGGCATTTAATACAAATTTTTTGGTTATCATTTTTAATGTCCTTGCATATAACTTTCTATGATTATATAATCATGATAGTTGAAAGGGAGATTAAATGCAAACGCCAAAATTAGCTGTTATCATACCGTGTTTTAACGAAGAATTGTGTGTCGAATCGACATGCAACAGACTTCTTGAAGTCTTATCAATTCTTGTAAATAAGGGAAAAATCTCACCCGACAGTTACCTTTATTTCATTGATGACGGTTCGACCGATTCAACTTGGGAAATTATTGAGCGTCTGCATAATCAAAATAATCTTGTTAAAGCCGTAAAATTTGTGAGAAATTACGGAAACCAAAAAGCCTTAATCGCGGGGCTTGAAGGGGTAAGAAATATCGGTTGTGATTGTGTTGTATCAATAGATGCGGATTTGCAGCAAGATGAAGGTGCGATAGAAAAGTTTGTCGATGAATTTTCTGCCGGATATGATATTGTGATGGGGGTTAGAAACAATCGCGAAACCGACGGATTTTTCAAAAAAATTACCGCCGTAATGTTTTATAAAACAATGAATATACTCGGTGCAAAAATTCCGATGAATCATTCCGATTACAGGCTTGTGAGCAAAAAAGCACTTGATGTTATGGGTTTGTACCCCGAAAAGGCTCTGTTTTTGCGCGGATTTTTCCACGAATTGGGATTGAAAACCACTACGGTTAATTTTGACGTTAAGCCAAGATTTGCGGGTCAATCCAAGTTTAATTTCTTCAAACTTATGGGACTTGCACTGAACGGTATTACATCGTTTAGTATCGTGCCTTTGAGGATAGTTTCGTGCTTGGGGTTTTTAATGGCATTTTTCGGATTTTTGGTCGGCGTGGAAACCGTTTTTGAAAAGATATTTTTTAACAATTCCCCCAACGGTTTTGCGACAATGATAATATTGTTGTGCTTTTTCGGGGGCTTGCAAATATTCTGCCTCGGTGTAATAGGCGAATACGTAGGACAAGTTTACCGCGAAGTTAAAGCCCGACCGAGATATGTTGCCGAAAAAGAACTTTTATAATTTACTTATATCCAATAAATCCGTTATCGAAATATCCAAGGCTTTTGCTATGTTTGCAACAACAAATATAGTCGGGCAAACTTTTGCATTCTCGATTCTGTAAAGATGCTGCGGGGTAATATCTGCCATCTCGGCAAGAAATTCTTGCGAGTAATGTTTTCTTGCCCGCTCCACTCTTACATTTTCCGCCAGTTGTTTCAATAGTTTCTCTCTGTCAAACATGATTGTATTGTAACTTGCTTGACATATAAATATTACAACTTATAATTTAACATGTTAATTTATATGTGTGATATTAAAAATTTTAATTAGAATTTTAAGGAGCAGAGATGGTAGTAAGAAAGATTTTTTGCGGGATGAATTTTAAAAAACAGGGGTTTACTTTATCGGAAGTTTTGATTGCAATAGTGATAGTTGGTGTTATTGCAGGGTTGGTTTTGCCGATATTGTTAACCCATTTCCAAGAAAAAGCACTTGAACATGCCTATACAAGAGAGGTTAACGCAATAGCTGATGCGGTGAGTGCTTTGTCTGTTGCCGAAAACAAATCATCGTTTTTTGAAACTATGATGTATGAAAACGAACCGACAGAAGACTATAGTACATCTTCAGGTCTTTTTATGAAAAAATATCTGAGAATCGCTAAAGATTGCGGAAACTCAAACGGAAAATGCTTTGCCAAAAAATATTACGAATATAAAGACAAAACCAAAGCCGATTACACACCCGAATATAAAGGGTATTGTGCAAGTTTAAAAAACGGTGTAAGTATTTGTATGACACCTCAAACGGGCGGTGCTGATATCACAGGGATTATGGATTTGAACGGGCCTAAAGGTCCTAATATCTTAGGCAAAGATTTAAGACCGTTTACAATCGACCCGAAATATAAATCCGCAATTGATCGCACCGCAGACGATGTAATAGCAGAAAAACCCTATTTGGTTGAACCA
>CANQSZ010000075.1 GCA_947626645.1 Candidatus Gastranaerophilales bacterium
GAACATGGCATGGCTTACGGTAACGACTGCCTTAGAGAGGTTTATGCAGAAATTAAAGACGTCGAAGAAGAACACGTTACAATGTATGAATCGCTGATTGACCCGACAGAATCGTTGTATGAAAAACTGCTTATGCACGAATTTACCGAAGTTTGTACATACAACAACTGCATGGAAGACGAAGTTGACGAAAAATTGAAACTCGTTTGGGAAGAATTTTTGGCATACGAATTGGGACACCTTGCCGTAGCAGCGGAACTGTTCAAAAAACACGAAAGGAGAGACCCCGAAGAAGTAATCGGCACAAAACTCGTCTATCCTTGCAGATTCAAGTCTCAAAAAGAATACGTAACCGAAATCTTAATCGATGAAATTGATAAACGTTTAGGCACAAATAAGGACTATACAACAGTGAAAAAATTACCCGCAGATTGGGCAAGCTACGAAATCCAGAAAACTCTCGGTCAAGACGGCTCGCCGACAGAAAGAACAATCCAAGTTATCGCTGTCGAGAAAAAACGCGACCTCGTTCTTGCATCCGAAGAACTTAAAAAAGCAGGTCCTAAACTCTTGCAAAAAGCACTTGAAGAAGAATTTAACGCCTGTGATGCCGTTTCCGTCGAGGAATATAAACAGATGCAGGAAGAAGAATTTGAAATGTAATAACAATAAAGAGGGATTTTTAAACTCAAAAATCCCTCTTTTTTATTAAATATTTTTTTTATACCTGAGGATTTGTGTCGAGTTTTGATAACCCGATTGAAAAGATTGAAATAAGAATAGAACCGATTAAAGCACTGACAAAACCGTCAACTTCAATACCAGGGACAAGATATGCCGCAAACATAAACAACAAAGCGTTTATAACAAGCGTGAACAATCCCAAAGTCAGAAGATTTATCGGTAACGTGAGAAATAAAATTAAAGGTTTGATAAATGCGTTAATCAAAGCGATAACAACGGCAGCTATCATTGCCGTTAAAAAACTTTCGACGGAAATCCCTGGGATTAACCAGCCCACAAACATTATGATAAGCGCAAATGCAACCCATTTTAAAATCATCATAAACATTTTTTTGCCTCCTTTTTATAAATAATTCTAAATTTCCGCCGCACCGTTTTCAATATCCGAAGGTTTAATTCATATAACTTAACCCCTATACCTAAGAATTAAATATTTATGTTAAGATTTTTAAAAAATATGTCAATTAATACACGAGAAAAAACTTTATTAATATATAGGCAGGAATAGGTTATTATGGCAAAGGTAACAAAAATAATATCAAATGTCTCAAACACGGTAATTCCGAAAGACATAGTGCAAACAAGCACAAAAGTTCGTACTGCCATAAAAAACGGCTGGCAAACAGGTAAAAGATACAGCCAAATTAAAGACGCTAACGTATTTGAAGGACTTAGCGCAAAAACCAAAGGTGTAAGAAAAGAATTGAAAGCCCTTAAACTCAATAAAGATGACATTCCCGCAATATCTGCAATAATTTTTGCTTCATCTGCACCTGTTCCCGGGGCAATGCTCACCGGCTATACAATCGGACACATTATTAAACGAATTTCTAAATTTTTTAAATAAATTTTATTGTGCCGTATTTGAAATTTATAATTACACTAAATCATCCTGCCCCAAATCATCAACAAGCGATAAATCTATCGGCAGGGTAAACCCGAATGTTGAACCATGGTTGGGTTGAGAACTTACAAACACATGACCCCTATGGTGTTTTTCAATCGTTGTTTTAACCAGATGAAGTCCTAAACCGGTACCTTTTACACTGTGGGTTTTATTTTCAATCCTGTAAAATCTTTCAAAAACCTTTTTCTGAAACTCGGGAGCAATCCCTATGCCTTCATCTCTTACGGTTACGACCACCTGATTATTTTCTTCATCTTTATAAAGCCTTACTTTTATAACGGAATCTTGGGGCGCATATTTTATTGCATTCGACAAATAATTTGTCAAAGCTCGGGCAATACCGTCATAATTAAACATCAAAAGCGGTATTCCGTTTTCTTTTTCGGTTTCAATTTTGAGATTGTGTTCTTTCAACAGAACATCCACTTGCGAAACGCACGCATCAATAAGCTGAGAAATATCATTTTCGCTTTTTTCAAGTTTTGCATTAGAATCCAATCTCGAAAAATCGAGAATATCATTAACCATACCGTTAAGTCGTATAATTTCGGTGTTTATTGTGCCGATAAATTCTTTTTGTGTTTCATAATCAAATTCATCGCCCATATTATACAAAGTGTCGATATAACTTCTCAAAACAGTAACCGGAGTACGCAATTCGTGAGAAACATTAGAAATAAATTGCGATTTCATAGTATCCATCTCGGTTTCGCGGGTAACATCGATTAAAACGATTATATAACCCACATAATCGTTATTTCTTGTAAACATCGGCGAAATTATGGATTTCAAAATTTTTCCGCCGATATTTACGTTGAAAGTTATTGTATTTGAAGATTTTTCATCAAGCGAAAGTTTCTTATATTCTTCAATTTTTTCGGTAAAACAGTATTCGCCTTCGGTATCGACATAGTTTTCAATATTAGTATTCAAAAGCTGGTCGTCTTGGAGTTCAAGCATTTCTTTTGCGTGGTTGTTGATTAAAACGACCGTATCGTTGTTATCGCAAACAACAACACCGTTTGCAATACTCATTAAAACAGCCTCAAGTTTATTTCTTTCAAGAGTGAGCTGCTCGATATTTTGCTCGTCGTACATATTCAATCTTACGGACATATCGTTAAATGCGTTGAATAACTCCCGAACTTCGTCGCTGACATCTTTTCCTTCAATTTTATAACCAAATTCGCCTGAGGATATACGTTTTACACCGTCGTGCAAAATTCTCAATTCTCTGGTTATAAGATAGGTGTTAATCAACACAACAAAAGCAAAAACAAGCCAAACGATTGCAAATACAAACAAAATCGATGCTCTTGTAGTGGAAGAAACTCTGCTGACTAAAGACCCCGAAAGTCCGACCGTAACCGAACCGATATTTTTGCCGTCGGATAAGTTTGTCATCGGCGAGGATACGGAGATGTTCGGTCGTTTTGAATTTGTTTGGGCAATATTTTCGGCTTTATAAATTAAATTTCCGTCGTTGTCTCGAAATTCAAGAAAAACAATATCATTGTGAGATTTAAGAATTGAATCGGAATGATTTTTCAAAATTTCAAAAGTTTCTTTGCGGGAAGTGTTTTGAGTCATATCAACGCTTTCAATGGCAAGAATTTTTGATATAACCTGACCGAAACTCTGGTAACTTTCGTTCAAATTCTTTTGGATATTAACGGTCGCAAATAAAGCAATAGCCATAATAAGCAGCGTACTCATTACCAGCCCGAAAATAATTAAACGATTTTGAGTTGAAAAACTCATCTTCTGATTCTTATTCATAACCCGATTATAACACTTTCAAATAAAATTTCATAGTATTAAATTAAATAACACATTCGGGGGGATTGGCGATTTGAGCATCAAGCCTTTCTTTGATAGCGCCGACCGGTTCAAAATAGGGAGAAACGGTCATAATCTTTGCCGCAATATCGGGATAATAATATATAAATCTTAATTCACTTGCGGTAAGAGGTTTTTGGGTATGAACATTTGCATATCGGGCAAGCTCTAAGATATTTCTTGCCTCGTGTTCGTCTTTAAACTCAATCTCAAGGTTGTTATAAACATTTCTGAACCCTTTAATTCCGCCATATTCGCCCGTTGTAATCATACGACCGGTTTCAATAATTTCGGGTTCACCTCTGCCGAGTTCTTCAAAATCGTAAAGCTCATAATTTCTTCTGTCTTTTAAAGCACCGTCAGCATGTATGCCCGATTCGTGAGCAAAGGCGTTGTCGCCCACAGCAGGCTGATTCATCGGTATTCCTATTCCGAAAGCGTAGGCGGTGTATTTTGCAAGATGCCATGCGCGGTCAAGTTTAATATTTTCATCAATCTTGTATTTACCTTTAAATCCCGCAGACTTTAAACAAGCCAAAAGACAGGAAACCAAATCGGCATTACCGGCTCTTTCGCCCATACCGTTTATGGCGGTGTTAATATAGGCATCTACACCCGCATCAATTGCTGCTCTGGCTCCCATTACAGAACATGCCGTCGCCATTCCCAAATCGTTATGATAGTGAAGTTCGACAGGCATTTGAACGGCTTTTGCTATTGTAAAAATCCTGTCATAAGAAGTTTTTGGGTCTTCATAACCCAATGTATCGCATACCTGAAATGTGTTGCACCGGATTTTTTGGCTTCCGAGGCAAATTTTATCAGATAATCTATATCGCTTCGTGAGGCATCTTCTGCGTTCACTCCGATAATTTCGGCACCTTTATCGACTGCACATTCGACCGCTTCTTTTGTAATTCTTATGATATCGTCGGGAGTCTTTTTGCCCAGATATTTGCCGTTAATCATTTGCTCTGATGTTGATTGGGAAAGATTAACATAACGTAAGCCCTCGACATTTGAAAATGACTGTTCAACATCTTCCGGTATCGCACGCATCCAGCCCGAAAGTTTTGTTGTCTTGATTACTCCTCTTTTTACAAGTTCAAGATTTCCTCTTAAATAGTTCAATTCATGTTTTGTTGTCGGAAATCCGAACTCCGAACGGGTTATTCCCATATCGTCAAGCATAAGATTTATTATTGTCTTTTGTAATTTTGCCAACCCCAAACGCGAAGTCTGGACTCCGTCTCTGTTTGTTACATCTACAAAATATATTTTGTTTTCACTCATTTCTTTCCCTTTCTATGAATAACATTATACACAAAAATTATATTAATTAACTTGCTTTTTTACATAAAATTAATTACAATTGTTGTTAACAGGCTGATTTTGACTATGAAAAATAATATCGGAACTTTGGATAAAAAAATTAAAAAAGAGATTAAATCGGGGAATGTAAAGTCTGCAATTGCACTTTGCCAGATTGATTTGCAAAAAGACCCGACAAATCCCGAATTGCACATAAAATTGGGCGACTTATATTTAGCTTGGCATTTGGATATTTATTCATCGTGTCAATATATTGATGAGGCGATAACTCAATATCAATTGGCACTTGAATCCGATATAGATTCTTACGAAATTTATTACAAAATCGGAAAAGCACAGTATTACAAAGGTGATTTAGACAAGGCAATCAACTATTTTGATACTGCAATAAGTAAAAACCCGAAATATACGCAAGCCTACTATATGCTTGCCGAAACTTACGTAAAAAAAGCAAGATTTACCGATGCGGAACTTAATGCAAAAAAAGCAATAAAATGCAATCCGATTACAACTTCTTCGGCACATTATCTTTTGCATAACCTTTACAAAATTTCTTCGTTCAGAGTTTTTAAAAACAAAATCAAATCGGCTTGGGAATATATTTTATCCGTTATAACACTGCCGTTTGATACCGAAGCAATAAAGAGAGTAAAATATTCACTGTCATATATAAAATTTATGCCGATATTGATAAAAGGCTACATGAAAATACAGACAAACGGATTGGATAATGCGGTGGATGTGTATATAGATGCGGTTGATAAAGCTCCGGGGTTTGTTCCTTTGTATTGTCTTTTAGGCGATATTTATTCCGCTTTGGGCGAATTTGAAAACGCGATTACGGAATATAAAATGGCAATATGGCTTGACAGTTTAAATATTCCCGCATACCGTCATTTATGCAAGGCTTATGAGGATTTAGGCGATTACGATAATGCTATTGAGGTTTACAAAAAGCTCATACAAATCATGCCGAACATGCCGGAATTTCACTCAAATCTTGCAAATATACTTTATATTAAAGGCGATATAGAAGAAGCGGTGTCGCATTTCCAAACGGCGGTAACTTTAAACCCCGGAAAAGAGTGGACAAGCGTTGTTAATCAAACTTTGGGATTTGTTTTTCAAGAATCAAAACAGGATTTGGATGCGGCAATTACCTCGTATCAAAGCGCGTACCTTTTGACCCCCGAAGATATTGATATTTATATAAATTTAGGCAGTGCATTTTATGATAAAGAAGATTATGACAACGCACTTGCCGTTTACAGAAACGCACTGGAATTAGACCCCAAAAACGCTAAAATCCACTGCAACCTCGGGTTTTTATATTGGGGTAAAGGTGATACCGAAGAAGCTATAAGAGAGTACAAGTATGCAATCGAATATGACAACAGTTATTCTATAGCATACAATAATCTTGGGGTAATTTATCTTGACGATTTGGGCAGAGTTCAAGAGGCTATCGAAATGTTTAAAAATGCGGTTGAATACAATCCAAATTACGCGCTGGCTCATTTCAATCTTGCCCGTTCAATTGCAATAACCGGCGAAAAAATTGAGGCGGCTAAACTTTATCAGATTGCTCAAGATGTAAACAAAATTACTAACGAAATTGACCCGCAGGACATCACCGATAAAATTAACGCTTTGTTTGACTAAATTAAAATTTTCATAGCCAATGTTTTCAGCCCGTGGTATAATAATATTATGAAAAAACTTTTATTATCCGTAATATTGATATTTGCTGCGGGAATTTTAATTCCTGTTTTTGCAAGCGAAATTGAAGAAGATTATCTTGATATTGCGGCAAACTACTGCATCATGGGCGATTACCAAACGGCAATGGAGTATCTTGATAAGATTTTAACAATTAACCCCGACAACCGATACGTAAAAGATTTGAAAAAAGGATTAACACATGTGATGACAAAAGATAAACAAACTTTTATAACAAATGTTAATCCGCTGATAAAAACATCACAACTGTTTAAACAACAAGGAGACGACTTAAGAGAGTTGTCTGCGCTGACAAAAGCAACCGAAGGCAAAAACGCATACCTTGCTTACTATTATTTGGGAAATTTTTACCGTTCCAAACAGGATTATGTAAAAGCACTCGATGCTTACAATGCGTCAACTTCGGCAAGAGCAGATTTTGCACAGGCTTATCTGAGCTCTGCCGTTGTTTGTTACGAATCAGGAAAATATCAATCGGCAATAAATTCCGTTGATAAATATTTGACTTTTGTCGAAAACGACGATTTGGCTTATGCAATAAAATCCCGCTCGGAGTTTGAACTCGGCTTAATTGATGAGGCTAAACGCGATAACGACAAAGCGATAGAATTAAACGACTGCCCCGAATACCAATTTGACAGAGCTAAAATTTTATACAAATACGAAAAATACCAAGACTCCAAAAAATTATTCGCAACGTTATTAAAAGATATTTCCAATTCAAAAATCTACGAATATATGGGGTTATGCGACTATGCAATGCAAAACTACACATCAGCATTGTTTAACATCGACAAAGCAATCATACTCTCTGATGATGACGAATATTTGAACACTTTATATAATGATATAAAAAAGATACTGGAAAACAAGCGTTATGAAGAAACGGAAATCGGAACAGAAGAATAACAAAGAAGGATTTTTAACAAAACTGTTAAATCTGCTGATAACAGTATGCCTCACAGCCGCAATGTTGTGGGGTCTGCAAGCATACAGCGGCGCAAGCAGTTTAAAATTTGCCAACGTCAGCGATACACATTTTATGACAAACAGTCCTAACACCACGATAAAAATGATTGGTGAAAGCCCCAAACTTCTTGACGATGTGATTTCTCAGATAAATGAAACAAAAGATGTTGACTTTACGATTTTTACGGGCGATTTAATAG
>CANQSZ010000076.1 GCA_947626645.1 Candidatus Gastranaerophilales bacterium
TGCAGCCGTTTTTGCAAACATCATCATCAAAACAGCACCGGTAGAAAAATTCGGGGCAATAAAACACCCGACATTATTCTTTTGAGAAAGGGTTTTTAAGTATTCAATTTGGTCATCTTTTAAACCCGTCGTACCGATTACAATTTTTATTCCGTTATTAAGGCAATATTTAGCGTTCTCAAAAATCGACGAAGGTTGAGTGAAATCAACCAACACGTCAATTTTATTCTCAGCGCATGCCGAATCAATTGTTTTATACGCATCACCTTGAATATCTATTTTTGCAACAAGTTCGACAGAAGAATCACCTTCAATTGCCGAACATACTTCTTTTCCCATTTTGCCGTAAGCACCGCAAACCGCCGCTTTTATCATTTTCGACTCCTTAATTTTTTATTACCAAAAAGATTATCGATAAAAAATTAATAATCTTCCACTGTGTTATCTTCATCATCTTTGAGCGCGGACAAATCGTCTTTGCAAACGGTATCAAAATCATCCGGCATCATATCATCATCAGGCCAAACCGTATCACTGTCATATCTTGCAGAGGCAAGATTTTCCGAAGATGATAAGTCGGAATTAGACAAAACCGTTTCGGATAAAACGCACCCCGCCATATCACATCCTGTAAAGTTACAGTAAGTCATTTCGGCATAACTGCAATCGGCTCCGGTTAAAACGCTGTCTGAAAAATCACATTCAACAACATGTGAGCGGGTAAAATCAACCGACGTTAAATCCGCACCGTAAAAATTCACCTGCGTCAGGCTGCAATCCGAAAACGAACTGGAATTTAAGTCAACATCGGAAAAATCAACTTCTCTTAATACCATGTTTGAAAAATCAACTTCACTTAAATCAACATCATCTCTTTCTTGTTTCCATTCGTTGAATTTTTCGGGATTACGCTCCAGCATAGATAACAATTCTTCTTTTGTATAATCTAACATTCTTTCTTATCTCCTTAATATTATTTTGTTTTCGCAAAATTTGTCCGCATCGCAAGCAACACCGCCTGAGTTCTGTTTGCCACATGAAGTTTCTTAAATATACTGTTCAAATGGCTTTTTACAGTGATTTCGCTTAACACAAGTTTTTTGGCAACTGATTTATTGCTTTCTCCCCTTGTAACTAATAATAAAACATCTTTTTCTCTCTTAGTCAAGGAATTAAAATAATCTGCTTGATTTATCGTAACATTGGTATTAGATAAAAGATTTTTTTGTTTATTAATCCGTCTTAAAACCGCCTCAATGCGAGCAAGAAAAACCGGTAAAACTACGGGTTTTACAATATAATCATCCGCTCCGAGTTTTAAGGAAGATATTATTTTTTTATCATCATCAAGCGATGTCAACACGATAATTCCCATATTCTGAAACTTGCGATTGCTCTTAACTTTTTTTAATATTTCCAACCCGTCAGCGTCGGATAAAAACATATCGGTAATCATTAAGTCGTAGTTTTCTTCCGAATTGAGCAGATTAAAAGCGTCGCAGGCTTTATTTACCGTCGTAACATTATAACCGTATAATGGCAGCACTTGTTCTAAATATTTGGGATTATTGTCAACTAACAAAATTTTGGTTAAGTCCGACATCACCAATCCTCTTAAACAATTTGATATTTCAAAGCCTTCAAAGCCGCCTGCAAACGGTCATCTACTTGCAGCTTTTGCAATATACTTGCCACATGAGCCTTTGTCGTATTAATACTTATAACAAGATGTTGAGCAATTTCCATATTGCTGTAACCTTCGGTCATAAGTTTTAAAATTTGTGCCTCTCTTGCGGTCAAATCGTAATTTTTATATGCGGTACGGTCGGAATCTACTTTTGTATTAGAAGTTGCCTGAAGTACGATATGAGCAATACTCGGGTCAAACCATGCCGCACCGTCTGCCACCGATTGAACTACCTGTACAAGCCTTTGTAAGTTTATTTCTTTTGAACAGTAAGCATTTGCGCCCGCTTTTAAACTGTTTAATACTTCTTTTTCATCATTATGCGAGGTTAAAATAATTATTTTTACATCTTTATTCATCGAATGAATTGCTTTTGTTGCCTCAATTCCGTTCATATTGGGTAATCCCAAATCCATTATAACCAAATCTATTTCATTATTTTTAAAAATTTCAATAGCATCTTCGGCACACGATGCTTCATACATTGTTCCGATATAATCAACATCTTCAAATGTCGTTTTTAAACCGAACCTTGTTAATTCGTGGTCTTCAACAATTAATAGATTTTTTTTCATATACTCAATTCCTCTTTTGCAAGAACATAATCGGGATTTATGTCAAGACTTTTTTGAAAGTTTTTACGTGCATCCGCCGTCAAACCCTTATTCTTTAATACCAACCCCAAATAATAGTAGTATCTGTAATCGTTTTCGTCAATATATTTAGCAATACTTAAATAAGAAAGTGCTTTGTCATAATCTTCTTTTCCTATTTCAACTCTGGCTAAATCAACCCAGCCCGCACCAAAATCGGGATTTATAGCTATTGCTTTTTTTAAATATGCAACCTCGCGGTCTTTTTCTGTCAACGCAGTTTGATAGTATGCCTCGTAAGATTTTGAGCTGATTTTCAAAATCTTTGCATATATTTCTTTGGCTTTTTTAACATTATTTAACCCCATATAGGTCTGCGCCAGCTTAATTTCCGCATTATAACCCTCGTCTTTTGCCATGGCTTTTTTATAATAATTTTCGGCGGATTTAAAATCTTTATTCCTGTAAGCAATATCGCCCAAAATTGTTAAAGCCGCAGAGTTTGTACCGTCAATATCCAAAGATTTCAGAGCATAATCCTGTGCTTTTTCAAATTCTTTCAAATCGTAATAAACCTTGGCGGTGAGTGCAAAAACTTCTTTATTGATATTTTTCTTTCCGGAAATTGATGCCTGTAAAGTTCTCAAAGACTTATTCAACTCGCCCTCGTCATAATAATAGTACGCAAGGTAATATTTTTTCCAATAATCGTTTTTGGAAGTTTTGTATAAAATATAGTGTTTGGAAGATAACAGCTCCTTATCAAAAACGATGGTATTTATGTCTTTTGAGTTAAAGGCTTCAAAATATTTCAACCCTTCTTTGGGATTATCGGATTGAGCGTAAATTTCCGCTCTCAATCTTTTGTAATTAAGATTTTTGGGGTTTTTGGAAATTGCTTGTTCAATAAAAGAAATAGCCTGTTTAGTATCACCGTTTTTCATGCTGCCGTAAGCCACAAGATAGTTTGCATAATCGGAAACCGCCAAAAGTGAAGTCTGCTTCATCAACTCTGTTGTGGCTTCTTTGCTTTGGTCATTGTACATTATATTTGAATATATTTCCGCAAGATAAATCTGGTCTTTATAGGTCAGAGTATAATTCGGGAAATAAAAATTCTTCACATCTTCTTCAAGGAAATGAGAAATTTCATTATCCTGAATTTTAGACATAGCCAACTCCGAAAGGCTGAAAAAACCGATGGTTGCCATTTCTTTGCAAAGACGCATATATACATAATCGTTAGGGACAATATTATCTATTAAAATTTTAAAATCCTGATAAGATGAGCGAACATTGCTTTGCATGAATTTATCCAACGCTATGGAATACTGATTTTTGATAGCATTTTTAGTCAAAGTTACACGTTTTAATTCATACGAAGGCTGATTAACAACCTCTTGATAAGTTGAGGGATTATTTTCCAACGGATTAATCGGGATAACCCCTTTTAAATCTATTGCCAAAACAGGATTAACCGCCAAAGAAACAGCAATTATTAAACATAATTTTTTCATAATTGATGTTCCTCCTCATCTTTTGTATCCCCAAGATAATACCCGTTAAACAGGTTGAAAATAGCCGTCTGTTCTTCCGTTGGGGAGTTTGACAAAGCAAATTCGTAAATATCGGACAAATTATGAGCGCATAAAATCTGCTCATCATCGGCGGTAATATTTCCGCCGGATTCGGATAGGAAAACTCTCACGATTTTATCAAGCGAAATCGACATAAATACATCGACCAAATGCTTGTCAAAATGCGAACCCGCACCGCTTACCAAAATATCTATAACCTTTGCAATCGGCATTTTATCACGATAATGTCTTTTAGAAGTAATGGCATCAAACACGTCAGCGACCGCCAAAATTCTTCCGCCGATTGTAATTTCTTCACCTTTCAGATGTCTGTAATAACCCGTTCCGTCCCATTTTTCATGGTGAGAACATGCCATCTCCGTTATTATCCTAAAATCCGGCGACATATAAATTTTATTCAAAATATTATGAGTAATTCTCACATGCTCTTGAATATGTTTATATTCTTCATCGGTTAATTTTCCGTCTTTTTGCAAAACCGAATCTCTTATCCCGATTTTTCCGATATCGTGTAATATTGCGGCTTTTTCAAGAAGGCTGACATCTTTTTTATCCATGCCGATAGCTTGTGCAAGTAATGTCGCATACATCCTTACCCTTGTTGAATGACCTGCTGTAATTCTGTCGCGTGCATCAATTGATGTTGCCAAAGTATCGATAAAACTTTCAAACAAAAGTTTCTGCTCGCGGTACAATTGCAATTGCTGATCGAATAACTGCGCATTTTCTAATGCGATACTTGCACTACCGCCGATTGCAACAAGCAAATCCTCGTCGTTTTTGGTAAAAACACCGTCAATCTTATTCAAAACCTGAAACGCACCGATTATTTCACGATTGTTGTTCATAATCGGCATACAAAGAATAGTTTTTGTCCTGTAACCGGTTTTTGTATCAACTTCGGGGTTAAATCGAGAATCATTATAGGCATCGACGATATTCAAAGATTCGCCGGTTTTAACGACGTAACCGGCTAAACCTTTATCCGCGGGAAAACGGATTTCCTGACTGGAATCCATACCCAACGCAACTTTTGACCACAATTCATCGGTATCTTTATCCCATAAAAACACTGTACATCTGTCTGCTTGTATTGCATTTTTTGTCTCCTCGGCAATAACCTTCAATAACGCATCAATATCTGTCAATGCGGTTATTGAACGGCTTATTTTAACAAGTGAAACCAACGGATCGCTTTTTGTCGGGAGGGAATAATCCATTCCGTTTTGAAGTTGTCTTATTCGGGTATTTATAGTATCGGACAAGTTGAATTTGTCATGTTCCGCGGCTAATTTCAAGGCGTTGTTATAATGTATAATCGCGACATCTTTATAATTTTGGGCAAAATGCATGTTCCCAAGCACCAGTTCGTTAATCAATACCGCATCCGTACTGTTTGCTCTTTGAGCCATATAAGTTCCGTCTTGAGCGAGTGCAAGTGCCGTTTCATAATCGGTCTTATTTTGAGAAAAATCAAGCAGCGCAAACAAAGACAAACATATCGAAAGTCCTTCCGCGGAATTTTCTTCTTTGGAAATTTTATATGCTTTTTCTACTTTTTTACGGGCATCAGAATAATTTTTTTCGTCAATCTGTATTATGCCGTCCCGAATTAAACTTTCTGCCTCTTTGTTTTGAGCAATAGTTTTCGTCATAATTGTCCTTTTTAATATTGTACAATATTTTTCGGAATATTTCAAAGATTTTTACATAATACACCCATTTAAACTATTCGTAAAAATTTGCAAATACGACGGATAAATCTTTGTAATAACCCTCATCCAAAAGCTGAAAGAACCTTCGGCAGGCAACCGGTGCCATCATTCTGACCTCCATTGAATCCATATACAACCCCTCAACCAGCCTTGCAAAAAGTTCGGTCGGCTTGTTGTAATATTTGTTGAGCCGATTTATTTTGGAAGAAACTCTTGCCTGTTTTTTCCTGCAAGACATCAGCCTTATATAAGCGGCAAACTCTTTTGGCATATCGGGAAAATCAAGCTCGATATTATCAACCGACAACATCTCAACTTTTTTAACCGCTATACCCGACACCAATTTTACCCTGTCGTATTTTAAAAGATATCTTGCGTTCGATTTTTTTATATAACGGTTAAACTCTTTGAATTTTTTTGAGCGCATAAAATCGGGATAACCATTTTTTATTACGCTTTCACATTCGCGAATTTTGTTTTTAAGAATTTGCTTATGGTGTTCCAATTTTTCAAATTTGGAATTTTTGTCAACAAAATTAGTTACCGCAAGAAGTTCTTTTTTTATAACAAAAATATCCTCTTGATTAAAAATAACCTCTAAAGTACCGCCCGTTTTTTCCATGGAAGGTTCAATAACAGAATGGATATAGTGTGCAAATTCATGCAAAAGAGTCGGAATAACACGTTCTTCGGGGGTATTTTTAGAAATATCAATACGTTTTTTCAAATAAAAACCGAGATGCCCTCTGGCTTTTGTTGAGGTGTGAACATCTAACCCCAGACTTTTAAAATATTTAATTAACTCTTTTTCAACCATAAAGACTATCTTAAACTTTCGGGAACAGCCATCGGAACGGAAACCTTGACCGAAGCGGGAACGGGAGCAGCCGGCGACGGTGTTTGAGGTTTGGGTTGAGGTTTATTATCATCTGCGGATTTTTCGGGTTGAGGTTTTGGTTCGGGCAGCGGTTTTTCATCGTAAGTTTCGGGTTCGGGAGAAGTATTTTTCGCCTCGTCTGCGGCAGATTCCACTTCTTTAACATCACCGTCATCCCCGATAACTTTTACATCGGAGCCTTTGTAATTTTGCAACTCGATTTCGGGATATTTAAAATCATTAGAGCCGTAATCTCTTGTTGCAACAATCATAACATCTTTCCAAATTCTCGCGGGAATTGTACCGCCTGTTAAACCGCCCATTTTTTTGTTATCGTCGTTGCCTACCCAAACACCGGTAACGATATCGGGAGTGTAGCCGACAAAATAAGCATCTTTATATTCGTCGGTTGTACCTGTTTTACCTGCGGCGGGCTTTCCGATGTCAGCACCTCTGCCTGTTCCTGATTTGATAACCGTTTTCATCATCGCGGTCATTTCTGCCGCCGTTTTTAAACTAAGTTGGTGAGTGGATTTTGTTTTCGGCGCTCTGTATAAGACCCTTCCTCTGGAATCTTCTATCCTTTCGATTGCGTAAGGTTGAACGACATAACCGCCATTGGCAAACGCACCGTATGCTCTCACAAATTCAAACAATTTAACACCGTTTGACCCCAAAGAAATTGTATAATCGTATTCAATAGGAGTGGTAATTCCGAGAACTCTTGCAATTTGAATAACCGATCTTACGCCGACTTCTTGGATAATTCTTGCCGCACAAACGTTGGATGAAACCATTAAGGCTTTATAAACAGGGATTCTTCCTCTGTATTTATGACCGTAATTATGCGGAGACCACTTGCCTATGGTGACGGGGCTATCGTCAACCATATCGTTAGGGGATATTCCTTTTTCCATTGCAGCGGCATAAACGAAAGGTTTAAATGCAGACCCAGGAGGTCTGACTGCCTGAGTTACTCTGTCAAACTGAGTTTCCGAATAGTTTTTCCCGCCGGCATAGGCAATAATTCTTCCGTCTATAGGACT
>CANQSZ010000077.1 GCA_947626645.1 Candidatus Gastranaerophilales bacterium
TATAAACGTATGATAATGTTACTCCTATCATTTCCGCAAAATCTTTCTTGTGAAGTGAATTTTTTTCCAAGAAATTTGCTACTTTTTGCGAGCTTTTTTCATCTGTTAATTCTTTTTTCATTATGTTGTCCTCTTTTGATTATTTTTTATTAATTTATTTATTATTTATCTTTTTGTTAAGCATAATATTGCTATATCATTACGGCAATATTTATTTGGGTTAAAATACTAAGTATAAGTATTATTTAATTTTGGAAGGAATTATTTATTATGAAATTAGTTGCAGGTTTGGGTAATATCGGTGATAAATATTGTTTCACACGTCATAATGCGGGATTTATGGTCGTTGACAAATGGGCAATCTTAAACGAACTTTCTTTTAAAGACGAACCAAAATTGAAATGTTCCATGACAAGATTTAAAAGAAATTCCGAGGATATAATTCTTATAAAACCTTCGACATATATGAATTTATCCGGCGAAGCCGTAATTGCCGTTATGAATTATTACAAAATCGATGTTAAAGATGTAATAATTGTTTACGATGATTTGTCGATTGAACTGGGCAAAATTCGGTTCAGACAAGACGGTTCTGACGGCGGTCATAACGGTATTAAATCGGTTATCAAACATTTGGGAACATCAAATGTTCCGCGCTTAAAAATCGGTATCGGACCTCAACCGCCGATTCCTTCCGAAGTTTTTGTTTTGCAAAACTTCTACAAAGACCAGCTCGAAAAGCTGAAACCCGTTTTAAAAACCTCTGTTGAGGCTTTGGAGTTTTGTCTGGATAACGGTATTCAAGATGCTCAAAATAAATTTAATTAACTTATAACCCTTATTTATTCTTGTATTATATATGTTTTAATGATATAATTTCGGTATAATATTTAAAAGGAGTCAGAGCAGATGAGTTTACAATTAGCTGAACAGTTTGAAGCAAACGAACAGTATGAACAAGCGTATAACGAATATTTAAAAGAATATGAACAACATCCGGACGATATAGGTTTGATGGAAAGATTGGGGCATTTGTCCTTAATTCTTGAAAAACCCGAAGATGCCGCAAAGTATTATCATGAAATTTTAAATCGTGATTTGACCAATCAGCTTGCCTACGAACAGTTGATGTCTATTTATGAAAATACCGATAAGTACAAATATTATGTCTATCGCGGCAACAAAAATTCTCTTGAAGGGAAATTGGATTTTGCAATCAATGATTTCAAAAAAGCGATTTCTCACGCAACGGAAGATACTCAAATTGTAATGACACGTCTTACGCTTGCCAACCTTTACCGTCAACAGGGCAACAATCTTAAGGCGATTGATGAATTTAATTATATCCTTGAATATGATAATTTGCACGAAGATATTTTCTTGCAATTAGCAGATATTTACATGCAGGATGAGGCATACACAAGCGCGATTGATGCACTGACAAGAGCAAAACAAAAAGGCTTTGACACCGATAGAGTTAATGAAGGTCTTGCGGCTGTTTATCTTAAAAGCGGCAATCCCGCAAAAGCTATCGAATACACCAAAGATGAATTGTTAAAACTGCAATGTATGCTTGAATTAGGGCAAATAAAAGAAGCGTATGAGAAGTTACAATCTTTACCTGATGAATACAAATCTTCTTCAAGATACTACACCTTACAGGCTCAGTATTATTATTCGGCTAAAGATTTTGATAAAGCGCTTGAATGTATCGATGAATACGATAAACTTTCACCAAATTCGCCGCTGACTTTCCAAATGCGTGCTTTGGTTTATGACGAAAACGGTGATGAATACAATGCTCATCTTAACTGGGGCAAATACCATATCACAAGACAAAATAACGATATAGCCATAAATGAATTTTTAAATGCCGTTCAAATAAAAGATGACGATGTTGAGTTGTTGTTTACTCTCGCGGCGTTGTTAACCGAAAACGGCGAGGTCAACCATGCCGCAGAATATTATGAAAAAATCGTTAAACTTGACCCGGACAACAAAGAGGCTTTGCATAAATTGGCATCTTTCCGCGAAGGTATCGGTGATTACGGAAAACAAATCGAATATTTACAAAGGATTATTGAGGTTGATTCAAACGATTTGCCGGCACTTAAAGAGCTTGCCAAAGCCTACGAAAAAAACAGAGAAGCCTCAAAAGCCGTTGAAATTTATAACAAATGTATCGAACTTGTTAAAGACCCTAATGAATATAAACTCATAAAAGACAAACTCGATAAACTCGAAAGCTCGGCATTAAGCGAACAAAATTCCGTCGGGTTAATTGATAAAATTATGAATTTATTTAACAAAAATTAAATCATTAACTTTTATCACATTTTCTTAAAAAAGAAGTCTTAAAGGCTTCTTTTTTTGTATAATAAATTTATGAACGGTTGAGGGTAATATGAGCAGATTTATAGGAATTTTAGGAATAATATTTATTTTTGCAATAGCTTATGCGATGTCAAACAATCGCAAAGCCATCAATTATAAGACAATCGGCACGGGATTTGTGCTTCAAATTTTACTTGCGGTATTTATTTTCAAAGTGCCTTTGGGGCAAAAAATCTTTATGGAAATAGGCTTGTTTATCCAAAAGCTGCTTGAATTTGCAAAACTCGGCGGTTCGTTTGTGTTCGGCGGGTTGATGAGCGATAAGTTCGGTGAAATTTTTGCACCGTTAGGTTCTATTTTTGCACTCCAGCTTATTTGTTCAATGGTATTTATGATGATTTTGGTTAATATCCTATACTATTACGGAATAATGCAGCGTGTTGTCGCCGTGTTGGGTAAGGGAATGAATAAACTTCTTAATGTCAGCGGCGCCGAGGCATTGTCTAATGTCGCAAGCTCTTTTGTCGGTCAGGTTGTTGCTCAGATTATGATTAAACCTTATTTGGCGAACCTTACGCGCTCGGAACTTTTGGCATCAATGTCGGGGAGTATGGCTTGTATTTCGGGCTCAATTATGCCGATTTATATTGCTATGGGAGTTCCTGCCGAATACATTTTAGCATCGTCTGTTATGGCAGCCCCCGGGGCGTTGGTAATTTCGAAGATTGTTTACCCCGAAACTTCCGAAACCGAGACCGGTAACGATTTTAAAATTTCCGTCAGCAGACGACACAGAACCCATGCTAATGTATTTGATGCAATTTCATCGGGTGCCTCGGAAGGTATGAAGGTTGCAATAAACGTTGTTGCCATGATTTTGGCGTTGGTTGCTCTGGTTGCGTTAATTGATTGGTTTTTATCGGGTGTCGGGAGTTTGATTGTTAAATATCTGCATTTCAACCTTTTATCTGTCGGTATGGATTTAACTCATCTTTCTTTAAAGATGATTTTGGGTAAAATCTTTTCTGTATTTGCGTTTTTAATGGGTGTTCCGTTAAGCGAATCTTCTGCTGTCGGCGGGTTAATGGGTACAAAACTTGTGTTGAACGAAATGGTTGCATATTTGGATTTGACAAATCCGGCGATGCAGCTTTCACCAAAAGCGTTTTTGATTGCAAGTTTTGCACTTTGCAGCTTTGGTAATTTCGGCTCAATCGCAATTCTACTCGGCGGTATCGGCGAATTGGCTCCAAACCAAAGAAAAAACCTTGCAAGGCTCGGTTTGCGTGCTTTAATTTGTGGCACTTTAACTTGTTATATGTCTGCCGCTATTGTCGGTATATTGTTTAATTAGTTAAGATTATTTACATTTTGTACATTTTCTTAATTTATTATATAATTTTGCTATGGAAATAATAAGAGAGCTTACTGAAATTCCGAATTTATCACTGGCGTTGGGATTTTTTGACGGTATCCATTTGGGTCATCAATCCGTAATCGGTTGTGCTGTTGAATTTGCAAAAGAAACCGGTTGTTCTTCCGCGGTTGTGTCTTTTCAGGAGCATCCTTATTGTTATTTCAAAAAAGAATCCCCAAAGTATATTTTGACACTCGAAGATAAACATAAAATTCTTGAAGATATGGGTGTTGATTATTTGATTGAGCTCGATTTCGGGGCTGTTTGCCACATGACTCCCACCGAGTATTTGGAAGAAGTTTTGGTAAAATATTTCTCACCGAAAGCAATTTCAACGGGTTTTAACCACAAGTTCGGGGTGGATAAATCGGGAAATGTTATATTTCTTTCTGATTGTCAGGAAAAATATGATTATATCTATTTTGCGACCCCGCCGCAATCCATATACGGCGATGTTATAAGCTCTACTTTAATCCGTCAGCATATCAAATCAGGCTCTGTATTTATGGCAAATTCCATGCTCGGAAGAAAATTTTCCGTTGAAGGTACGGTTGTTAAAGGTAAACAGCTTGGGGCAACTTTAGGTTATCCGACGGCTAATATTCTTTATCCGACCGATATCATTGAACCTCCGTTCGGGGTTTATGAGGTTGAAGTTTTTCTTGATGACGGGAAAAAGTATAGAGGACTTGCCAATTTCGGTGTTGCACCTACGGTTTCCGAAGCTCAACAGTGTTCTTTGGAAACTTATATTCTTAATTTCAAAGGCGATTTGTACGATAAGAATATTAAAATTTCTTTCGTTAAAATGATTAGACCCGAAATTAAATTTGCAAATACTGATGAGTTGAAAACTCAAATAGGTATTGATTTACAGTCTGTTAAATAAAAAATAAAAGGTTGAAAAATCTTTTTTCAACCTTATTATCTCATTTTTCTTCTTTGAATATGTCTTGCTGTCGGAATCCTTCTTTGTGCTGCGGCATCTGATTGTCCTCCTGCCGTTGCTTGTCCTATCATTGAACCGGCGGATTGCATGAAACTTCCGTACTCCATCCATCCTCCGTAACTTTTCAGGAAGCCATCGGAAAGACCTGTTGCTTTTGCTGCTTTTTCACCGTATTTACCTGCCATGTTATTAAGTCTGTCAATGTTTTTGCCTGCTTTGCCGCCGATATTCTTTGCACCTTCTTCTGCGACATCGCCGACTTTGCTGCCTGCTTCGCTTGCTGCATCGGTTGCTTTGCTTGCCGTTTCGGCTGCTTTATTGCCCGCTTTGGTTGCATTGTCAACACTTTTTTCTGCGACTTCGCCCGCTTTAGTTCCGGCACCTTCCGCGACTTGGCTTCCCGCGCCTTCCGCAACTTGAGCTCCTGCACCTTCTGCAATTTGACTTCCGGCACCTTCTGCGATTTGGCTTCCTGCGCCTTCCGCAACTTGTGTGCCTGCGCCTTCTGCGACTTTACCGCCGGCTTCTTGAGCGACTTCGCTTCCGGCTTCTTGTGCAGCTTCGCCTGCTGTTTCGGCTGCTTTATCTTGTAATTTTTCTGCTGCTTTTTGTGCGCCTTGTGCTGCTTTTTCGTTTATTGATTCAAAGCCTCCGGCTATTTCTTGCGTTCCTTTGACTGCCGAAGCTCCCGCCATTACTGCCGCACCGGCTGAAGTTAATGCTCCGACAATGTTTCCTTGTGCTGCATATACTGCCGTTTTGGTTACGTTTGCTGCCAATTTACCGTAGTTACCGACTGTTTCGACTACTGTACCGACTTTTTCGGTTACTGTTCCGACGTTCATCATCGTTGCACCTGCTGCCGCACCCCAAGGTGTTGATGCAAGTGCTTGTCCTACGTAGAATATTCCTTTACCAAGGTATTGGGTTGCTTGACCTCCCATTTGTGTATAGCCTGCTATTTCATCGGCTTTTTCCGCAACTTTTAATACCTTATCTGCCGTGCTTTCATTTTGTTCTACTGTTTTTTGATTTTTTGCTGCCGTTTTTTGGTATTGTTTTGTGGTTCTTGTCAGAACTCTTACCCGTTTGTTTGTTGCAACTTGTGTTTTTTTCATAGCTACGCTTTGTTTGCCGATAGCTGCTTGGTTTTGTTGAACGGTTGCACCTTTTTCTTGAATTTTTTGTTGAGCTTCTTGTTTTTCTGCAGATGATGCCGATTCTGATGATACTGTTGCGGTTAATTGTTCCAATTCGCTATTTATGGCATCGTTTTGCTCTGAAAGCTCGTCAATTGCCGCCGCTTGTTTAAGCATTTGTTTTTGACTTTTTTCAATTGCTTTTTGCTCGGTTTTCATCATCTTTTTGAACTTCTTGTCATCCTTTTTCATTTTGGAATCCAAAGACTTCATTTCAGATTCTGATTTATTCATTGTTTGAGTGCCGCGTTCGGTTTCTGCCGTTGCGGTTTTGGAATCGTTTGCCGAACCTTCGGATTCTTTTGCCGATTCTTCACCGTCTGCAGTTGACATTTCTTTTTCTTGTTCGGCTTTTTGTGCATCCTTGTCATCTACGGTTTCGGGGCTTGCATCGTTTCTTTTTGATATTTCCGAATTTACTTTGTGTAATTTTTTATCAATACTTATTCTGACAAATTTCGGAATGTTGCTGTCGCTGAGTGCCTCTAATTCTTCTTTAAGCGCTCTTAATTCGGTATCGGGTACGTTTGTAAGATTGTCAAAATCGTAAGCGCTGATATCAATATTGGAATCGTTTTCTTCCGTATTTCCGTTTACGTGTTCGGGTTTTGATTGCGGATTTGAAACCGTAGATTTATTCGCGGTTTTGTTTATATCTTCCGTAGAATTAGTATTATCAACTCCGGTTGTTCCCCCTGTTGCAGCAGCCGATGCCGTTTTTTGTGCATTTGCGTTTAATACTGTATTTGTTGTGTTTTGTTGTCCGCTAACCTGATTTCTGTTTTTAACATTGAAAATAGAATCGTTCATACTCATGCCGGGTGCCACTTTTTGCGACATTCCGATTCTTGCTCCCTTGGGGTTTGTTTTCATAAACTTGAGGAGTTTTTGTATGTCGGTATTCTGATTAACGTTGTTAACGCTCATTTGTAAAGCTCTCCAATGTTATACTCTCTTATATATATAAAAACTTTTGAAATCGCCGAATTTCAGATTTTGCAGAATTATTTACAATTGTTAACAATTTGTTTAATAATTATTTGCTTTTTGATTTTAGTGATTATTTTTGGTAAAATACTTGAGTAGTTTAAATTGATTTAGGGAGATATTGATATGGATTTAATGAAGGGAAAAAAAGGTGTAATATTCGGAGTTTCAAATACTCATGGTATTGCATACGGAATTGCAAAAGAACTTCACGACGCGGGTGCAGAGATTGCATTCACTTATGCGGGTGAAGCGATGGAAAAAAGAGTTAAACCTATTGCCGAGGGCATGGGCGCTAAAATTATTATGAGCTGCGATGTTACAAAAGAGGACGAAGTGAAAGCCGTTTTTGACGAATGTGAAAGAGTTTACGGAAAATTGGATTTTGTTGTGCATGCGGTTGCATTTGCAAAAAAAGAAGATTTGATGGGAAGATTTGTTGAAACTTCAAAAGACGGCTGGGATACTGCAATGGGTGTCAGCGCTTATTCTCTTGTTACAATCTGCCGTCATGCCGAACCGAT
>CANQSZ010000078.1 GCA_947626645.1 Candidatus Gastranaerophilales bacterium
CCAAGCGTTATCCGTTATTTAAGAAAAAGAAATATAAAAATAACAAGCGAACCAAGAAACGGTAAAAATCGCTTTGGTGGTAATGTCTATTGGGTTGATTACACATTAGCTCCAATGAGAGAACAGCCACATCAGGTTCAAAAGATGATACAAAATTTTAAATTACAATACGGTGCAAAATAAGGGGTTAAAAATATGGAAAAAAGCGGACTTTGGACAAAAAGAAAGACCGCAGACTTCTTGTTTGCGGATATGATTGACGATCCTAAAAAAAGATTAGTCAAGTTAAATAATTGGATTTCAAGAAAAATAATACCCAAGAAAGTAATGGACAAAATGGGTAAAGAAATACTGTTCTTTGAGGATTTATTAAAGGAATGGCTCGAAGAACGCAAAAGAAAGGCGGCTTAAAATGAGTGTATTTAAAAAGGGTAATAACAAATGGTATTACCGATTTCAACTTAATGGGAAAGAATATTACAGGGCTTGTAAAGGTGCGGTCGATCAAAAGACCGCCCTTCAGTATGAAGCCATTGTAAAGGCAGAAATAATGAAAGGTAATTTGGGAATTTTAGATAATAAACCAAAACCGACCTTAAAATATGCAATTAAATTATATTTAGAATATTCAGAAGTAAATAAGAAAACATATAAAAGTGATGTGGTAAGTACACAGACATTTTTAGAATATTTTGGAAATGTCAATTTAGAAGATATTACACCTGCTAAAATTGAAGATTTTAAAAAAGATGTAAAAAAAGATAGAGGGAACAAAAACGCTACTATCAACAGACACCTTCAAGCATTAAGCAAGATGCTAAATATAGCTGTTGCAAATGACCTTTTAACAAAGAACCCTATGTGGTCTGTAAAAAAATTAAAAGAAAACAATTATAAAACACGAGTATTAACTCTTGATGAAGAAAAAAGATTATTTGCCGAAATAGAAAGAGGATATGATGTAGTCGGCAGAGAACGAAAACCCAAAACAATATATCCTTATATTCATCTTAAACCATTAATAATTTGTGCATTACAAACAGGTATGCGTAGAGGGGAAATATTTAATCTTAAATGGTCTAACATTGATTTTGAGTATAATTTCATAGAACTACTTGAAACAAAATCCGGCAAATCTCGTAAAGTGCCTATTTCTTCAAAACTTATGAAAGTTTTAGAAGAAGTAAAAAATGATACAGAATATGTTTTTATCAATCCTTATACTAACATGCCGTATAACGATATTAAAAAATCTTTTCATTCTGTTTTAAAAAAAGCAGGAATAGAAGATTTTAGATTTCACGATTTTAGACATACTGCGGCTACTCGTATGCTTAAAAAAGGTGCGGATATTAGAACCGTACAAGAAATTTTAGGACATTCAAGTGTAGCAGTTACAGAAAGATATACCCATTCAAACGCACAAAACAAGAAAAGTGCCATTGAGCTATTATCCTCATTTTAATTTTTTTGCACTTATTCGTTATCAAATATATTCCGACATAATCAGTTGTAAGGGTCGGGAAAAAGTCGGGAAAAATAAAAAATTACCCCGGATGCGATTCGAACGCATGACCCTCTGCTTAGAAGGCAGATGCTCTATCCAGCTGAGCTACCGAGGCATTTCACCATTTTTATTTTTATTAAATTGTCAAAATTTTTGTCTTTTTTACCGAAGCCCTACCGCTTAGAAGGCAGATGCTCTATCCAGCTGAGCTACAGACGCATAGTTTTTATTTTTTAACCCTAGCCGATTTGAATTTTTTACCGTTCACTCGGCTATTTATTCGCTTGTCATTATCTTATCACGAAAATATTTTCTTGCAAGTCCGTTCTTTTATCATCAAAATTCCCCCTTGTCTATGTTCGTTAATTTTATTAAATTCCTGCCCCGCCCCACACCCTCAACACCTTTCATTCAAGTCCAAATTGTAACTCGCCCCTTACCCCTTTACCTCCTAAATAAACAATAATCTATCAAATTACACAACTATTGTCTTGACCCGCTCGCGTTAAACGGGACTACGTCAACCTGCTCACCCTGCTCACCGTATCTTTTGTTTTACTGCGCTCGCGTATAACGTGCCTACGTGTTCCCAACTAAGTCCTTCGGACAGATTGACGTCGTTGGGAACACTGTGCACTCAGCTCGCTTGCTCTGCTCGCGGGTCGCTGGTAACATCATTTACCTTCTCCCTTAAAAGGCTAACCATTTTCCAAATCCCACAACCATTGGTAGCATACATTTACCCCATTGCTATTTTTGTTATCCGCCGTTTGGTATTGTTAAATCTTTTTGTTTGGGCTATACTCATTGTGTAAAGAGGGAAAAGATTATGCTAAGCGGAAATGAAATCAGAAAATTATATTTGGATTATTTTAAAAATAAACATCAGCACACTATAGTTGAAAGTTCGAGCCTTGTGCCGGACAATCCTACGGTGTTGTTAACAACTGCGGGTATGCTGCAATTTTTGCCGATATTTCTTGATATTCAAGAATGTCCATACAATCCGGCAAGGGCTGCATCTTGCCAAAAATGTGCCAGAGCGGGTGGTAAAGATTCCGATATCGAAAATGTCGGAAGAACTCCGCGCCATCACACTTTTTTTGAGATGCTCGGCAATTTTTCCTTCGGTGATTATTACAAAAAAGAAATTATCCCTTGGGCTTGGGAGTTTGTTACGGAAGTTTTGAAACTCGATAAAGACAGGCTTTGGATTACCATATTTGAAACCGACGATGAGGCTTATGAAATTTGGAAAAGTGTCGGTGTTCCCGAAGAAAGAATTAAACGTAAAGGTAAGAAAGATAATTTTTGGGGACCTCCGGGGGCATCGGGTTCTTGCGGTCCATGCTCCGAAATCCATTACGATTTGGGCGAACAGTTTAAATGCTGCGACAATTGCGGAATTGATACCTGCGAATGCGACAGGTGGGTCGAAATTTGGAATTTGGTTTTCACGGAACTTTACCAAGATGAAGACGGCAACCAATCGCCTTTGGGTAAGAAAAACGTTGATACCGGCATGGGGCTTGAACGTATAACCATGGTTTGCCAAGGCGTTTCCTCAACTTTTGAAACCGATTTATTAAAACCGATTATGGATAAAGTTTCCGAGATGAGCGGTGTTCCGTACAAAAAATCCGATAAAACCGACATTTCACTCAGAATTATTACCGATCACGCAAGATGCGTAACGTTTCTTATTTCAGACGGTGTTATCCCCGGAAATGAAGGAAGAAGTTATGTTCTGAGAATGATTTTGCGTCGTGCTTTGCGCCATGGAAAAATCTTGGGTATGGAATTACCGTTTTTGTATAAGCTCGTTGATACTGTTGTTGCAAACTACGGTGAGGCTTACCCCGAGCTTGTTAAAAATAAACAAAAAGTCATCGACACGATTAAAAAAGAAGAAGAAAGATTTGCCAAAACGCTTGACAGAGGCTACAAACTTCTTGATGAATTTATCGACAACAAAAAAGATATTGACGGAGAAAGTGCTTTCAAACTCTATGATACATTCGGTTTTCCGTTTGAATTAACAAAGGAAATCGCTCAGGAAAACGGTTTGAATGTTGATGAAGCCGGATTTAAAAAGGCTATGCTTGAACAAAAAGAAAGAGCAAAAGCCGCAACGGCAAAAATCAGCGTAACCGGAGATATTAAATATGCCAAAATAGAAAAAGAGGTCGGCTCAACGGAATTTATCGGCTATACCCAAAACGAGTGTTCCGATGCTAAAATCCTTGCACAAGTTGAAGGGGAAGGGTTCGTTGATATAGTATTGGATAAAACACCGTTTTATGCCGAATGCGGCGGACAAACAGGCGATAGCGGTTACATTGAAAGCGAAAATATTAAAGCCGAAGTTCTTACAACTTTCAAAGTAAACGACTTATACGTTCACAGATGCAACCTTCTCAACGGCGATGTTATAATCGGCGATGTTGTAAGTGCCAAAATCGATGTTCCAAGACGAGAAGAAATCAGGGTTCACCACACATCGGCTCACTTACTTCAAGCGGCATTGATAAAAGTCATTGGTGATGAGGTTAAGCAGGCGGGTTCTCAGGTTGAGGAAAACCGTATGAGGTTTGACTTTACGTTTTCTCGCGCAATGACTCCCGAGGAAATTCGCAAAACCGAAAACCTTATGAATAAGTGGATTGGCGGCGGGTTTAAGGTTAATACTCAGGTTATGGGTATTAAAGAAGCCGAATTAACCGGCGCAACCGCACTTTTTGGTGAGAAATACGGCGATTTTGTAAGAGTTGTTTCGATTGAAAAAGACGGTGAATGTATTTCAAAAGAATTTTGTGCCGGAACTCACGCAAGAGAGCTTAAAGACTTGCGGCTTGCCAAAATTGTTTCCGAAAGTGCTATTGCAGCGGGAACAAGACGTATTGAGGTTTATGTATCCGATGCGGCTATTAATTACTTAAATTCAAAGTCCTCGGAACTTGATAAACTCGCTCAAAAGTTCAAGTCGCATTACACAGACGTTGTTGAAAGAGTTGAAAAACTTACCGATGATAACCGTGAATTGCAGAAAAAAATCGAGAAACTTGAAGAAGAAAACGCACGTTCAAAATTCGCGTCGTTTATCTCAAAAGCGCAAGATATTGAAGGCGGCAAGTTGTTTATATCAAAAGTTGAAGCAAGTGCTGCCGCAATTAAAACAGGATTGGAATTTTTATCGCAAAAACTCGGCGAAAGCGTAATTGTTTTAGCGGGTAAAACGACGGTGGCGGTCAAAGTTTCCGACAGTTTTGTTAAAAAAGGCATTAACGCGGGTCAAATTGTCGGTGAAATATCATGCTTTACGGGCGCAAACGGCGGCGGCAGACCTAATTTTGCTCAAGGCGGGATAAAAGATTACACCAAACTTGATGAAATTCTTTTAAAAGTCGAAAACGATTTGAAATAAATTTTGGCGGGGACAGATAAAATTTCTCCCCCGCTGATTTATTGTTTTATTTTTTCAAATAGTTCTTCAAATTCGGGAAATGATATATCAACCCATTCAAAGCCGTTTACGGTTATTTCTTTTTGACAGATTAACCCTGCTGTATATAAACTCATTGCAATTCGGTGGTCGTTATATGTTTCAAGCTCACAATCACCTTTTAATCGGGTTTTTCCGTTGATAATCATTCCGTCGCGGGTTTCTTCAATGTCTGCTCCGAGTTTTTTTAATTCTGTAACAATCGCTTTAATTCTGTCGGATTCTTTGTTTCTTAAATCACCTGCGCCCGTAATTTCCGTTTTCCCTTCCGCTTGGGTTGCAATTACTGCGATAACGGGGATTTCATCTATTAACGTCGGTATAAGCTCTTTTCCTATTTTTGTTCCTTTTAATTGTGAATATTCAATTTTGATATCTCCGACAAGTTCCGAACATACTTCCTTTTGAGCCAAAATTTCTATATTTGCGCCCATTTGTTTTATAACTTTTATAATCCCTGTTCGGGTCGGGTTTAAGCCGATGTTTTTCAGAATTATTTTTGAATCCGGAACAATAAGCGCTGCGGCGATAAAGTATGCGGCAGATGAGATGTCGGCAAAAATTTCCGTTTCTATCGGGTTTAGGGTAGATTGTTCAATCGTTGTTGTATTGCCTTTTATATCAATATTTGCCCCCATATATTTGAGTAAAATTTCGGTGTGGTTTCTTGAGGTAAAAGGTTCTGTGAATGATGTTTTACCTTCGGCATTCAACCCCGCAAGAAGTACGCAGGATTTTACTTGGGCAGAAGATAGCTCGCAAGTATAATCTGTTGCGTGTAATTTTTTACCCGTTATTTTTAACGGTGATTTGCCCGATGAGGAACTGATTTGTGCGCCCATCAACTCAAGCGGTTCAATTATTCTTTTCATCGGTCGTTTGGTAAGGCTTTCATCTCCGGTTAAAACCGTGTTAAATTTTTGACCTGCCAAAACTCCCGCCATCAGCCTCATCGTTGTTCCGGAGTTGCCGCAGTACAGTTCTTGATTTGGGGCGGTAAATTTTGCGGTTGAATTTATTATCAGCGTTGAGTTGTTTTTAAATTCGGTATCTAAACCCAGCAGGCGGCAGACATTCAAAGTCGATTCGGGGTCTTTGGCTTTTGAAAAGTTTTTTATTATTGATTTTCCGTCTGCGAGCGAAGATAATATGACCGCTCTGTGCGACATGGATTTGTCCGACGGTATCGTTATTTCCCCTTTTAAGGTTTTGTAATCTTTCTTTACTGCCTTTTGCATAGAATTATATTAGCATAAAATTTCATTTGACGGCTTTAAAAAAATACAATTATATGTTATTGTAATTATATGAAAAAACGATTGATAAAATTAGTCGGCTGTTTTGCCGTTGCGTATTTTATTTTAAGGTATATCTCGCCTGAGCTGGCAAATTCGTCGCTTGTGGTGTTTTTGATTGTTCTTATACCTGTTCTTGTTGTAAGGCATGTTTTCGTACAGTTTATGTATCAACATTCGATTTCAATGGTCGGCAGGCAGTTTATTATGGGCCATAATACGATTTATAACGACTACTGTACGATTAAATATGAACCGAATGTTCAAATTATTGTAACCGATAATGTTACCGTAACGAGGCGCAGAGAGGTAAGACAGTTTATTGTTTCCAAATCGAACGGGGTGAATATTAATAGATTGTGGAATAAAATTTGCAGAGTTTTTGACAGTTTTATTACGCTTGATACTATGGCAAAATTTTGCAGCTATGACGCTAAAATTGATATAAAAATGATTAAAGAATCAAAAGATTTGCCGGAAGAACCAAAAGTTGAAATAATGATTGAAGAACAAAACAGAGAGCCAAGGTTTGTTGATATAGAAGATATTCAACCGGATATTTATGCGGCTGATTCCAATAAACCACAGGCACAGGGTGATAATTTCGTCGATATGAGCCAGATGAAACAACGGGAAAAAGAAACGGAAAGAGAAATTCCCGAACCGGAATTTATTGAAATGTCTGATGCACTAAATGTCGGACCTAATAAAATTAATGTTAATTCGGCTTTGGAAAGTGAATTTATGATTTTGCCCGGCATGACAAAGGAAAAAGCTAAAGAAATTGTTGAATACAGGAGTGCTAACGGATTTTTTGACAGCCGAGAGAAATTTTATGAGGTTGCGGGTTTTTCTGAAGAAGATATCTTGAAGATTAAGGATATGATTGATGTTACTACGTTTGAGAAAGGCAAATCCGAGGGTGATTAGGTTCTACTTGACGAAAGGAAAAGTTTTTCGGATAATGGGGATATGAGAAAATAAAAACCTAAAGAGGGGTGTCCGAGAGGTTTAAGGTGCAATCTTGGAAAGGTTGTGTGGGGGTAACTCCACCGTGGGTTCGAATCCCATC
>CANQSZ010000079.1 GCA_947626645.1 Candidatus Gastranaerophilales bacterium
CGGAAAAATACTTTATAAATATAAGGGAATAATTCACAAGGGGATAAAAATGTATTTGCCGGCATTACATCATCACATGCACAATAATTGTAATCCATACTATATGGGTTATTTCGGTATGAATACATATATGAACTATATGGCGGGAAGTTTATTGGGAGCATCGCTATTTTCAATGGCATCAAATCTTTGCGGAAATTTCCCCGCATACTCATTTAATCCTTTCCGTACAATGTATTCAAATCCCTTTATGACATACAATAATAACCCGTTTGCATATATGAACAGCGGTTTATATACCGGTTTAAACACTTATATCCCGCCCTACAGACCGACATTTCAATATTATCCGCAAATAAGCGGCATCGGGAATTACAATTTCAGCTACACACCATCTGACACCGCAACCTTAACAAGCATAAGAAAAACCAAAACTTCAGCGGTTGATAATAACAAAAGAAATAACAATCGGACAAATAACAGTTCGGCAGATGACGTTTCGACGGATAAAATTAACAAAAGCGGCAAACTTTTAAGAAAAGATAAAAAATTATACGGCAGAGAATTTTTGAACAAAGTTAAAAAGATTGCAAAAAAATTGAACTGTAATTACAGAGATTTACTCGCGATAATGAACAGTGAATCGGGAATAAACGCAAGTGCAAAAAATCCGCATGGCTCGGCAACGGGTTTAATTCAATTTGTAGAATCGACCGCCAAATCGTTGGGAACATCGACGGCAGCTCTTGCAAACATGACACCCGTTGAGCAGTTGGATTACGTTGAAAAATACTTATTACGTGCAAAATCATCGGCGGGATTTTCTTCATCAGACAAATTAAGTGCAGGCGAATTGTATGCACTAATCTTTTTACCCGCAAGAGCAAAACGCGAAGTATTGACAACATCAGGCGAAAACTATTATTCTGCCAATAAAGCCTTGGACAAAAATAAAGACGGCAAAATAACAAAACAGGAATTAGCGCAACAGGTTGAAAACCGTTATGTAAGCGATATGAGTTTCTTGGCTTAAGAAAAATTAAACAACGGACAAAGAGGAATGATTTTTTGTTCCGGTTCTGCGTAATTTTTCAACCCTTTGCATAATAAAATCGGCATTTTCCGATTCGGGCGAGCAAGACAGAAACTTTCTGTAATATCTTTTTGCATCGGAATGTTTACCGAGTTTGTCCAGACATAAACCAATATCCGAGTATATTTTTGTATAATTGGGATTAATTTTTAAAATTTCGTTATAAAGCCCCAAAGCCTGTCTGTACAGTTCCATTTTCACAAGCAAAGATGATTTTCTGACATAAGCATCTAAATATTGCGGAGAATTTTCAATAAGTTTTTGATAAATCATCATAGCCATATCTTCTTCATCGCACTGCTCATGAGCCAAACCCAACTGATAAATCGCATCGGGATTATCGGGTTCAAGTTGGATTGCCTGAATAAAACATTTTATCGCACAACAAGGAGTTTCATCTTTTAAATGGCACAAACCCAGTTCATAAAACGTATCAAATTTTTTAGAATCAAGCAGCACCGACTTTTCAAGGCATTCAATAGCTTTTTTGATTTTGCCGAGATTTTTATAACAAACCCCGAGCCCGAAATAAGTATCGGGATTATTCCTGTCTATCAGAACGGAATTAAGATAGGTTGAAATAGCCTCTTTAAAGGAGTTTTTTGACCTTAAAATGTCGGCTTTGTTTTGCAGTTCCCGCTGTTGTTTTAATCTTGCGGCGGGGTTTGTTGTATAGGGCATTTTTGTTTTACTTTTACTCAAATCTTCGTGTTTCCTTATTTATCTTAATTTTAGATTTTTTTTCGGGTCAGATGAACAATCTTAAGATTTAAAGATTAATCAATCATTGGATTTATTATAGAAATTATGTTATAAATAAATTATGAGGAAGTTACTAACAATTTTTGGGATTACGATTATGGCAGGACTTGTGAACCTTGCGTTTGCACAAGAAGATGAAATACATCTTGAGCAGGTTGAGCAGACACAAATTGAAATTCCCAAAATCGATTACAAAGAAAAAGAATCGCTTGTAATAAGCGACAAAGAAATAATGGACGAAATCGTTAAACTTCAAAAGGAAAAGGATTTGGAAGATATTGACAGCCTTTGGAAGGGAACGGTTGAAAATAACGAAGTAATCGGATTTGCGATGAAAAAACTTGCAACACCGGAAAGTCAAAGAAGAATACACTCCTCATTAATGGCAAAAACACTTTCGGCTATAATTTCAGGGGCATCGTTAGCACCGGCTTTGGTGGGTGCCGATTATATGTTTCAATCGGGTTCTTATGCGGCGGGAAGAATTGCCCAAAATCTACTTAACAGAAAAAATATCCCGCAGGAAATTCCGCTGACCGATACCGAATTAATCGAACTTGCAGGACTTGTGGAAAACTTACAGGATAAAATCATTAACGCTTACTACAACTATAAAGGCTCTCTTTCGCAGCTCAAAGAAATTCGTTCAAGAGAACTTTTGTATAACAAAAATTATGCCAAAGCCATGGATGAAGAAGATTTCCTTGAGATTGCAATATCTTCCGCACTATACGAAGATATGCAGATTGAAGAAAACAAATACCTTCAAATGGCAAAAAAATACCACCTTGAATTGCAAAGACTTGCGGGCAAAAAAGTTGTGGATTCGCTGAATTTATATCAATATGACTATGATTCCGCACTCATCGGAGGTAAAAATGGTACACAACAATAAGTTTTTGATAACCGCCATGGCAATATTTGCAACCGCACTTACAACATACGGAGCGGAAACTCTTAACGATTTACAATTTCCCAAACCTCCCGCATACAGAGTCGGGATATCGGAAATTCCGGAAAAGCAATATATTCAAGCCAAAGAAGAAAGAAAAGAAGAAAAAATTTCAACAAAACTCGGAGATATCGGCGATGAGCAATCGGCGGATTTAACTTATGCGGATTTGAGTATAAAAAGGTTATCCAAAGAAATTGCCCAAGAACTTGAATACGAAGAATCGGATATGGTAGCGGATTTGTCGCTTTTATGGCAAGGAGCGGCAACCCAAAGCGATACAATAAATTTTGCACTCTATAAACTTGCAAACCCCGATGCGGATAAACCCGACAGTAAATCGTTAAAAAACATATTAACAACAATTGCGAGCATGTCAACACTTGTCGGGGCAAGTATTTCAAACCCGATGCTTGCAGGTTCGTCCTTAATCGGAGGTAATATTCTGGGCATAATGTCTCAAGATACAAAAGCTCTTAATTATAAATACACCAAAGTTAACGATGCCGATATGATTATTCTTGTACGAAAAATTGAAGACTTACAACAAACGGCGGTTAATCTTTATTACGACTATTTAAGTTCGAGAAAACAACTTAATATGATGCAAAAACTCGTGGAAGAAAGAAAAAGAAAATTTGAACTCGCTCAAAAAAATAACGCACAAAGAGAGCTGATAGTTATATCAGATGCCTATTACAGAACGGCAATGGATAAATACAGAACATCAAAATCGGAGTTTTTTGCAAAACGCGCGGCACTTGAACAATTTGTCGGAAACCAAACATTTGTACAATTTGAAGCCGAATTAAACGCCAGAGAATCGGGTGAAAAACCTTCAAATACAATTTCACCCGAAGATGAACAGGAATACAAACAAACAGTCCAACGGGTGGAAACTTACACTAAAGATTTGCAAAACACCGATTCGGATGAAAATGCCCAAGATATTCCAACCCCCGAACAAAACATGCCTGAAAACCCGCAGAATATAAAAGCTGACCCCATACCGGTTTATCAGGATAATTCTGACAAAAAAGACACACCCATTTCAAACAATAAGAAAACAAAGCACAAAACAAAAAACGCAGCAAAAGACGAATTAAACACAATGCCAATGAAAAAGAAAGTAATTGAACTCAAAGATATTCCGCAAAAAACCGATAAAAAGATTAACACCAATAAATTCTTGCCGCTTGATGAGATAAAAATGCCGAGCCGCGAAGGGGAATTTACTGACCGCACGGAAGGAACCCGATATTAAATGACAAAATTTATAGATTACGAGGTGAATTGCGGACAAAAGAACATGCAAATTGACAACGATTTGCTTGATATGGCAATAAAAGAAAAGATTGATTATCCGATAATGCGTCTATACGGTTGGAATCCGCCCTGTGTATCGGTTGGGAGAAATCAAAGCGAAGATTTTTTGGATAAAGAATTATTAAAAAGAAAAAACATTGATACAGTAAGAAGATTAACAGGCGGCAGAGCGCTTTTGCATGATGATGAAATTACCTACAGTTATGTTTGCCCCGTTTCATACCTCAAAAACGGAGAACACGTTATATCTTCTTATAAAGAAATATCGCAAATTTTTATTGACAAATTTAAACAATTGGGAATAGAGTTGAATTTTGGGACATCAAAACCCGTAAAAACAGGGTTTGACTATTGCATGATGATATCAACCGGAGCAGACTTATGTTATAAGGGTAAAAAACTTATAGGTTCCGCACAATGCAGAAAACAAGGATATATTCTTCAACATGGTTCAATCCTTTTTGATTATGATAAACAACTCTTAAAAGAAATATTTAAACAGGATTTTAATTCCGAAGAAATTACCTCGATAAGAGAAATTAATCCCGATTTGACAAAAGACAAAATCAGAGAGATACTAAGTTTATGAAACCAAAGGTTAAGAAGAAAGCATGGCAAGAATATTCCATGACAAAAGAGAGGTTTGGCTATACACTAAGCCAAAATTTGGCAATCGGTGCAATAATATTTTTGGTATTATTTACCCTGTTAGCGGTGCCGTTTTATAATTCCTGCATGCAAAAACAGACGATAGCAAAACTTCGTACGCTGCATGCAACATTATTACAGGCAAAAAGGACATACGACCTTGATCATGAAGAAAGAGGGGATTTGTATGATACCGGGTTAGAACCCGAGGCATTTGCCAATGAATATTTCATGCCATATTTGAAAACGGAAAAAACCTGTAACGAAAATAACGCTAAAGATTGCTGGAAAAATATGATTTACAAAGATTTAAAGAACCGCCCGCAGATAAATAAATCATCATTCAGCGTGGTTTTGAATGACAGAAGCATAATAGGGTTTGTAAAAAACAATTCAATGATGTCAATAATAATTGATACAAACAATGTTGCAGGACCTAACAAATTGGGGCGGGATATATTTTTAATGTATTTTTATAATACCCAGAATCTGCCAACACTTTGTCCTAAAGAAACATATACAAAATACGCAATAACAGACGGGATACACCTCGGGGGATACGATGAATGTGCAATACCCTTTGATGTTAAGCCTTATGAAGAATTATATTCCCAACATCAAGAAGACGGATGCAACAAAAAATCTCCCAAAAACATAAACGGTTTTGGTTCCGGTGCGGCATGCGCGGCGGTAATCAAACAGAATGAATGGCATATTGATAAAAAATATCCTTGGTAGTACAATAATAAAAACCAAGGAGTAAGAATGATTCACAAAAGAATAAAGGCAATGGTAATGGCAGCAGGAATGGGGACAAGACTTGAACCTTTAACATTAATTATGCCAAAACCGCTCATACCTGTTTTGAACAGACCCTTGATGGACATAATCCTTTCTAATCTTTCAAAAATCGGAGTGCGTGAAGTTATATCCAATACGCATTATTTATCACAACAGATAATAAACAGATACACAAAAAACGATTTAGGGATAAAATTCAATTATATAACGGAAAAAGAACTGTCAGGAACAGCAGGCGGAGTAAAAAAATGCCAATTTTTCTTTGATGAGGGCGAAGATTTTATAGTAATCTCGGGTGATGTTCTAACAAATGCGGACATAAAAAAAGGAATTGAAATCCACAAAAAATCGGGTGCCATAGCAACAATCGGGGTGAAACAGATTGATAAATCAAAAGTTTCCCACTTCGGGGTTGTTGTAACCGATGATGACGGATTTATAACGGAATTTCAGGAAAAACCGCCTGTTGATGAGGCTAAAAGTAATTTAATTAACACAGGAATTTATATATTTAATTACAAAATTTTTGATTATATACCGGAAGATACATTTTATGATTTTGCAAAGAACGTATTCCCTAAACTACTGGAAGAAAAACAGATAAACACATTTGAAATAACGGAATATTGGAATGATTTGGGAACGATAGAGCAGTACAAACAATCGGTTCAAGATGTATTTAACGGCGAATGCGAGATTGGACAGGGAAAAAATATTATTAAAAAGACGAATACCGGAAGATACGTCTGCGCAAAAACAAAAATTCCCGAAAATATAAAGATAGAGGGCAATTGCGTTATTGGCAGCAATTGTAAGATAGGCGATTACGTAAAAATAAAAGATTGTATCTTGATAGATAATTCTGAAATCAAATCGGGAACACAGATGGAGAATTGCATAGTTATACCCAAAACTCAAGAGTTAAGAAGAAATTCAGAGAAAACGACCGGCGAAATTTCAGAGATGGAAACGATTATTAAAAGAACTTGATTTTTAAAAACTTTAATGATAGATTAAAGAGAGATTGCGATTGCGGATAGCATTTGCCAATCGAACGGGAAACCGAAACATAAGTCATGGGCTGTGGCATGCCGAGCGCAAGCGAGCAGAGGGCGGAAGGTCAAGGCGGTGAGCCTTGCCTGAAGACCCGTTTAATGCGAGCGAAGCAAGACGAAAAAAGATTAATTATCTTTTTTCGAGAGGAAAGGTAGCGCAGCTACCGCAAGCCCGCAGACGCATTGAAAACTGAATATGATAAGTCGTCACAAGGGCTGTTGGCACTCTGCCGAGCGCAAGCGAGCAGAGGGCGAAAGGTCAAGGCGATGAGCCTTGCCTGAAGACCCGTTTAATGCGAGCGAAGCAAGACGAAAAAAGATTGAGTATCTTTTTTCGAGAGGAAAGGTAGCGCAGCTACCGCAAGCCCAGAGACGGATTGAAAACTGAATATGATAAGTCGTCACAAGGGCCTGTTGGCACTCTGCCGAGAAAAAAGATTAATTATCTTTTTTCGAGAGGAAAGGTAGCGCAGCTACCGCAAGCCCGCAGACGCATTGAAAACTGA
>CANQSZ010000080.1 GCA_947626645.1 Candidatus Gastranaerophilales bacterium
AAAGCGGATGTTATTGCAGCCAAAACGTTATACACACTGAACATTCCGTTCATGTGGAGATTAACGGGATATTTTTCATTGCGGATATTAAGAGTAAATTCAGCGCCGTTAAGGGAAAAATTGATGTTTTCTGCCGTAACATCTGCCGAATTTTTTACACCGTAAGTGAATTTATTAACCCCTTGTTTTATAACCGAAAGAAATTTTTGTGCATACTCATCATCCGCATTAACAACCGCAAAATCGCCCTCGCAAAGTCTTTCAAACAACATCGCTTTTGCTTTGAAATAATTTTCCATCGTGATATGGTAATCAAGGTGGTCTTGGGTAAGATTGGTTAAAACGGCACCGTTAAAACGGCAACCGCCGACTCTGTTTTGTTCTAAGGAATGTGAACTCACTTCCATTACGACATTGTCGATTTTTTCAACATCTTTAATCATTCTTAAAGTCGCTTGAAGCTCGGGTGCTTGCGGGGTTGTGTGTTTTGCATCGCGATACTCGCCGTCGGATGAGAACTTATAGCCTAAAGTACCGATTAAAGCACATTTTTTGCCGTATTCTTCAAAGATTTTCTGGATTAAATGCGTAACTGTAGTTTTGCCGTTAGTTCCCGTGATACCGATTAAATTCAAACCTTTTGAGGGGCTTGAATAAAACCTGTCAGCGATATCGGCAATTTTATGACGGGTCGAATCGACTTGAACCTGAGGAACGGTAATACCTTCAACCTTTCTTTCAACCAAAAGTGCTGATGCACCGTTTTCTACTGCCATTTTAGCATATTCGTGCCCGTCTGTATGCTCGCCTATTAAGCATATAAATATATCGCCCGTTTTAGTCGTTTTGGAATTATACGAAATCCCCGAAATTTCAACATTTTTAAAATTTATCAAATCGTCATATTTTAAATATTCAATCAATTCATCAAGTTTCATTATTATCTCCTTAGTTTAGTTAACTTTATTTTGTGCTGTAACTTTGTCGGGTTTTAAATCGAGTATTCTTGCAGTTTGCTCTGCAACCTCACGGAAAACGGGACCCGCAACGGTGTTACCCCAAACAGGACCTTTTTTTGCGCTGTCAATAACGACATAAATCAACACTTGCGGGTTAGATGCCGGAAAGTAGCCGATTGTAGAGGTGTACATAGCACCCGAATATCCGCTGCCGTTTTCTACAGGTTTTTTTGATGTTCCCGTTTTTGCTGCAACGTTATATTTATCAAGTTTTAGGGTTGTACGTCCGTTATTTATTGCGGTTGTCAGAAGTTTTGTGATGGTTTTTGCAGTTTGAGGAGAAACGGTTTGAATATGTTTAACCTTTTCCGCTTCTTCTTCGGGTGAATATTTTATAACATGCGGCGTAACGCGAACTCCGTCATTTGCAAGCGCCGACACAGCCGAAACCATCTGCATAATTGATACTGATGTTCCGTAACCGTAAGACATTGTCATGTGAAGCCCCTTATCCCAAAATCTCGGTGAAGCTAACAACCCCGAAGATTCCCCCGGTAAATCAATGCCGGATTTTTCGCCAAAGCCGAACCGTTTTAACATTGTGTAAAATTCATTATGGGTCATTAAGTATCCGATATTAACGGAACCGATATTGCTTGAATGTTCAAACAAATAAACAAGATTAATTTTCCCCGGAGCGCCTTTTTCTTTGTAATCGTAGTTTTCAATCGTGTAATTACCGAACTTCATTCGACCCGTATCTTGTATAATCGAGTTTTCGTTTATTTTTCCCAATTCCATCGCACTCGTAACAGTAATAATTTTAAACGTTGATCCCGGGGGGTAAACATCTGTCAGTGTCCAGTTTTTTATCTGTTGGTTTGTGGCTTTTTGGAAAAAATTAGGGTCATAGGTCGGATAAACCGCATAGGCAAGAATTTCACCGTTTCTGGGGTTCATAACAATAACGGCACCGCGCAAAGCCTCTTTTTCTTTTATCATTTTAAACAACTCTTTTTCGCAGACATGCTGGATTGCGGCATCAATTGTGAGGGTTATATCTTGTCCTTTGGGGTTCATGGTAGGTGCGACAGGGTCGGTCGAAAAGTTATAAATAATTTTTCCGTCGCGTGTTTTTTGATAGCGGGTTGCACGAACTACGTGTTCGAGCTTGTCTTTTGCGCTGAGTTCAACACCGTTAGACACATCGGCATCAAAATTGTAAAACCCTAAAACATGCGATGCAAAAACTCCCTGCGGATATTCTCTTGTATTTTTTTTGTCTAAAGAGATTGAGCGGAACGAATTTTCGTCAAGAATTTTCATGACGGCTTTTGCACTGTCTCGGTCAACATCTTTTTTAACGGCGATTACGGGAATTTTTTGCGATAATTTTTTTGATAGAGAATATTCGGACAAGCCTAAAACGGGTGCTAAAAGGTGAGCAATTTTTTGCGGGGTTTCGGTTTTGGAATAGTCAACGGGGCGGGCGTAAATATTGTAGTAAATTTTATCGGTGGCAAGTTTTATCCCATGCCGGTCGTAAATATCACCGCGAACGGCAAAAGCATGACTTGAACGCTGCATTTTTCCTTTTTGGCGGTACTTTTGGAAATCAAAAATCTGCACGATAAAAAGGTTTATAACCAAAGCGGCTATTGCAATGCAGTACAAAACATTCAAAGAATCCGTAACGTTGTTGCACTTCTTTGTTCTCGATGGTTTACGAAATTTGTCCGTTTCAGTTCGCATTATAACTATCTCCTGTAATTTAATTCTATCATAACGCACGGCAAATATCTAAATTATTAAATAAGATTACGATTAAGTTTAAACAGTTGGCAAAATTACCGAGAGAAAAGTATCGGGTGGATTTTCTCCGCTTGGTAATTCTATAAATGGAATTGTATTCACCGGAGGAAAGGATTATTATTCAAACTTACTGGAAAAAGAAGCCTACCCCATAGGTAGAGCCGCGAAAAGGAAATTCAAGATATTTGAACGCATGAATTTAAAGGAAGCATAAATTGTTAAAAGGGAATAAAATTTATTCCCTTTTTTAATGTTTAGTCAAATTTTATGCTATATTTAATAGTAAGAAAAGGAGTAAACCTGTTATGGCATATAACGGTAAAAAAATCGGTGCGTTTGTTGTTCCAACGGGAATCGGTGCCGCAATCGGCGGATACGCGGGTGATGCGGGGGCTTATGCTCGCAAATTCGCAAAGCATTTTAATTTAATTGTTAACCCAAATGTTGTAAATGCCGCATCTTATTCCGCAATTACTTCTGATATGCTCTACACCGAAGGCTATACGCTCGATTCCTTTTTTAAAGGCGAAATTAATCTTATCCCTTCTACGGATAACAAAATCGGAATAATCTATGATAAAGCCATACCGCAAGATGTTTTAAACGTTCACATAAATACTCATAATGCGGTTAAAACAGTCTATGGGATTGATATTGCAGAATATGTTATAACAGATGATGAAGTCGGAGTTGAGTTTTTTGTTTCCCAAGAAGGCTTATCATCAGGTAACGTTAAAAATATCGAAACATTATTTAACTCCGCTCAAAAACTTATAAATTCGGGATGTAGCGCTATTGCGGTTGTATGTTTGTTTGATGATTCCGATATTGATAACCCCGATTACTCATCAGGTGTCGGAGTTGACCCTGTCGGGGGCGTGGAAGCCGTTATTTCTCATTACATTTCAAAGCATTTTAAAATACCCTGTGCGCATTCACCCGCTTTTTGCGATTACAAAATTTATCCCGATATTGTCAACCCAAAATCCGCAGCTGAATATGTTACCCCCACATTTTTGCCCTGTATTCTTTTAGGGCTTTCAGATGCCCCGCAAATAACCGATAATTTGTCAAAGGGTATAAACATATCAAATTTGGATTTTCTTTTAATGCCGTTCAATTCTCTTGGCTCAGTTCCTGTTTTTGAATCCGTTAAAAGAAATATTAAAACTTATGCAATTCTTGAAAATAAAAGCGAACTCAATATTACAAAAGATATTTTGTTTCCGAAATCCGATATTATAGAAATTACGACTTATGAAGATGCGCTTAACGATATCTTAAAAAGTAACTAAATGCGGAAGTTCTTTTATATCGTAAAACAACTTTGCTGCATCTTTGAATTTTTCGGGATTAGCACTCACAAAAAACTTTTCATAACCAACAGAATCATTACCGTTTAACAATCCGTTTTCTTTTAAATCCGACACAATAAATTGTGCAAAACAAACCGCAGGGTCAATAAATAAATCAACAGATGCAAATTTTGATAAAACAGACTTTAAAAACGGATAATGAGTGCAGCCGAGCACAATTTTTTCAGGCTTGTTTTTCATCATCAATTCCAAGTCATTTTTAACAATTTCGATATTTTCAGGCAGATTAAGCGTATTATTTTCAACTATTTTAACCCATTCGGGGCAATGTTGCGTAAAAACTTTCATTTTAGGGTTATATTTGGCAATTTCGCGTTCGTAAGCACCGGACATAACGGTCGCTTTTGTTGCAAATACGCCAAGGTTTGTAATATTAAGCTGCGCCAAAACTTTCGCCGCGGTTTGGACTATCGGATATAACTTGAAATTATATTTTGCGCTTATATCTTCATAAACAACCGATGAAGTGGTATTGCAAGCCATTACAACCGCTTTGCAGCCGAGTTTATTGAAAAAGTTTAAAATATTCTCGGAATAAGAAATAAGCTGCCGCTTTGACTTTTCACCATAAGGAACATGAACGGTGTCACCGAAATACAGATAGTTTTCATTAGGCAGCATTTTTTTCAGATGATGCAGAACGGTCAACCCGCCTACACCGGAATCAAAAAATGCTATGGGTAAATCATTAATCTGCTTGTTTGAAATAGTCATTTATACCCTCAACTATTGCCTTAGCAGTAGCTTGCTTTCTTGCTTCAGAAACTATCTGAGCTCTTTCTTCCGGATTTGAAAGAAATCCGATTTCGACCAAAACCGCCGGAGCCGTTGTATGATTTATAACATAAAATTTTGACTTAAACAACCCGCGGTCATTTGCGTTGACATTATTCAGCATTGCCGCATGCAGATTTTTTGCCAAATCAAGACTGTTATCTTTATAATAATGCGTTTCAATCCCATGCGGAGCTTCGCTGTTGCTTGAATTAACATGGATACTTACATATATATCAGGGTTAAATGTCTCGCTTATTTCAACCCTGTCTTGTAACGAAACCGTCTGATCAGATGTTCGTGTCATTTCAACCACGTAATCTTTTTTCTTTAAAAGTTTTACGACACGTTTAGAAATATCAAGAGTTATATCTTTTTCAAAAATTCCGTTTCGTGTTGCACCGCAATCTGTGCCGCCATGCCCGGGGTCAATTATGATATACTTTTTCTTGTTGTTATGTTTAGGTTTGACAGGCACAACAGGCTCAACTTTTATTAATGGTTCGTTTTTGGCAATTTCGGTTAAGGTTTTGTTTTCAACTTTGGCTTTAATCCTTAGCGTCTTACCGTCTGTTCCCAAATGAATCTCGTAAATATCGGAAGCGGCGGCAGGGATAGACAATTTTGCCCCCCCGTCGGGAATTGTTGTCATTTTCACTCCGTCAATCATCAACGCGGAATTTACATTAACGTTTGAAAAATTATCAACATTGTAAAACAATAAATCCATACCCGATGAGGTACGAGAAATACCAGTTACAACCGGTTTTGAAAAAACAAGTTTCATTGTGTGTTGGTTAACATCGGATATCTCATCGTAAGCCGAAGTTAAACTTGCTTTAACCGATGCAATAGAATTTCCTTTTGTCGAATTTTTATCCACAAAAACTATCCTTTGTGAATCACCGTAAATGACAGGGATAAATTTTTCGGGTTTTGAAGTTGTAATTACAACTCTTGCCGTGTTTCTGTTAAACTGACCGATTTTTACGGATTCGGATTGGTTTATCGAAATTTCTTTGTTTCTTAAAACGGGGTTGACAATCGAATTAGGGATATCAAACACCGCTCTTGACGGGTTTGTAAGGCGTATGGATTTAACAAATTCCGCAGAACCGATACCGGTTAAGATAATTTCGTTGTTTTTAGATGTTAAATTATCGATATAAAATTTTGTCGGCAAAACCAAGTCTTTTTTGGCAAGTATAAAGTTTTTGGCATCGGTTGTTTCACCGAGCTTGAATGCGGAATTTATTTGGCTTAGAGTGCTGTTTTGTGCGACCGTAACCGGAGTTTTAACCGAAGTCGGCTCATAAAACTCCCCAACTTTGGATTCGGAATATATCGGTTGGAAATAAAAACTGCTCATAACGGGGGTTTTAAATTTTAAAAACAACGTATTTCCGACATGCCAAAAAGACATATTTTGGGGATTGTAACCTTCGTTGTAATATATAACAACCCTTACGGTGTCGGGTTTTGTCGAAAATTGGCTGACTTTAATTTCTTTTATTTCAGATGAAGTTATGACAAAATCTTGTGCGGGACATTTTAATACCGCGGAATTTATATCAAAATAAGCCTTGTTTTCATCTGCTATTACGTATAATTTTTGTTCCGACAGGAACGAAAAATTTTCGCTGTCAAAAGAATTTATTGTTAAAAATGCTGATGAATCGTCATAAACAACGGAGTTTATACCGTAAACTTCGGCGGCTTCGACATTCATCACAAAACAAAGGATAAATGCTAATATACAAAATAATTTTACCAACAAATTTTTCATAAAAATATACCTTAATAAAATTATATTTGTAATTGAAGAAAATAGCAAAAATGTTACATCCGAATAATATTGTTTTTGCCGAGAATATAGGCGACTTCGGTTCTGTTTTTAGCATTCAAATGCTTTAGGATACGGCTGACATAGCACTTTACGGTGTGCTTGCTTATGTACATAATCTTTGCGATTTGCGTGTTGGTTAAACCTAAAACAAGATATTTGCTGACTTCCAACTCTCTTTGTGATAATTTATCCACAAAAATTCACCTCCATAAATGAATTATAAAAGAGATTTTTAATAAAATTTTAATAATAATTCCGTTTTTGAAAAATTTTTTATTACTTGAAAAAAAAATATTTTTTATATAGTATGAAAATACAAAATATACGCGCCCGTAGCTCAGCCGGATAGAGCGTTTGGCT
>CANQSZ010000081.1 GCA_947626645.1 Candidatus Gastranaerophilales bacterium
TTAACCGCGGTATCGGGGAGTCCGACTATTGACATTGACGGAAGTGTCCTTACAACATCCGTTTCCACCGAAACTTCGTACGCATTAAGTCCTATTACCGTTCCCGTTTTTACTCTGTTTACCATAAGGTCAGTATAACACGAGAATAATTATTTGTCTTTTATGTTAAATCATGCTAAAATTCACACGTAAGAGGTTATAAATACTGAAATGACTAAATATATATCAAAATTAAAAAACAACATTGAATACATTTACAAAAAAAATGCCAACACACCAAGAATTGCACTTTGTTTAAATATTTCAATAAACAAAGCCGAAAAAAAAGCCGGCATATATTCTTTAATGTCAAGACTGTTATTACAAGGGACAAAAAACTACAATTGCGAAGAACTTGCAAACGAATTTGAAAAATACGCAATCGATTTTTCAAGCGAATTATTCCCGAATTATCTGAGATTAAAATTTGTATGCCTGAACGAAGATTTTTCAAAAGCGATAGAATTGATGAACGAGGTTATAAAAAACTCGACTTTTGAGGAATTTGAAAAGGAAAGAATAAAATTATCGGGAGAAATAACCGCAGAACTTGATTCTCCCAGAGCCGCCGCAATGGATGCTTACTGCAAAGCCATGTTTGAAAACCATTACTACGGAAATTCATTGACAAAAGTTTTGGAAAATTTGGCTTCCCTCACAAAAGACGACATAAAAGACGCTTACGAATATATTTTAAAAAGCGGCAAAAAAGTTCTTGCCGTAGTCGGAGCATTGGAAAAAGACGATGTTTTAGACAAAATCGAGAAAACCATCGGCTCACTTCCTAATTCTGCGGAAGGCAAATTTGAAATAGAAAAGCCGGAACTTAAAGAAGTTAAAAAAGTCGAAACCCTTCGAGCAGACTTAAATCAGGCACATATTATTAAAGGTTGGTCAGTTCCGACTTTAGGACAAGACGATTATCCCGCGTTGATTTTATTGAATATAATCCTTGGAGCATGCGGGCTTTCGTCAAGGCTTTTTATGGAATTGCGTGATAAAAAAGGGCTTGCTTACGTTGTAAGAAGTACATACGAAACTTTTAAACTCGCCGGTAATTTTATGATTTATATTGCAACCGAGCCTAAAAATATTGAAGTTTCCTTAAAAGGGTTTGATGAGGAAATTGAAAAAATAAGAACAATCCCCGTTTCCCAAAAAGAACTTGACGATGCAAAAAATAATTTCATCGGTAAATGCGCCTTTATAGAAGAAACCAATATTCAACAGGCATGTGCTTATGCAAAATACGCGGTTTTAGGTTCGGGATTTGAATTTTCACAAGAGATTAAAGAAAAAGTTAAATCCGTAACCCCCGAACAAATTCTCGACTGCGCTAAAAAATACTTTAACGACAAATACGTATTATCCGTTATAAAACCATAACTCATCAGCTAATATTTTTTTTCGTGCGAATTTGTAATAATTACCCTCAGAGGATTGTTTGCATGAGAAATAAAATGATAAAAATATTATATTTTATTCTTTTTACAATCTTTACGGGTACAAATACGGCAAATGCGCAAACAACTTCAATACAAACTCTCGGGGTCAGCACAAACGCAATCAGCCACTACCGCCGTCCCACAAAAGAAATTGAACAAATTTTTAAACAAAACCTCTCACCCGATATAAAAGTCATCTACACAATCGTTCCCAGAGGGCTTATCGTAAGTTTTGACAGCAGTCTGTTTTTTGAAGAAGGAAAAAGCACCGTTCTCAATTCATCAAAGCCTGTTCTTGATAAATTATCGTTCATTTTAAAGACTTTGAATAACGAATGTATTATAGAATCCAACATTCAAACGGAAAACCTTTGCAATTCGTGTTATAAAACACTTTGGGAATTATCCGTAATAAGAGCGGATGAAATAGCGGATTATTTAATTACGAAAGGACAAATTCAAACGTCTTTAATCCGCTCAACAGGATATGGCGAATTGCAACCGCTTTTTTATGCAAAAAAAGAAATTACGGAAATGGAAAATCGTATAGATTTTGTCATTATAAATTATGAAAAAACAAGACTGATGAACTAAATAATGGCATGCTGCAATCTTATGGAGCGTTTTTCGTTCAAGATATTTTTAAGTTTCATAATCCCTTGAGCATGGAGCTGGCAGATACGGGATTCGGACATATTCATCGTTTCGCCGATTTCTTTCATGGTCATGTTTTCCTGATAATACAAAACCATTATAATTCTTTCTCTTTCGGGTAAACGCTGTAAAGCAAGCTGCAAATCATTTTTGACCGTTTGTTCTTCAAGCCGTTCTTGAGGATTCGGTTTATGAGAATCTTCTATCGTGTCTATAATTTCCATACTGTCATCCGATGAACCTCGTTTTTCGTAAAGGGAAGTAACCGTTACGTCTTCAGACAATATTTGGTTAATTTTTTCAACATCCATGTCTAAATACTCGGCAATTTCCGAGGTGGTGGCATTTCTTCCGAGTTCCTGTTTTAAATTTTCGGCTGCCTGTTTTATATCTTTGATTTTTTTCCTTAAACTTCGCGGCAAAAAGTCCTCTGAGCGGATTTTATCCAAGATTGCACCCCTAATTCTTATCAGAGCGTACGTTTCAAATCTTGTATTTTTTTGGGGAGAATAACGTTCGATTGAATTTATTAAACCCTCAACCCCGTATCCTGCAATATCTTCAATCGAAATTGTCGCCGGCAAAGTAACCCTTACTCGACCGACGGCATATCTTACAAGGTAAATGTATTGAATTATAAGCTCGTCTCTTAATTGTTTATTACTGCGCTCAGCCAAATATTTTTCCCACAACACTCCAAGCTCATCCTCGGATAAACGCTTTATGTTGTTATAAGAAGAAAAATCAAAACTTTGTTCCATTAGCCTGCCCAATTATTTTTTCTACATTTTTATTTTATAAATATTAAGATTTATAAACATCATTTAAAAAGATGAAAAGGGCATATAATTATTAAAGTTTTTCTAATACATGTAATTGAACATCAAAACGCATGCTCCGAGGCACGATTTATCGTATAAAAAAAGACCTCCTGTTGAGGTCTTTTTGACAACGCTAAAAAATTTAGCTTATTAAAAAAATGATTTAGTACCTTTACCGCCGGGGTTCCACTGAGCGTTGGTTCTGCGACCTTGCTTGGTTTCAACGCGGACTTTCGGCAACGGTTTTTGAGCAACCGGTTTACCTTCTGCGGCTGCATTTTGCGGAACCATGTTATCATCAACATGCGACGGAGTGAATGTTGCTTCATAAACACCGTCTCTTACTTCCGATGAAGTTTGCTGCTGCGCGTAAGTCGGTACATCTGTCGGTTTGTATTCTTTTGACAATACGGTCGGCAACGGATCTAATTTTGACTTTTCTGCGGCATACACGCCAGTCGATAATGAAAGTAATACTGCCAATAATACGATTTTTTTCATAGATTTACTCCTGTTTTATGTTTTTCTTTTACTATACTTATATAACGTAATTGTATAAAAATCAAACAAAAAAAAATTTGTTATATAATTATAAAAAAAAGTTAAGAGAAAAAAATGCGCGAAAGATTGCCACAATATTTAAAAAGACCGGTAATTGACACCGAAAAAACAAGAACCGTAAGGAAAATACTTAAATTAAATTTTCTTAACACAGTTTGTGAAAATGCAAGATGTCCGAATAAAAACGAATGTTACACGAAAAACACGGCAACATTTTTGATAATGGGAACATCATGCACCAGAAATTGCCGCTATTGCAACATAACTTGTGCAAAACCCGAACCGTTAGACGAAGAAGAACCTTTGAATATTGCAAAAGCGGTAAAAGATTTGGGGTTAAAATATGCGGTAATAACATCAGTTACAAGAGATGACATCCCTGATGGCGGTGCGGGGCATTTTGCCGCTTGCATAGAGCAAATCCGAAAACTCACCCCCGAAACTAAAATTGAAATCCTCACGCCCGACTTTAGAAATCAAAAATCGGCGTTAGACACTATTATAAATGCACACCCCGACGTTTTTAACCACAACATTGAAACAGTTCGTGAAATCTTTAAATCCGCAAGACCTCAAGGGGATTACGACAACTCTTGCGAAGTCTTAAAATACATCAAAAATAACAGCGATATTAAAACAAAATCGGGTTTAATGATAGGACTCGGAGAAACTTTTGAACAAATCGAGCAAACGCTGAAGGATTTATACGATACGGGATGCGACATAATAACAATCGGGCAGTATATTCAACCTTCAAAACTCCACATGCCTGTTGCAAAATATTACCGATTGGAAGAATACGAACGGCTAAAAAAACTTGCGGCAAAAATCGGTATTAAGCACTACCAAATAGCACCGCTTGTAAGAAGTTCATACAATGCCGCAAGTTTATTTGATGAATAATAAAGTTATTTCATTTTTTTGACAATTTCTTCGGTTATATCTTCACCGCCCGAGATTACCATGCCGGTAGGAAGTACAAGGTTGTAATTCGTTTTCTTTGCCTCGTTTGAAATCAATGACCTTATATTTAGCGAAATTTTTGTGATTTTACTGTTATATTCATCTTCCATAACTTTTTTCTTGGTTTCAATTTGTTTTCTGTATGCGGCTTCTTTTTGAATAGCTTTATTCCTGTCGGGTTCGTTGACAATTTCGTTTTGAGCCTTTGAAATCAGCGTGTTTAATTCCTCCATCTTTTTGTCCTGGGAAACTTTTAACGACATGACTTCGGGAGATTTGGACATAATTGTCGGAACATCCACGACCGCCACTTTGTACTTCGGCAACGATACCGCCGCATCGTTTATATGATATCCTACAAAAAACATCATTATACACGCAATTACAAACCATACGTTATTTTTCATAATTTTACCTTACCCTTTCTGACATAAAAATCTTAATTTTTTTCAATAAAAATTTTAATATTCCTCAAGATAAAAAAATATCCCCCGCTTGGGGAGATAATAATTTGAGTTTATTATGTAAACAAAAAGGATTTATAGTTATTATAAGTTGAGGAATAAATTATTAACTGTGAAAAATACTTTTTAAATTATCAATATCATTTTTTTCTTCTTCCTGAGATTTACCTTTCAAAAGTTCGCCTTTATAAAACGGATTAGAACCGTCTTTATCTTTGGAAGAAGCAGCTGCAAATATGCTGATAAAAGAAGCAGCGGGATTTGTTTCAACCGATTTTTGAGTTTCCGTAACAACTTCATTAACGGCAGGCAAGTATTTTCCGTCTGTCTTTTTGGCTACTGCCGCTTGTGAATTTAAGTATTGGATAGAATTTAAAGTTGTTTGGTTGAATTGGAACTGTAATGTGTTGTTCATTGAAATTTGTTTTTGAACGTTTGTATCAATTCTGCCTTGATATAAGTCAACACCTAATTCTGCGGGTTTTGCATTATGTACTGTACCGACAGAAGAAGTATTTACGGTCTGAGAATTTTTTTGAGCCGCACGGCGTAAGATTTCTTGCGATACTTCTTTCAACATCGAAGTATCTATGCCGTTTTGATATAAAGAACTGTAGTTTACATTTAGACTCATTAGTTTCAATCCCTTTTGTTTCCTTACATATTCTTTTACGGCACAAAGGGTCAAAAACTTTAATAATTTATACGGTTTTGTTAAGATTTTGTTACAAAGTTAGTAATTACTTAATTATTTTTTTATGAGAACCCCGACCTTCGCTAACGGTTCTGCCGATAGACGCGATTTTGGCTCTGATACATTTATTGCATTTGTCGGGGGATTCGTTGATGCAAATTTTGTTGGGATAAATTTCGTATTTGGCGCGGTACTCTAAAGACGTAACATTAGGCATAACGACATTGGCACCGCTTTGAAGTGCAATAATTCTTCCGTTGGGGTTAAGCGTTTCCATCGCGGTTGTGGCGGGAATATTGATGTCTTTTAACAGTATTCTTGTCAAAGCCATGACTTTAAGCGCAAGAGTAAAATTTCCATGTGGGCAATCTTTTAGCGGCGTATCGGGGTGAGGGATAAAAGGTCCTATGCCGACCATATCCGCACCGAGTTCTTTAAAAAACAAAATATCATCAGCAAGCGATTCTATTGTCTGATTCGGTAATCCCACCAAACAGCCCGTACCCGTTTCATATCCGAGTTTTTTAATATCTTCAAGACACCTTAATCGATTGTCAAAATCCATGTTCGGGTGCATTGTTTTGTATAACTCTTTGTCTGTTGTCTCAATTCTTATCAAATATCTGTCCGCACCGGCTTTTTTAAAGGCTTTATATTCTTCAAAAGTTTTTTCACCGATACTGAGGGTTAGGGCGGTATCAAGTTTTTTAATCTGTTTTATGATATCGCACATCACATCGGTCGAAAAATAATCATCCTCACCCGATTGCAAAACAATGGTTTTATACCCCGACAGAACCGCATTTTTAGCGGTTTGAACAATGTCTTGGGGGGTAATTCTGTATCTTTCAAGATTTTTATTTTCACAACGCAAACCGCAATATTTACAACGCCGCTTGCAAATATTCGAAAATTCGATAAGCCCCCTGAGATGAACCTCATCACCGACATTGTCATGCCTGATATTATCGGCAAGTTTAAACAAGTAGTCATTTTTGCCGTCATCATTTAAAAAGTCTGTTATGTCTTGCTTTGTAAGGTTGTCCATTGATAACTTTATAACACAAAAAATTTTACTTATAAAATATTTACAAAATATCAAAAAAAAATGAACTTATGTTTTAATAATATCGTTAAAGAAAATGTGGAGCCCGATAAGGAGAATAAGCATGAAAAAGATTATTTTAATTATGGCATTAGGAATGATATTTTTGGCAGCACCTGTAAGTGCGGCACCTTCCGGGCACCACGGAGGCGGGCATGCCGGCATGGGCAGACCGCCGATTGCAGGTGGAATGCACAGACCGCCGATGGGCGGTGTTCACAGACCTCCTGCGGGCGGAATACACAGACCGCCGATGGGTAGCGTTCACAGACCTCCTGCGGGCGGAATACACAGACCGCCAATGGGCAGCGTTCACAGACCCCCCGTAGGCGG
>CANQSZ010000082.1 GCA_947626645.1 Candidatus Gastranaerophilales bacterium
CGACATATCAAAAGCCGCGGCTTATGATGAGAAACTTGAACAAGCACATCAGCAATTTATTGATGCGATGGAAACTCTAAAAGATGTATCTTCGCTGCTGCGTGATTACAGTCAAAATCTTGATAACGACACCCAAAGACTTGACCAAATTCAAGAAAGACTTTTTATATTTGACAAATTAAAAAGAAAATACGGCGGAACGCTTGAATCAGTTATAAAAAACGGCGAACAGTTCGCTCAAGAGCTTTCAAAAATCGAATTTTCAACACAAAACATCGAAAATTTAACAAAAGAAATTGAAATACAGGAAAAGGAATTAACCGAACTTGCACAAAATATAAGCCAAAACAGACAAAATTATGCGCAGGTACTTTCTGTTCTTATTCAAGACAAATTAACGGTTCTTGAACTGCCAAAGACAAGATTTGAAATAAGAGTTACTCCAAAAAGTGAACTTAGCTTAAACGGAATTGATAATGTTGAATTTATGATATCGACGAATGTATCGGAGGATTTGAAACCGCTTGCCAAAGTTGCATCGGGCGGAGAAATTTCAAGAGTAATGCTTGCGATAAAGACAATATTTGCACAAAATGACGATATTGATACGGTAATTTTTGATGAAATAGACACCGGAATATCGGGAAAAGCAGCCCAAAGTGTCGCGGATGAGATAGTCGAACTCAGCAAATCTCACCAAATAATAGTTATAACACATCAGGCAATTATAGCCTCGAAAGCCGACAAACACTTCTACGTCAGAAAATCGCAGCAAGATGAAACAAAAGTGGAAGTTTACGTTTTAACGGGTGATAATAAAGTTAAAGCACTGGCAGAACTTGCCGGCGGCGAGATTAACGAACAGTCAATCGAGTTTGCAAAATCACTTCTTTCATAAAAAAAAAACGGTAAATGGTTTACTATAACACAATTTACCGATGATGAGAAATGATGAATTATTATTGCTAGTTTTCGATGAAATCTTTTAAATGTAAAGTTTTTCTGTTGTTGCGCATCTTAAAAAGTGCAATTTCTTCTATTTGACGGATTCTTTCTTTTGAATACCCCAAAATGTTTCCTAACTCGGCAAGAGTTTTGGGGGATTGGGAATCCATCCCGAATCGCGCACTTATCACTTTCTTTTCTCTGTCAGTGAGAACATCAAACAACTCAGGAATACCGGATTTTAAAAAGAAATTTTTTGCCTGTTCTTCGGGGGAGTTACAGCTTTTGTCCTCGATATAATCTCCGAGACACAAATCATCCGTAACCGCCGTTTCAAGGCTGACGGGTTCAAGAATGACCGATTGCTTAATTCTTCTGATTTTATTCACTGAAAGATTCATTTTGTCGGCAATTTCAAGTTCCGTTGGCTCTCTGCCGAGTTCTGAAGACAATTTGGCAAAAGTACACTTGTACTTTCTTATTTTATCAGCCATGTGAACGGGGATTCTGATTGCGCGCGAATGGTTTGCGATGGCTCTGATTATTGACTGCTTAATCCACCATGTTGCATAAGTTGAAAACTTGAAATTTTTAGAATAATCAAATTTCTCAGCTGCCTTAATTAAACCGATGGAACCTTCCTGAACCAAATCCATAAACAAAACTCCCTGACCGGCATAGCGTTTTGCAATACTCACTACTAAGCGCAAATTTGCCTGTATCAATTTTCGCTTTGCAAAATCGCTCTTGTTTTCTTTTATCAACTGCCCTAATTTTTTTTCTTCGTCTGATTTAAGAAGTTTAATTTTGCCGATTTCTTTTAAATATACCTGCAAAATATCATCTTCATGCGCAATGGTGCTGAATGTTTTTATTTGTTCTTCGTCGTTATCGTTGTTAAAATCAACATCAATCTTTTCCAATGTGTCTAAACTCAAACTCACAATATCCTCCAACTAAAAAATCAACCTTCTACTAAAAAAACAGACGAAAGAGAAATAAAAAAAGTTCCGATGTTGACATAAAAAAATGTTCTTGGTAATATAAAACTTGCGATGAGGTCAAGACCTCATACACTAAAAGAAAATAAATAGTAAAAAGGGCGTTTAGCTCAGCTGGTAGAGCGTCTCCCTTACAAGGAGAGGGTCGGGGGTTCAAGTCCCTCAACGCCCAGTTTTAAAAGGGTGGTCATTGATGACCGCCCTTTTACTATGAGGAAATTCAAGTAATATATCTATACCATTTTTAATGTAAAACGATTGATATTTTTTGATTATGGTTGTATAATAATCAAGTTATTATTGTGAAGAGAAAAAAGAGGTTATACAATGAAACTCCACATGCAGATTCTTATTGCACTAGGTTTAGGTATAAAACGCAACTGGCACATTTTCTTTGGGATTATCGCCGGTATTTTTGTAGGTATATTTTTACATTCGCATTCTAATATTTTAGTTGACAATATTCTGACTTTTGTCGGTCAGGTGTTTATAAGATTAATCCAAATGGTCGTTATCCCGCTTGTAGTTTCGGCAATTATTATCGGTATTACAAGTGTCGGGGATAACAAGCAGCTCGGAAAATTCGGTACGAAAATGATTTTATACTACGGTATCTTAACCACAATTGCGGTTACTATCGGTTCTGCTTTGGCTCTTTTGGTTAAACCGGGGGCAGGTGCGGCTCAATATATTTCCGCAAACATTGCCTCCGATGTTCAATCCGCCGTTGCAGGCGCTATGCAGCAGCAACAAGGTAATATCTTAAACTTATTTTTGAGTTTTATCCCGAATAATCCTGTTGAAGCCTTTGCTACCGGCAATATGGTTCCGATTATTTTGTTCGTTTTATTGTTCGCTTTAGCTTTGGCTAAGGTGGGCGATGTTAACAGACCAATCGTTTCATTTTTTGAATCAGTCTTTGCTGCAACAATGAAAATTACCGACTGGATTATGCTTTTTGCGGCTCCGGGTGTCTTTGCACTCACCGCAAGCGCTGTTTCATCTTTCGGAATCGATATCTTTGCCGCTATTTCAAAATATCTTTTCGTATTACTCTTAGGATTTGCTATTCAAATGTTTATCATATATCCCGTATTTTTAAAATGTTTTTCAAAAGTTTCGGCTCCGATGTTGTTTTCGGCAATAGCCGAAGCGACAATGGTTGCATTCGGTACGGCAAGTTCTTCTGCAACTTTGCCTTTAACTATTGCGTGCTGCGAAAAACGCGGAATTTCTCATAAAATTTCCAGCTTTGTTTTACCCTTGGGCGCAACTTTGAACTTCGACGGCACTGCTTTATTACAAACCGTTGCGGTTATATTCCTTGCTCAGGCTTATCAGGTTCCTTTAACTCCGTTTTTGATTATTCAAATCGCACTTCTTGCAATAGTAGCTTCAAGCACATGTGCGGGTATCCCCGGCGGAGGTTTAATCACTATCGCTTTAATCCTTAACGGTATGGGCTTAAGCCCCGAACAACTCGTTGCAGGATTTGCATTCTTATTTACGATTGAAAGGTTGACCGATATGCTCAGAACAACCCTCAATGTTACTTCTGATGCAGTCGTTGCAGCCGCTATCGCCGATAACGAAAACGAAATTAATTATGATTTATTAAATAATCCTCAGGCGTATGAAGAAATTGCATAGTGATAATATAACAGATATTTCAGCCTCTAAACTTTTAGGTAAAAATGTCGCGGGTTCTGAGGTGTATAATCCGTCATTATTGGTTAGGGTTCCAAGGATTGAAAACAGGCAGCTTTATGGAATTTGCGCTAAGAATTTACCTTTCATCGGTTTTGATGTTTGGCATGCTTATGAGTTTTCTGCACTTTGCAATAACGGTTTGCCGGTTACACGTTTATTAAAACTTAAATACTCATCCGATAGCGATTTTATCGTTGAATCAAAGTCGTTAAAATTGTATCTCAATTCTTTTAATATGACTAAAATCGGCTCGGATACCAACAATTGCCTTCGCGAATGCAAAAGTATGATTGAAAAGGATTTATCAAACCTTTTAAACACTTCGGTCGATGTAAATTTCTTACCGGAAAACGCCAAAAGATTTGAGATATTCACAAATTTTAAAAATTTGAACGGTTTTATTGATGAAAATACTATTGTAATAAATAACTTTAAAGAATCGCCCGAGTTAATTAAAACCGAAAATACGGATACAAAAGCCGAATACTTTTTGTTTTATGATTCATTGCGTTCAAATTGCAGAGTTACGCATCAGCCCGATTTTGGCGATGTTTTCATTTATTACAAATCAAAAAAACACATTATAGAAACTTCTTTGGTTGAATATCTGGTGTCGTTTCGCAAGGAATATCATTTCCACGAAGAATGCTGCGAAATGATTTACAAACGGTTATTTGATATTCTTGAAGATGACGATGATTTATTTGTCTGCGCCATTTATACAAGACGCGGCGGAATAGATATTACTCCCGTGAGGTATAGCAAAAATTGCAATATTAACGATGTTCAAAAATTGGCTGATTTATCGTGTTTTGCAAGGTATGGAATTAAGTAGCAGGTAAAGATTGTGAACAACAGAGAATTTGGCAAAAAAGGTGAAGATATAGCTTGCGAGTATCTCGTGAAAAACGGATATGAGATTTTAGAAAGAAACAAGCACTTTTCAAAATTTTGTGAAATTGATATTATCGCAAAATACAAAAAGAAAATTGTTTTTGTCGAAGTTAAGACCCGCAAAAATGCAAATTTAGGTACACCATTTGAAGCCATAACAAAAACCAAATACCACAACATCAAAACCGGTGTTTTGTATTATTTGCGGGAAAATAGGGTTAAAGATTACCAAATTGATGCGATAGGGATAACTCTTTTTCCGAAATTGGAAATTAAACATTTAAAGAATTTGTAAATTAACCCATTTGCGAATTAGCACCCGAAACGACTTCAATAATTTCTTGTGTAATAGCCGTTTGGCGAGTTTTGTTGTATTCAATCGAAAGTTCGTGAATCATTTTTTCGGCATTGGTTGTTGCAGCAGACATCGCGGTCATTCTTGATGCCAATTCACTTGCCTGTGCTTCCAAAAGTGCGTGATAAAATATGTTTGTCATATACATCGGAACTATTTTTTGCAAAATGTGGTGCTTGTCGGGTATAAATTCCATAAGCGGTTCTAATATGTGATCGTTGATTCTATCGTGAACATCGACCACTCCCACAACCGGCAAGACCTGCCAATCTTCCACAAAATAGCTCATCATATTTTTAAACCTTGTTGTAACTATTTCAATTTTGTCGATTCTTTTATCCACAAAGTATTCGGCTAAGTCTTCGGCAATCTCTCTTGCTTCCATCGCGGAAGGCTCGTTTATTGCGGAAAAATATTTTTTTTCAATAGGAAAGCCGATTGTTGCACATTTTTTTCTCAATGCCGATATTCCCTTTTGACCGATTACAAAAAGTTTTACGTCGATGTTTTTTTCTTTGTAATCTTTGAGCCGTTTCAAGGTTTCTCTAACGACATTGGCATTATATGCCCCTGCCAAGCCTTTATTAGATGTGATTACAACCACTCCGACGGATTTAACTTCTCTTGTTTGCAGAAGTTCGGGGTAATCATCTATCGCATATTTAATTTTAAGCGTTTCGTTTGTGTATTCGTTGACCGAATTTAAAAGTTTTTGGAACATGTGTACCAATTCTTTGGTGTATGGTCGGGCTGTTTTAACGGAATTTTCAGCTCGCTTTACCTTTGCCGCCGCAACCATTTTCATTGCTCGGGTTATTTTCTTGGTACTTTCGACACTTTGTATTCGGTTTTTTATGTCCTTCAAATTTGCCATTGTTATTCCTTAAAATGTGCTTTTAAATGTCGTTATCGAATCGGTTAATTCTTTTTTGTCCTCATCTGTTAAGGCAGAACCCTCATTGAGCCTTTTGATAAGTTCGGTACAATTTGCGTTGAAATATACAAACCATTCTTTTTTGAATTTTTGAATGTTTGTATTTTCAACATCATCAAGCAGTCCTTCGTTTGCCGCAAAAAGAATTGAAACCTGTTCTGCTACGCTCAAAGGATTGTATTGAAGTTGTTTTAAAACTTCGGTTAATTTCTGACCTCTCAAAAGTTGCTTTTTAGTTGAGGCATCCAAATCCGATGCAAACTGTGCGAACGCTTCAAGTTCTCTGTATTGAGCCAAATCAAGTCTTAGTTTTCCGGCTACTTGTTTAATGGCTTTTGTTTGAGCTGCACCTCCGACTCTTGATACCGAAATTCCGGCATTAATTGCGGGTCTTATTCCCGAATTGAACGCGTTACTTTCCAAAAATATCTGTCCGTCGGTGATTGAAATTACGTTTGTCGGAATGTAAGCAGAAACATCACCTGCTTGAGTTTCGATAATCGGCAGCGCCGTTATACTTCCGCCGCCCAATTCATCGTTTAATTTTACCGCTCTTTCAAGCAATCTTGAATGAAGATAAAATACATCTCCGGGGTATGCTTCACGTCCCGGGGGTCTTTTTAACAGTAAACTCATCGCTCTGTAGGCTTGTGCGTGTTTTGATAAGTCATCATAAACTATCAAAACGTGTTTACCCTGTTCCAAAAATTCCTCGCCGATTGCAACTCCAGCAAACGGAGCTATAAATTGCAAAGGTGCAGATTCGTTTGCCGTTGACGATACAATTATTGTGTAATCCATAGCGCCTTTTTCTTCAAGTGTTTTGGCAAGATGCGCAACGGTTGACGCTTTTTGTCCTATCGCAACATATATACATATAACGTCTTTGCCCCTTTGGTTAATTATCGTATCTATTGCAATGGCTGTTTTACCTGTTTGTCTGTCGCCGATTATCAACTCTCTTTGTCCTCTGCCGATAGGTGTCAAAGCATCAATCGCCGTCAAGCCTGTTTGAAGCGGCTGGTGTACTGATTTTCTTGTTACAAT
>CANQSZ010000083.1 GCA_947626645.1 Candidatus Gastranaerophilales bacterium
GCGTCGTAGCGTTTAATAGAGCGTTCTATCGCTTTTGAGATAACCGATTTTGTTGTATCATATTCCGTTGTGAGCGATGATATTTCGGTATCAAGGTTTTTCATCTTCAAGTCGATTGTATCTTCTTTTGTTTGGATTTTAGCTTTTTCGGTATTATATTTTGCTTCAGCTTTAGCGATAGCCTCATCATCAGAGACTTCCGAGATATAAGGATCGGTTGCGTAGTTGCTTTGGTAATAGAACCCGTCATTACTCATTGATGATATAAACGCCATACCGTTTTTCATCAATTCTTGCATATAAGAATTATCATCAATATTATCGTTTTCTACCCAGCCGTTCATACAGATAAGGTTGAACAACGCATCGTAAAATCCGGCATACAAGTTGCTATCGCCCGTTAATTCAGAGGTTGTATCCGTAACAATGGTGAACATAAAATCGTCTGTATTAGGATCATACATAAATTCGGGGTTCTTCTTCCCAAGCCCATACATATAATCAGCTTTGTCAATCCCTTTTATAGATTCAACATAAGCGGATAAAAATACATCAACCAAGTTGTTCAAGTTTATCGCAACAGTAGAACTGTCATTCTTTCTTGAACTTAACCATCCGCCACGTTTGTTTTTATAATACACCATACCGAGATAATCATCTGCATAAGGCAAAATACTTTCTTGAAATTTTTCTTCATCTTTAGTAGTACCGACCTCAGTACCGACGGATTTCATTACAAGATCACCACCGTCGCCATCGCCTGCCTTTCGGTCTTTTTCCAAACTGTCGGCAACGGTATTATCAGGGCAGATTAAATCATAAACCGCGTTATAAGCAGCTTGCAAAGCCATATCGTTTTGGGCAAGACCGCCCAAAACAGATGAAAACGCATCCGTAATCCAGTCTAATATAGCGGCAGATTGTGCGTTGCCGTCGCAAATATCAACCTGTAAAGCATAAGCACCGTCAACCGCGAATTTGTTCAATTTTGAATCGTAACCCAGTGTATAATTTACATCATTACTTAACAAATCACCGATAGTCAGTTCGGGTGATTGACCGTTTTGCAATCCCCATTGACCTTGGACTTTATTACCGTAGGAATCGCAAGTATAGAAACGCTGACCCTCTATTCTCCAATCACCTTGTACATCAGCATCCCATTTAACACCGAATTGTACCCCGTAATCTGCCGATGACATAGCATTTGCCGCCAACAAGTCTAATAATTCATCGTAAGAAACGTCCATGGTTTGAGTAGAGAAGTTGACCGTCTCGCCCAATCCGACAGAGTTGCTGTAGGGGATACCTTGAATAGTGGCTGCCAATCCGGGGGTGATAATATCTTCGCCCGCAAGTGCTTCGATAAATTTATTACGAATATCGGAAGACGGCGTTCCCGTCAAACCTTCGATAGGAATGCCCGCTGCCCTTGCTGCTGCCGCATAAGCAGAATTTAATATAACCCTGTTTTTATTATCAGTAACCAATTTCGGGAAATAATCGTTATAAATAGACGGCGTCATCAACAATCCGTAAGACAAATCCATGTCGCTTGTTAATGTGCCGTAATAATCATACACAAGTTTTGTGTTATTCAAAGCATTCTGGTATTCCTGCGAAATTCTTTCCATATCACGAGAAAGCGCAATCTTCTGATGAGATAACGTCATAGATTGAAACTCACAGTCAGATTTTCTGGCTGTTATGGTTAATAATCTCGCTTGTGATGCCGATAATCCCATTGTTTTCCTTTCTTGTGATACTTTCGTCGTAACTTAAGTGCTTTCATGGTCTATTACGGCATTTTTAATCAAAACTTTAAGATTATTGCATGTTTTTGTTACAAATGTTTACAATTTTATAAATTAAAAATTTACAGGGGTGAAAAATAAATAAAAACCGCACAAAAAAAGAGCGAAAAACCGCTCTTTTTTTAAATGTGATAACATAAACAGGCTAAGCAAACTTACCAGCTTGCTTTAGTAACACCAGGTAATAAACCTTGGTGTGCCATTTTTCTTAAACAAATTCTGCACAACCCGAAATCTCTGTGGTATCCGTGAGGTCTGCCGCAGATACTGCATCTGTTGTGAAGTCTTACTGTTGGGTACTTTCCGGCAGCAGCAAGTTTTTCTCGTCTAAGTTCTTTGTTAATCATCGCTTTCTTAGCCATGAATTTCTCCTTTGTTGATTATTAGTTTTTACTACCTTTGAAAGGCATTCCGAGAAGTCTTAGCAACTCTCTTGCCTCATCGTCAGTTTCAGCCGTTGTGATGACCGAAACATTCATACCCTTAACTAAATCGACTTCTTCGTAAGTGATTTCAGGGAATAATGCTTGTTCTTTCAAGCCCAAAGTATAATTTCCGCGACCGTCAAAACTCTTTGCGCTGATACCTCTGAAGTCTCTAATTCTGGGGAGTACAACGCAGATAAGTTTTTGTAAGAAATCATACATTCTTTCGCCGCGCAATGTAGCCATTGCACCAACCGGCATGCCTTCTCTCAATTTGTACGATGCAATTGATTTTTTCGCCTTAGTAACAACCGCTTTTTGTCCCGCGATTTTTGTTAATTGCGATTCAATCGATTCTGCAATTTTTGAGTTGTGAGAAGCCTCGCCAACACCCATGTTCAAAACTATTTTCACAAGTTTCGGAACCTGATGGTCATTTTTGTAGCCGAACTTTTCTTTCAAAGCCGGTACTACATCTTCAACATATTTTGTTTTTAAGTTTTTAGTTACTGTCATTTTTCTTTTCCTTATAATTTAAGATGATTTATGCCGAATTTTGTTCCTTCGCATTATACATCTAACTGTTCACCGCATTTTTTACAAACACGAACTTTTTTTCCATCTACAATTTTCATCTGCACTCTGGTAGCTTTTTCGCATGCCGGACAAACAATCATAACATTGGATGAATCAATCGGGGCTTCAAGTTTAATCAATCCGCCCTGAATCCCTGCTGCCGGCTGCGGCTTTTGTGCTTTGGTAACCATATTTGCACCTTCGACTACTACTCTGCCTTTTACGGTGTCAACTTTTTTGATGTTACCGATTTTTCCTTTGTCTTTACCTGCAATAATAACAACTCTGTCGCTATTTTTTACATGTAAACTTTTCTTATCTTTTTTAGCCATTTTTTTCTCCTGATTTTACTTTCATGGACTGACCATGATGGTCTATTACATGTTAACCTTTATTAGATAACTTCCGGTGCAAGAGAAACAATTTTCATATAACCTTTGTCTCTCAATTCACGAGCGACAGGTCCGAAAACACGTGTTCCTCTCGGGTTGCCGTCTTTGTTGATAATTACTGCCGCATTCTCGTCAAATCTGATGACCGAACCGTCATTACGTTTGATGTCTGCTTTTGTTCTTACAACAACCGCACGTACATCTTCACCTTTTTTTACGGCCATATTCGGAGTTGCATCTTTAACAGAGGCTGTTATTTCATCTCCGACTGCCGCAAATTTCTTATTTGAGCTGCCCATAACACGGATACATAACAACTGTTTTGCGCCTGTGTTATCTGCTACTTCTAGTCTTGTTTCCTGTTGTATCATTTTTCTTTCCTTTTAGATTTTTATTACTGCTTTTGCCTCTCATTACTCTTGTGGTAATGCTGCATTTTTTTTAATTCAAAAACTATCTTGCTTTTTCAACCACTTCGGCAACTGTCCAACGTTTGTCTTTTGATATCGGTTTTGATTCAACTATTCTTACGATATCACCTTCTGAGCAAACATTTTCGGCATCGTGTGCTTTGTAGTGTTTGTTTGATTCGATAATTTTTTTGTATCTTGGATGTGGTTCATAATCAGCAACTTTTACAACTACTGTTTTGTCCATTTTGTTACTAACTACTATTCCTTGTTTTTCTTTCTTAGGCATTTTCTACCTCCGATTTTTTTGCTCTCGGTTTACGAGCCGGTGCTTTCTTTTCTTCAACAACTTTTGCAGCCGGTTCTTTTCCGTTAGCTTTTTCTGTTATAACTGTTTTTGCTTGAGCGATGAGCCTTTTGGTTTTGGAAATTACTGCCGTATTTTCCAATTTGTGAGTGGAAAGTTGCAATCTTGATTCCAATAATTGCTTTTTCCAATCTATTATTGCATTTTGTAACTCATCTGCTGTTTTTTCACGCATTTCACTTAATTTCATTTTTCTTTTCCTTTATCTTTATTTCTTACCTTCTGCCGACCTTTTGGGAAAATCCCCCTCGTAAAGGAAGAAACTTATTTTGCTTGTTCTCTTGGTTGTTCTACGATTTTGACCTTTATCGGAAGTTTTTGTGCAGCTAATTCAAGAGCATGCACTGCAACATTTCTGTCAAAATAGTCAAGCTCGAATAACAATCTGTTCGGTTTTACAACCGCAACCCAGTATTCAACGTTACCTTTACCCGAACCCATACGAGTTTCTGCCGGTTTTGCGGTAATCGGTTTATCCGGGAAAATTTTAATCCAAACGTTACCGCCACGTTTGATTTCACGAGTCATAGCACGACGTGCTGCCTCTATCTGACGGCTGGTTATCCAACCGGGTTCTAATGCTTGCAGAGCGTATTGTCCAAACTCAAGTTTTGTTCCTCTCGTTTCGGTTCCTTTCATTCTGCCTTTCATCATTTTGCGGTATTTTGTTTTCTTAGGCTGTAACATTATATTTTGCTCCTATTGTTTTTATACCTTACTAGCTTTCTGTTGTTTCAACATTCTTTGAGCGTCTCGGACGTCTTGCACCTTTTTCGGCACCGTCTTTTGAGCTTTTTAATTTGATGTTTTGATCTGCTTTTTCACCGGGCATCAAATCGCCTTTGAAAACCCAAACCTTAACACCGATTTTACCCATAATCGTATCAGCTTCCGCAAATCCGTAATCTACGTCTGCTCTGAGAGTTTGCAGAGGGATTCTTCCTTCTTTAGCCCACTCGGAACGCGCGATTTCAGCTCCGCCCAAACGTCCCGATACCATAACTTTAATACCTTGAACGCCCGAACGCATTGTTCTTTGCATTGCCTGTTTCATTGCTCGTCTGAATGCGATACGTTTTTCCAACTGTTGTGCTATGTTTTCGGCAACCAATTGTGCATCGGCATCAATTCTTGCTACTTCCACAACGTTGATTACTACTTGTTTTCCGATGTATTTGGATACTTCCTGACGTAAATCATCAATACCCTGTCCGCCTCTGCCGACTACAATACCCGGTTTTGCCGTTACAACTGTTATTGTTGTATTCTGCGCTTTTCTCGATATCAATATTCTTGATACCCCTGCTGCGTATAATTTTTTCTTTACGAATTTTCTGATTCTTGCATCTTCTGCTACAAATGTTTTGTATTCTTTCCATTTTGCATACCATGAGCTTGCCCAGCTTTGGATGATGCCTACTCTAAATCCGGTTGGATGTGTTTTTTGTCCCATTTTATTTTTTCCTATTTTGTTGTATCACTAACTACTAATGTAAGATGTGACGTACGTTTCATTCTTGAATACATACGACCTTGCGCTCTTGTTCTTGCGCGTTTATATGTAACACTTTCATCAGCAAAAATTTCTGATATTCTCAACGATTCCGGTGCTACTCCATATTGTTCGCGGGCATTTGCAACTGCTGCTTTGAGGTTCTTTTCAACCACTCTTGCCGCAAAATATGGCATAAAACGCAACATATCCTGAGCTTCAACAACAGCTTTACCTCTGACTTCGTTGATTACTCTGCGAAGTTTCCTTGCTGTCATTTTTATGTCTGTTTGTTTTGCTTTTGCTTCCATTTTTTTATCCTTTTATTTTTTTATCACTTTGGATTACTTCTACTAATCTCTTTTTGCGGTTTTATCAGAACCTGCGTGACCTTTGAATAGTCTTGTCGGTGCAAATTCACCTAATTTATGTCCGACCATCTGTTCGGTAATATATACCGGTACGTGAGTTTTACCGTTATGTACCGCTATTGTATGGTTTAACATATCAGGTACTATCATTGATGCTCTTGACCAAGTTTTGATAACTTTCTTTTCCGAGTTAGCATTCATTTTGTCTATTTTCTTTTGTAGAGATTCTTCTACATACGCACCTTTTTTTAATGAACGTGCCATTTATTTCTCCTTTTGGTTTATTTTTGTAATTTATAATTTTAACTTTTTATGAAAAAGTTTATTTTTTACGTCTTCTAACGATTAATTTATCGGACGCTTTGCCTTTCTTACGAGTTTTGTAACCCAGAGCCGGTTTACCCCAAGGTGTTTTCGGGTTTCCGCCGGGTCCTGTTTTACCTTCACCACCACCGTGCGGGTGATCGCACGGGTTCATCGTTACACCTCTTACGGTTGGTCTGATACCCATATAGCGTTTTCTTCCCGCTTTTCCGATTGATAAGTTCTTAAATTCCGCATTTCCCAACATTCCTATTGTTGCCATGCATTCTTTTCTTACCATTCTCATTTCGGAAGAAGGAAGTTTAATTGTTACATAGTTACCTTCTTTAGCCATTACCTGAGCCGCATTTCCTGCTGCTCTGACCATAACTCCGCCACGACCCGGGTTTAGTTCGATGTTATGAACTATTGTACCTAACGGAATTAATTCTAACGGTAAAGCGTTACCTGTCTGCACGGGTGCTTCAGGTCCGCTTACTATTGTATCACCTACGTTTAAGCCTTCGGGGGTCAAGATATATCTTTTTTCTCCGTCTGCATAAAAGCAAAGTGAAATTCTTACGTTTCTGTTCGGATCGTACTCGATTGTTTTTACTGTTGCGGGTACGCCGAATTTATCTCTTTTAAAATCTATTACA
>CANQSZ010000084.1 GCA_947626645.1 Candidatus Gastranaerophilales bacterium
TTATTCAAATTCTTGCAAGAAGAACAAAAAATAACCCTGTTTTGTTGGGTGAACCGGGGGTCGGTAAAACCGCGGTTGCGGAAGGTTTGGCTATTCGTATAGTTAACGCCGAAGTTCCCGACATTTTAGACGGCAAAAAAGTTATTCAGCTTGATATGGGGCTTTTGGTTGCCGGTACAAAGTATCGCGGTGAATTTGAAGAACGATTGAAAAAAATTATGGACGAAATTCGTCAGGCAGGAAATATAATTCTTGTAATTGATGAGATGCACACTCTAATCGGTGCGGGCGCGGCAGAAGGTGCAATCGATGCTGCAAATATCTTAAAACCCGCCCTGTCTCGCGGTGAAATTCAAGTTATCGGTGCGACAACATCCGATGAGTACAGAAAATATATCGAAAAAGATTCCGCTCTTGAAAGACGTTTTCAACCCGTTCAAATTGATGAGCCGACTGTTGATGAGTCAATCGAAATTATCAAGGGCTTAAAACCCAAATACGAAGAACACCACAAGTTGATAATCTCTGATGATGCAATCGTTGCGGCGGTTAAATTATCAAGTAAATATATTAACGACAGATTTTTGCCGGATAAGGCAATCGACGTTATCGACGAGGCAAGTTCCAAAGTCAGATTAAAAGCGTCAAATATGTGCCCTGAGGCCAAAGAGCTTGAAAAACAGTTGAAATCTCTTATTAAAGAAAAAGAAGACGCTATCCGTAATCAGGAATTTGAAACCGCATCGCAATTACGTGATGATGAAGCTGATTTACGCGACAGAATAAGAGAAGTAACCGCTCAATGGCGCGATGAACACGAGGTTAACAAAGCAACCGTTACGGCTGAAAATGTCGCGGAAGTTATTGCGATGATGACCGGTGTTCCGGTTACAAAATTGACCGAAGGCGAAAGTGAAAGATTGATGCGATTGGAAGACACTCTGCACCAAAGAGTTATCGGTCAACACGACGCAATTGTTGCGATATCAAAAGCCATAAGACGTGCAAGAGTAGGGCTTAAAGCACCAAACAGACCTATCGGAAGTTTCATCTTCTGCGGACCGACCGGTGTCGGTAAAACAGAGCTTGCCAAGGCTCTTGCAGAAGCGATGTTCGGTTCTGAAGATAACATGCTGAGAGTTGATATGTCTGAATTTATGGAAAAACATTCGACCGCAAAACTTATCGGTTCTCCTCCGGGGTATGTCGGTTATGATGACGGCGGTCATTTGTCGGAATTGGTCAGAAAGAAACCTTATTCGGTTGTGCTTTTTGATGAAATCGAAAAAGCTCACCCCGATGTGTTCAACATCATGCTCCAAATTTTGGACGACGGTCGTTTAACCGATTCAAAAGGTCGTCATGTAAGTTTCAAAAATACCGTTATTATCATGACTTCAAATGTCGGTGCTAGTATGATTACTAATACTTCTAAGCTCGGTTTTTCTACTGCGGATGATGAATCCAAAGACAAATACGAAAAATTGAAAGAGACTGTAACCGAAGAAATGAAAAAGGCTTTCAGACCCGAATTTCTTAACCGTATTGACGAAACCATCGTATTTGCTCATCTTTCTAAAGAAGAAATCAGACAAATTGTTGATTTGATGTTAAAAGACTTGTTGAAACGTTTGGCTGAAAAAGAATTGAATATTGATGTAACTGATGAGGTTAAAGACCATTTGGCTGAAAACGGATACTCGGAAGCCTACGGTGCAAGACCTTTAAGACGTTTAATTCAACGTAAAATGGAAGACAGCCTCGCGGAAGAAATTTTATCGGGTAAATATGCCCCCGGTGATACCATTAAAGTTACACTGGTTGACGGAAAAATTGCTTTTGAAAAGGCTTCAAAATCAAGAAGAACAAAAAAAGAAAAAGAACCGGAAATTGTTGAAGAAGCTCCGGCTAACTAAATAATTTATTTAACAATCAAGAGATTGGTTTTATATAAGCCAATCTCTTTTTTGTTTGTAATAACTTTGCTTTTATACTAAATTGTTAATATGAGCAGAATAATAGGCATAAGTGATATCCATGGAGAGTATGAAAAGCTGACTTCCGTACTTTCCCAAATTTCCCCGAAGGCTGATGATACAATCGTTTTTATGGGCGATTATATCGACAGAGGTCTTAAGTCGCGCGAAGTTGTCGATAAAATTATCTCGATGAATGATGTTTGCCATTGTGTTTATTTAATCGGGTCTCATGAGTTTGCGCTTTTAAATTCCAAATCAGATGATTATTTTAATTATCTTTTTTGGAGCTACGGCGGTGATAGTACGGTTAAAAGCTACGGCGGTTTTGATAATATTTTTAAAATTCACGGTGATTTTTTCAAGTCGTTAAAGTATTACTTTTTAACCGATGATTATTTGTTTATACATGCCGGAATTAAGCCGGAAATACCGTTAGATAAGCAAGACCCTGTCGATATGGTTTATATAAGAAGTGAATTTTATAACCGCAAACATAATTTAAAACAGAAGATAATTTTCGGACATACCGAATTTCCCAAACCGCAAATTTGGAACGATAAAATCTGCATCGACACAGGCTGCGGCAAATTCAAAAGTGCTCCCTTAACTGCGATTGTGATTGATAACGGTGTCGAAAGTTTTGTCAGTTCAAATTAACTCATTCCAAAATTTCAGGTTTGAGGACTTTTAAATCAATAAAGGTTTGCGCATATTTTTCAATCGGTCCGCCTTTTGCAAGCCAACTGTGGTCTGTTTTTAATGAGCTTTCAAATCCTTTTGCAAGTCTGTCTTTGTCTTTGAACCATTCCCATGCTTTATCAAGTGCGTTTGCAAATTCTATTTTGTTGTGTTTTAGTGCCTCATCGTAATTTTCATATTTATTTTTGAAATTGGCAAATATGGCGTTAACACCGTCTTGCATGCCGTCGGTTAAGCCTCCGACTTTGTTTACGATAGGAATTGCGCCGCTATAGTTAGCAATCTGTTTATGCACAAGTCCGCATGGCTCGTACCAACAAGGCATACCTATAAAGTCCGACATTAATTTACAACCGTCATATCTTCCCGGTTCGTTGAATAATCTTGCAAACACTATTCTGTCAGCGGCTTTTTGACCCCATTTTCCGGCAATTCTGCGTTTTACGTTCATTAACGCATCAATATATATCTGATCGCCTGTTCCTTGGCTGTAAAATACCGGCAAATCTTCGTTCGGATGTCTTGATATAAATTCGTCTATTGCTTCGGCAAATATATCCAATCCCTTTTGGTCTGCAATTCTTCCCGCCGTTGAAACTACCATTGTATCTTTTGTTACCCCTTCAAGATTTGTTAATTCTGGAAGTTCTATGTTCATTACGTTTCTGACACCTTCGCGTGCCAATTTTACTTCTTCAATTACTTTATTTAAGTAAACTTCTTTGTTGTGGTTGTGCCATTCCAGTATATTATCTCCCGAGTGGTATATTTTTAAAGAATCAGGTTTTAATCCGACTGCTTCTTCCAATTTCTCGGTGTTTTTAAATGTGTTGTTAATCATATCACTGCCGTTTGTTATCGGTCTGTATGTAATGTTATTCTTTTGAGCAAGTTTATCATCTATGCCGTTCATTCGTGCGATATATTTAATGTGTTCAATATCGGCAAATTCGTTGTATCTTCCGCGCATTCTGAAAAGTTGATGGTTTGAACCTCCAAAACCGCTATGAGTAGCCATTTCCGCTCCGTTTCCGACGGAAACGGGTATTATCGTGTCTGAATATACGCTTGCCATTGTTTGCGGGTTTAATTTATTTCCGCAGAACAGTCCGTTCAATAATTCCGGCGGTAAATTCGTGTTTTTGGGCATGTATGCGTTTTGAACTATTTTTGCCGCATGTTCGCCAAACAGTACATTTAATAATTTCGGCTGAGAATGCCAAACCGAACCTTCTAAACCTGCATTATGTATGATTGTCGCGATTGGGGTGTTATAAATTTTGTCGGCAACTTCGGGGTTTAAGCCGAAATATTTTTTTGCAAGCGTCAGCAACCTTACCATCGCACTTATTCCGCCGGTTTGCCAATCGTTACCTATTATTAAATCCGCTCTCAAATTTTCGTTTGATGTTTCCGCTCCCGATAGTAAATATTCATAAAAATATTTATCAAAATAGATGTTTCTTTCGGTTTCGCCCGCTTCGTGGGTAAGATTGTTGTAGATGGTTTTTGATGAACCGTCAATTACTGGTCCGTTCATTCTGAATTTGTCGTTTTTATAAAATATTGCATCGTATTTGATTTTTGATATCGGATATTTTTTTGCTATCTTTTTGTTCGGGTCGTTTATGTCCGGAACTTTTTCCGTGTCGTATGTGATTTTTAATATCTCATTTTCAAACGGTTCTTCGTGTTTTAATTTTTCTTCTATTACAGCCAAAAAATCTTTGTTAAATCTTTCTTTCAAAAGATTTAAGTCAACTTCCTGCTCTAAATTTCTTGCTATATAAATTTCAACATCTTCTTTGACTTTTCCCTTGTCGGTGTAGATGGGAATAAGTTTGGAATCCAGTTTTTCTAATTCCGCCATGACTTTATTTTTATCGGAAGTTATATAATTATATTTCCCGTTTTTATTTTTTACTATGGTATAGTAAACATTATCTTCAACTTGTCCTAAATAAAGCGGTGTATCGACGGTGAGCCTGATTTTTTGTTTGTTGTTTACGAGCGCACCAAGGTTTGCGATAACTTCTTTGGGTACAACCGACATTCCGCCTGTGCTTGTAAATCCCGAAAATTCCGATGTCGGAACTCGTATCATAACATCATCTTTTGGGATAATCCCCGACCTGTCAACAAGTCCGAAAATACGTTTTGTCGCTTCTGTTTGAAGCTCTTTTTCAAGTTTTTCGGTATATTTTCCGTATCCGTGCATAACTCCCGCAAGCTCCATTGGCAATCCGTTTACGTTCACGGGTTGCAAGATTATTTCTTCAGCGCCCGTGCTTTTTGCAGTCGTTACCAAGTGGTCAATACGCTCGCTTAAATCCTTTTTCAAACCGTCAATTTGACCGTCTTGCCACTTGCCTAAATCTTTTAGCGCCTCGGTTTGTTTTGTGTCGTTTGCGCTGATTGTTTTTGAAAGTGTTTCTTCTACTGCTTTTACTTCTTTTTCTACGGTTTTTGCCAAAGTTTCGTTTATTGTACCTGTTTGTGAGTTTATCTGTTCGGAAAATTCTTTGGCTACGGAGGTTTTTAATTCTTTAATCATCTCTTGAGCTGATTTTGTTTGCTCTTTCAAGACCTTGGCAAATTTTCCCTGTCTGTAGGCAATAATTCCCGATATCCCGATTGCGGCAGCCGCCGTTGCAAAACTTATGTATTGGATTTTTTTGTTTGATTTTGCTTTTGATTCGGGTGTTTCTTTTGCGGGTTGCTCATTTTGAGCGGATACTTTTATTGTGTTCGCCATTGGAGAAAATTGTTGTAATATTCCCGCATTATTCTCGCTTTTAAATGTGATTTTTTGTATTGACACTTGTTACTACTCCTTGCAAAAATATATAAAACTCCTAAAAATTTTTTTTTGACGGTTTTTCGTTGATATATTGCTAAATTGTTACAAATTCATTGTTTTTTTAATATCATTTTAAATTAGTTTTGTCAATTATATGAACGGGTTAAAATAAATCACCCCAACTTCAGACAAATAATACCTATTATGATAAACAGAACACCCAAAGCCCGCATAAAATTAAATGCGTCATTAAAAAGCAAAACACCGATTGTAAATGTTCCGATTGCCCCGATACTTGTCCAGATGGCATAAGCCGTGCCGATAGGGATTTGCTTTTGTGCAAAATATAAAAATACCCCGCTAAGAATCAATGCTGTTTGGACAAAAATTATCCACAGAACTTTATGCGAGCTTATTGATGCCATTTTAAGCCCGAACGGCCAACCGATTTCAAATACGGATGCAATTATAAGGTAAATCCATTCCATATACTTATGTTAGCATAAAATTTGTTGACAAAAACAAGTTAAACAAATATTTACAATAAAAATTTGCGCTTGGCGCGATTCGAACGCGCGACCTATCCCTTAAAAGGGGAGTGCTCTACCTGCTGAGCTACAAGCGCAAATTACTATTCATATTTCCGACTTGCGGTTTTACCGCGTACGCTTATCTTATCAAGAACAAATTTGATTGTCAACTTTTTTCTTATTAAAAAAGGTTCAATTATATGAACCTTTTATATTTCTATATACTTTCTTGCACATTCAAACATCGAATTTACCAGTGCCGCATTGTTATTGATGTTCATTCCGTTTGCTTCCAATACCTGCTTTACCCTTTCTTCCCAAATATTATAAATATCGTTTTTATCCAAATCCAATATCTGTCCAATCATTGCCAATTCTTTAAAATCTATCGGCACCGGATAGGCACCTCTGAGCATATCCACAATTTCGACCCTTTTCTTTCTCGGGAATGCTTTTAAAAATGTTACTATACTCATCTTTTTTTCGTGTATCATGTTTTTTATTAGTTCAATGGTATCGTCTTTCACAAGCGGTTCTTGCGGAATTTTGTATTCTTCAAATTCCTCGGGTTCAATATCCATTACCGTTGCAATTCTTTCAAGCGTCGTACTTCTTGTTGAAAACGGTATTGTTTCGTCTATCAAATTATAAACGTATGATAAGGTTACTCCTATCATTTGGGCAAATTCTTTTTTATGCAGTCTTGTATTTTCTAAAAAATCAGCAACGATTTTAGAACTCTTTTTTTGTAAATTATTATTTTTCATTTAAGTTGATTTTACTCCGTCTTGT